>NZ_DGUZ01000019.1:106037-205313 GCF_002394865.1 Fibrobacter sp. UBA4297 | reverse complement strand
TTTTTGAAAAAGCATTATTCCGACTTGGAACTTTCTTGTTTGGATGATGCTTTTGAAAATATTTTTAGCGCGCCCTTGATTTCTCGTATACATTTATAAATGTGCCGGTGGTAGCCCACTGGTACAAAAAGGAAGAAGGGAAAAATTAGGGTGTTTGGGATGTTTGGGGGGTGTGGGTACATTGCTCGTGAGTTCTGTCGCAGCTGAGGCTGCGATTCGGGAATGAAAGGTATGAGAGTTCTCACAGCAATGTAAAAATCCGCCGGAGATTTCTCCGACGGATTTTTTTTATGAAAGTCGCTATGGTTGTCATGCCCGACTTGAACGGGCATCTCCTTCTTGTTAATGCTTGAAAATAGCGATGTGCTTGTTCTTGGCGGGGCGACCGAGCAAATCGAAGTCCTTTGATTTTGCCGGATTCAATTTGGGGCGACGTTTCGTGGAAATAATGGCGGTAGAGTATTTTTCAATGGGAACGAAGAAAAACGTGAGTGTATTTCTGTAGCCTCCGTGAATTTTTTCGGTGGCGGTAAGTGTGTCGCCTCTCATTTCGTATTCGTAAGTGGCGCGAATTTCGTTTTTGAGGTAGGAAATATATTCGTAACACTTGTTTTCGTTTGCTGAGTCGCGAACAATATAATTTCCGGAGCCGTCTTCGGATTGATATAAAGTATCATTACGGATGTAAACTGTGTGCACATAGGTGTTTAGACCATCGGGGTTTTTATTTCCTGATGAATCGAGATATGAAACAACGTAAAAGACGGAGTCTTTTGTTTCGTAGATCAAGTATTCAGTGATTGGTGGATTACCTTTGCCTTCTTGGCGGACTCTTTTGAAATCGCCCTCTTGTGTAATGGTGGTCTTGACTCCATAGGCTTCAAGAGTTAACTCTTCTGGACTTAGGACTTTGATTTCCCAATTGTCGGAGCCGTGTTTTTTGGTGTAAGTCTTGGCACTGTCAACATGAGTGCCTGTGTAGTAATACTTGTTGTTGTCGAACTCCGTGCTAAGGCTAGTGTCCGCATAATGGAGGTAAATGCTATCTACAAAAAAATTCTTGTAAATCGCTGTTATAGGCTCACTAGATTTTGGATATTCTTTGGCGAAAATGTCAAAGGTGGAACGGAGGCAATCGATAGCGAATGCGTTCAATGCTCCCAAAGTAATGATAAGGATAAGTTTTTTCATATAGAAGAATATACAAAAATCTTATTTGCATAAATAAAATAAGGCGACCGAAGCCGCCTTTTTATAGTATTGTCATTCCCGCCTCCGAGCGGGAATCTCCCTCTCGTCTAAAGACTGCTCATCAGTCGCTTTTTCGCGGGGCTGTCCGGGAGCGGGAGGAACGTCTCTTGAGCGAAGGAGCGCATGAGCATTTCCTGGGCGGCCTTTTTCGGGATGCCGCGGCTCACGAGGTAGAACATCTGTTCTGCATCCAGTTCGCCGACGGTGTTGCCGTGCGTGCATTCCACGTCATCGTGATAAATCTTGAGGACGGGCTTCACGGAGACGCTAGCATCTTCGCTCATGAGGATGGTGTTCACGAGCTGGCTGGAGTTGACGCCCGTGCAGTCGTAACCGACGATAACGCTTCCGTCGTAGCTCACGCGTGCAGAACCCGAAAGCAGGTTGCGGGCAAGCTGGGTGCTCACCGTGCGCGGGGCTTCGTGGTAGATGGTGAGGCGGCTGTGCTGCGAGGCTTCGCCATCGAGAACGTGGAGGCTCCTGTAATCGAAGTTCGCGCCTTCTCCTTTGAGGTGGCATTCAACGCTCACGCGGCCAATGGCGGTGTCGCGGCAGATGCTGGAGAATCGGACGTTGGCGCCTGCGGCTTGGTTGATGTTGAAATGCCTAAAGCGGAGCGGCAAATCGCAAGCCGGGTTTGCAAAGAAGATTTCCACGTCTGCATCTTCGCCAACGTTGATGTCAAAGCGCTCGGCGGCGATGTCGTGCGAAACTTTGTTGTCGAGAATTTCGAGGCTCACCTTGGCGCCTTTGCCGATGTCAAGGACGGTGTGGCCAAAGTCGTTGTTGCACTTGAGCATGGCCATTTCGGCGGCGCCGTTCACGATTTCGCGAATCATGGGGCGGGCTTGATTTGCAATCGGGAGGAGGGCGGCAAAGTCGGTTTCTTGGTTGGCCGGGGTTGCTGCCGGGGAAGTCGTTGGGGCTGCTGCAAAATCCGTGCCCATGAATTCCGGAGTCGGGATTTTTGCGACCGGGAAGAACGACCAAAGTTCGTTATTGCGCTTGGGCATGCCGAGTTCGCGGAGGCGTGCTATCGCCTGTTCCGCGGTGGGCAAGTTCTGTATAAATTCAGCGTTCATTATGCGTCCTCGCCGTTACTTGGCTTCTTCAATCCAGTCGTAGCCTTGATCTTCGAGCTTGAGGGCGAGTTCTGGGCCACCGCTCAAGATGATTTTGCCGTGACGGAGCACGTGAACGTAAGTGGGCTTGATGTAGTCCAAAAGACGCTGGTAATGCGTCACGAGAATCACGGCCTTTTCGGGCGACATGATGTGATTGATGCCGTTTGCCACGATGCGGAGGGCGTCAATGTCGAGGCCGGAGTCCGTTTCGTCGAGGAAGCTCACCTTCGGGTCTAGAATCGCCATCTGGAGGATTTCATTGCGCTTCTTTTCTCCACCGCTCATGCCGTCGTTCACGCCGCGTTCACGATAGCGTTCGTCCATTTCGAGCAAGTTCATCTTTTCTTCGCAGAGCTTCTTGAAATCTTCGTCGCTCATTTCGGGCTGGCCGAGGTAGGCGCGCTTGCTGTTGAGTGCCATCTTCAAGAATTCGACGTTGTTCACGCCCGGAATTTCGGTCGGGTACTGCGTGCTGATAAAGAGGCCAGAATTGGCGCGTTCGTTGATTTCCATTTCGAGCAAGTTCTTGCCGTTGAGTTCTACGGAACCGCCATCGACATGGTAAGCGGGGTGACCTGCAATCACTTTGGAGAGCGTGCTTTTGCCGGAGCCGTTCGGGCCCATGATGGCGTGGACTTCTCCCGGCTTGACCTCAAGATTGATCCCTTTCAGGATTTGGGTGCCGTCTTCGATACTTGCTTTAAGGTTCTTGATGGATAACATATTTCCTCTTTAATTTTAAAATCTTGTTGGGCTTAGCCGAAATCGTCCATGGCTCCAAAGTCATCGTCGGGAACGTAGGGTTCGTCTTCGTTCGGGTCGTATGGTACATCTTCAGGAGGTTCGCTCGATGCGAATTGCTCATCGCTTTCGAATGGAGGCGGGGCTTCCATCTCCGGGGGCATTTCGTTTGGTTGTGCCGGGGGTGGTGCGGGAACCTGCTGCGAGAACTGCGCGGCGTTCCCTCCGTTCATCGCAAGCTCGTTAATTTCTGTGTAAAGCTCGATGAGCGGTGTTTTGCTCTGGATAATCTGCTCGGCGAAAACGTCCGGCGTAATGGCCGAAATCTTGCGCTTCTTGGCAACAATTTGAATGCCCTGCGTGAACTTGTTCAACTGCATACGGAGACGCATGCCTGCTTCGGAATCGAGCGGGATGAGTTTTTTGTAGCGGTCGCACAGATTGAGCGTGAGCACGGCAACCGTGTCGTAAAATTCCAAAATCTCGTTCGGCGTTTTCCACGTCTCATCGGGGAGTTGCTCCAAGAAAAGCTGCAACTGCGGCGAAAGCGATTCGTACAATGTTCTCGGCGAGAATGCGCCCGTTTCTGCATATTGCGCGAGAATCGACTGGATAAATTCATCAATCAGCGGGGAATCAAAAATCTGGATTCCGCTGGCAGCAAAGTCCATGTCGAAGTATTCTGCGGCGCGGTCGAGAAGGGTGGGGTTGCGGTAAAGTAAATTTGCAAATCGCACTTCAATCGGCGACAACAGTTCCCACGGAACGCTTACTTGCGGTGCTGCGGGTTGTTCGGCGGTGGGTACTTTTTCGCGTTTCGGGTGTGCCACCTTGATGCCCGCGAGCGAGCGCGTTGTGCTGTAACGCTCGGAAACAAGCTTCAAATATTGGTTGCGAAGTTCCGGATTTTCAATGCTCTTGATGAGCGTCTTTGCTTGCGTGATGAATGCGGCTCGGTCTTCGGGACTGTTGTTCGGCATGGTGCGTCCGAGATAGCTGAGCCAGTCTTCGGCGGTGCGGAGCGCTCTTTTGAAGGCGTCCGGGCCTTGCTCGTTCACAAAGTTGTCCGGGTCGATCTTGGTGCCGTCCGGTCGTGAAAGCGCAAAGATTTTTGGCGAAAGGCCCTTGGGGAGCACAATTTCGAGACTGCGGCGCGTGGCATTTTGCCCGGCGGCATCTCCGTCAAAAACAAGGTAAGCCGTTTTCGCATAGCGGGCGAGAATGCTGGCGTGATTCTCGGTAAGTGCCGTACCCGATGCGGCCACGACGTTCTGCACACCGCTTTGGTAAAGGCTGATGAGGTCAAAATATCCTTCGACGATAATGACCGCTTTTTCTTGTAAGATGGCGTTTCGGCTGTGGTTCAGTCCGAAGAGAATATCGCGCTTGCTGTAGAGCGCGGTTTCCGGGCTGTTCATGTATTTGGCAAGTTTTATTCCGTTGTGCGATGCGGGGTCGCTCAAGTCTCGACCGCCAAAGGCGACAACGACTCCCGAAAGGTTCTGGATGGCAATCATCAAGCGGTCGCGGAACTTGTCTGCGATACCGCCATTTTCTTTTTCGACGGCAAGCCCAGCCTTGACGCAGTCGCGTGGCGAAAAGCCGTTGCGTGCGGCGTAGCCGATTAAGCCTTCTCGCCCTGTCGGGGCGTAGCCGATGTGGAACTGTTTGCGCGTCTCAGGCGAAACATGACGCTTGTTCAGATACTCTAAAGCTTTGGGACTTAACGTGAGCTGTTGCTCGAACCATTCGCAGGCAAGCTCGTTAAGCTTCCGGACCATTGTGCGTTCTTCGAGCACTTCGGAATTGACGTTGTTGCCGAGGTTCGGAAGTGCAAAACCCACAAAGTTGGCGACCCATTCTACAGCGCCCTTGAAGTCGAGTTTTTCGTGTTCCTGGATGAACTTGAAAACATCGCCACCCGCACCGCATGCAAAGCACTTGTAAATGCCCAGCGTGGAATTTACCGACATGGACGGGGAGTGGTCATCGTGGAATGGGCACACGCCGACGTATTTGTTGACCCCGCTTTTTTTGAGCGGCAAGAACTGCTGAATGACCAACGCGATATCCGCTTGGTTCTTGAGTTCTTGGATGATTTCGTCGGAGTAGAAAGGCATGCGCCAAATGTAGAAATTTTGGGGGAGCGGGAATGTCGTAATACGCCTTTGGTGCGCTTTGCTTTGGGTTTAGAAGTCGCTTGCTGATTTGGAAATTTTCTTATTATATTGCCATTTATAGTTTTTGTCTATTAAGTTTTTGTTTAAATGAATTTAATTTATACTTAAAGAATGGTTTTTAGCTATTGGTCAATAGTCAATAGAAAAATTGTCCGGCTTTCATGCCGGATATTTTGCATATAGTATAGTCAATTGTAAAATTTCATTCTTATTGAAAAAATATTGGACCAAATCGCTCAAAAAAGCGTGTTAATATAAAGGACGGGGAGCCGTTTTCTGTCTATGAACCCGACATTATCGGGTGTTTTAACACCGGAAAAATATGGAAAATAATATTGTGGCCGAAACGAAAAATAGCCACGGCGAAATGATTAGCGAGGCCAAAACTTTCGAAGAATTCAAGGGCGCGGGTGTATTCGCGGACCTTCTTCTCGACAGAACTTTTAAGAAAGCCTTCAATCCTGACTCGCAGAACAAAGTATGTTTGATTGCGCTTTTGAACGCCGTACTTGAAGGCGAAATAGCATCTCCGATTGTTGATGTGCAGTCCCGAAACAAGGAATACAGTGACGGTTCGAACGAAAATCGGACTTCCGTTTTCGACTTGCATTGCATCGATTCGGCACAGCGTAGGTTCATCATCGAGGTTCAGATTCTTTTTCAGGAAAACATAGTCAATCGCTCGATTTATTACGCCTCGCAGACAATCATTGCTCAGGGGCAACGCGGCAAAAAGTACAATTACGAATTGAACCCTGTCGTTACTGTTGTGTTCATGGAATTTAACGTGTTTGCCGATGACCGCTACATCCGTCGGGCAAAGCTTCGCGAAATCAATGGATCTTGCATTAGTGATACGCTCAATTTTGCGTTTGTGGAGCTTCCGAAGTTCAACAAGCCTTTGGACGAACTTGAAACGACGCTCGACAAGGCGCTTTATGCTCTTAAGAACATGAAAAATATGACGCAGATGCCCAAGCAGTACGCGAATACGGTGTTCGAGCTCTTGTTTTCGACAGCGAAATTGGCTAAATTATCGAAAGAGGAACAGAAAATGATCGACGAAGCTCAGAAAGCCAAGTGGGATGAATACGCAATCCATAAAGCGGCTATTGATAGCGGCTTGCAGCAAGGTCTTGAACAGGGTCTCGAACAGGGTCTCGCACAGGGTCTTGAAAAAGGTGCCAATCAAAAAGCTCGCGAAATTGCAAAGAAAATGTTGTTGAAGAATGAACCTATTGATAAGATTATCGATTTCACTGAACTTTCTGAAGCTGATATCCTCGCTATCAAGGCTTCTCTCGGCCAATCGTAAATTGACGAAGTGCTTTGAATAATAGAAGTCCGGCTTACCCGCCGGACGTTTTGCTTTCTAAACCACGGCTTTGCTTTTCCAGCGGCCGCTACGCCAGCGCCAAATGTTGGCAAACGAGCGGTAGAATTCGTCGGCTGCCATGCCTAGCCAAAGACCGGGGAGTCCAAGCCCAACGACAAACGCGAGGATAAGCGAGGTTGCAAGGCCGAGTGTCCACATCATGCCGCTACCCACGAGTGCCGGGAATTTGGAATCGCCTGCGGCACGGAGCGATGTGGTGACGATAAAGTTTACGGCTTTGAAGGGTTGCACGGCGACGTCGCACCAGAGGCAGATTTTGCCGAGGCGGAGGACTTCGGGATTGTCGGTGTAGAGCCTGAGCAGGTGTTCGCCGAGGAGCGCGACCGCGACGGATAGCAAGAATCCGCTGGTGATGCCCACGGCGAGGGTTTGGTGCACGCGGCGATTTGCTTTGACGTAGTCATGTGCGCCAACGAGGTGCGCTACGAGAATCTGGTTTCCGCTGCCGAGGCCGACACCGAGAATGACGGAGAGTGCAGCGAAGTTCCCTGCGAACACGCGGGCGGTCATTGCGGTTGTGCCGATATAGACGACCATCGCGGTGATAAACACTTGGAAAAGCTGAAAACTGATGGGTTCTGCGGCGGCGGGGAGTCCGATGCGAATCCAGTCGGGCAAAAGAACGCGGGTGCGTTTCCAGTCGCGAATTTTGCTGTGGTGGTGTACTTTGAACTTGAGCACAAGCCAAAGGATGCCCGAAGAAATGAGCCAGGAAAGTGCGGTCGCGAGGGCGACTCCGTGAACGCCCATTTTAGGGAGTCCAAAAAGTCCTTCAAGGAACACGACATTCAAGGCTGCGTTTGTGGCAATCGTGAGAGTGTTGCCTACGAGGTTCCAAATGGTAAGGCCGTGTGTTGCGATGAGGGCGGTCAAAATGGTTTGCAGAGCGCGGAAGGCAAACCCGAACGAAACGACGCTTAAAAATTGCGTGGCGTATGCGGCGGGGGCTTCGGTGAGTCCCATCCATTGCGGAATGTTCCCGGAAAGCGGATAAATGATGAGCGTGAGCGCGATGCCGAGAAGGATGCTCCCGAAAAGGACCATCGTCTGAGTGCTGCTGGCGTGGCTGTTCTGTTTCGCGCCAATGTATTGCGAGACGATGCTTGCGCCGGATTGCGCAAAAGCGTGGAGCGCGGTGAAAAGAGCTCCGAGAATCGGGAGCATGGCGCCAACGCCCGCGGCTGCGGTTTCGGAAGTGCGCGACAAAAACCAGCTGTCCATCATGGGCTGGATCATGCTCACGGCAAATGTGAGGATTAGCGGCCACGAAAGGCTGATGAGCGAACGGTCTTTGACGTCGATCTGTTTCATGTGTAAAAATCTAGAAACAACAAAGGCCCCGTCAAAGGGCCTTTTTGATGAAAATGTTTTCAAGTGTATCCAGTGTTTTTATTAGACGTAGAGTTTATTTGTTTTCTAGGGCCGTTGCCAGTTTTTTCTTGGCTTCGCGGCGGATGCCGGCTTCTTCATAACGGCGGATTTCGTCTTCGGTTTCGGGAATAATCGAGGGAATCGGGGTCGGTCTTCCGTTTTCGTCCAAGGCGACAAATGTCATATAAGCGTGGCAGATGACTTCGGGCTGCCAGGATACTTGCGGGTCAATTCCAAGGACTTTTACGCCGATTTCCATGGAGGTGTTGAAGGCGCGGTTGACGGATGCCTTGATAGTGAGAATTGTTCCGACGGTAGCGGGTTTGAAAAAGCGCACGTTGTCAATCGAAACGGTTGTGACTTTGCGTCTGGAATGGGTGCAGGCGGCAATGCAGGCTGCCTTGTCGAGGAGCGATGTCAGGTGTCCGCCGAATACAAAATTGTAGGCGTTGACGTCGGAAGGGTGGACGATGTCGCGGGTTTCGACTTGCGATTGTTTGACTGTCTTTGCGTTTTCCATGTTCGAAAAATAAATATTGTTGTGGGCGTGTTGGGCGCTGAATTTCTATATTCGGGGCATTATGGAAGAAAAAAAGACTTATAGAGAAGTGATGCCGGGAGAACTCCCGTGCGAAGTGCCGGAATGTGACGGCGTGATGGTCGTAGACCCCGATAACAGCTACAAACTCACCTGCGACAAATGCGGGCATATTAAGGAATAGGAATTAGGCGTTAGGGGTTAGGTTATAGGATTTATAATCGCGACTCCGTCGCCCGTTTTATAGATGCACGAAGTGCATGAAATTAACCTAATACCTAAAACCTGTAACCTGAAACCTATAGAATGATTTTGTCTGATTTGAAGATTGAATATCCGGAGCTTCCCGTTGTTGAACATCGGGAGGAGTTTTTTGAGCTTTTAGAAAAACATCAAGTTATCATCGTCAAGGCGGATACGGGTTCCGGCAAATCGACGCAGTTGCCGAAGTTCTTGTTAGAATGGTTTCTAAGTCAGCAAAATAACGCTGTCATTCTGGAGGGGCAAGGCCCCGATAGAATCCAAAAAATAATGGATCCTATCGTCTCTCGGCTCCAGGATGACAAACGCTTGTGCTCAGAGCACGAAGTGCGACCTTTCAAAATCGGCGTGACGGAGCCTCGGCGTTTGGCGGCAATTTCCATTGCCGACCGCTTGCGCGAAGAACTCAAGGACGAAGAGCTTGTCTCGACGAAAATTCGTTTCTGGGAACAAGGTACAAATGAAGCCCCCATCAAGGTGATGACGGACGGTATCTTGTTGCAGGAGTTCCGCAAGGACCGCTTGTTCCGGCAGTATAATGCCATCATGATTGACGAAGCGCATGAACGCTCGTTGAACATTGATATCTTGCTCGGCATTTTCAAGACTGTTCTTGCTCGTCGTCCAGATTTCAAGTTGATTGTTGCATCGGCAACGCTTGACGCAAAACTTTTTGAAGAATTTTATGACAACAGCTGCGTGATGGAAGCCGAAGGCCGCACGTACCCTGTGGATGTGGAATATTATTTTGGCGGTTCGGCAGGCTCACCGACCTTCAGTTCCCTGAGCTTGTCGAAGGGAAATGAGTCGAAGGATCTCCGCGATATCAGTGGCAAGGGCGATTCTGGCTTAATCGAAGAAGCGCGTGATGCGATTCTCGATTTGGAAACGCGACATCGCGACCACTTGCTCTGTTTTTTACCGACGGAACGCGACATTCAGGACTTGATGGGCGAGCTTGCTCATGAACTGGATGCTGCAACTTTTGACGTGCTCCCGCTTTACGGACGCATGAGTCCTGATGAGCAGCGCCGCATTTTCAAGCACACGGGCAAGACTCGCGTGGTCTTGGCGACGAACATTGCTGAAACATCGCTTACGATTCCGGGAATTGCTTACGTTGTCGATACGGGTATGGCCCGAATCTCGCGCTACAATGCGCAGGCGAGAATCCAGGGGCTTCCCGTTGAAGAAATTTCGAAGGCCAGCGCGCGGCAGCGCACTGGACGCGCAGGGCGCGTGAAGCCCGGCGTGTGCATTCGCCTTTACTCTCCCGAGAATTTTGAAAAGCGCGATGAATTCACGGAGCCAGAAATTCGCCGTAGCAATTTGGCAAATGTCGTTTTGCAGTTGCGCAGTCTCGGGCTTGAACTCGAAAACTTCCCGTTCTTGCAGTCGCCTCCGCATTCGGCATTCCGTGGCGCTTACAAGACGTTGTTTGAACTTGGCGCACTCACGGCTGACAATTCTAGCGGTCATGTGACCAAGCTTGGCCGCGATATGACGCGCCTCCCGATGGACGTGTCGCTTTCGGCGGTGCTTTTGCGCGCCCGTGATTTGGGCGTTTTGCAGCCGGCGCTTATCGTGTGCTCGGCGCTTAGCATTCAGGATCCGCGTGTGGTGCCGAACGATGAACCGGAACGCACTCGCATCCGTCAGCTGCACCGCAAATTCTGCGGTCACAAGAGCGACTTCCTCGTTTACGTTTCGATGTGGAATGCGTTCTGCACGGACTGGGACGGCAAAACTTGGAACAAACTCCGCAAGTTCTGCGATAAGAACAGCATGCACTTTTTGCGCTTGCGTGAATGGGTGGATTTGTACGAACAGTTCAGCCGCATTCTCGAAGTAAAGTTTGAAAATAAAGTTTGTCCGTTTGATTCGTTCCATCGCGACAATTTGCACATTGCGCTCCTTTCCGGATTCTTGGGCGGGATTGCGCATCGCGATATTGAAAACGGCTGTTACCGCTTGGTGAGCGGTCGCGAAACGCATGTGTTCCCGGGTAGCGATTTGTACGCCAAGAGTGTGGAATGGCTTTTCAGTGCCGAAGTCCGCGAAACGAGCCGCACGTTCCTCACGAAGGCTGCCGAAATCAAGCCGGAATGGATTTTGCAAGTGGCAGAACCGTTCTGCACTCGTCGCTGGTTTGAACCGACGTGGAATAAAGAACGTGGCTTTGTAGAAGCGGTCGAAGAAGTAAGCTTTAGAGGGCTTGTGATTAGCCGTGGCCATCGTATCGATTACGCCCGCGTGAATCCCGAAGACTGTGCCCAGATTTTCTGGCGTGAGGCGGTGGTGATGGGCGAGGTGGCAAGGCCTTTCGATTTCATGAAGCACAACGACCGCGTCGTTGAAAATCTCCATGCGCTTGAAGCGCGAAAACGCCAGTTCGGACTTGCCCCCAGCGAAGATGCGCTTGTGGATTACTACACGCGAATTGCGGGTAACGTCAATTCCATCAAGACGCTCAAAAGCTACATCTACGAGCACACCGACCAGTTCCTCAAATTTGATGAAAAGTATTGGTTGGATTTGTTAGACGAGAGAACGGGCGTTGCCCTACAGACGAATGACGAGAGAGGGTTCAATCGCATTGTCATTCCGGGCTTCGTCCCGGAATCGCCTTCTCGGCAAAGAAAGGGGAATCCCGATCAAGTCGGGATTGACAAGTGTGGAAACGCACCTGCTCCGCAGTTAGGCGGTTCCATCGAGCATTTCCGCATCGGCGAGCGCGTTGTTACAGGTGAAATGGTCTTTGACGCCACTCGCGATTGCGATGGCATTACGCTCAATTTGCCCTATGACTTGCTGACTGAAATTTCTCCGGCGAAATTTGCGATGAGCATCCAGCAATGGCGCGAATGGATGATTGAATCCGTGATTCGCGAAATGCCTAAGAGCGTCAAGAAATTGCTCGAAGCCAAGCGCACCGCGATTGATGATGAATTCTTTGCGGCGCTCGATAACTTCCCGCATAAAGCTCCGTTATTGCTCCTTTACGAAGTGCTTTCGAATACAAAGGAAATCCGCTCGGGTGCAAACGGCGCAAGCATTGACGTTCCGACGGTGAATCCCGACAAAGAAAATCACCTGCGTTTGCATTTGGTCGTTTCAAAGCCTGGTTTCCCGGAACCTTATAAACTCGAAATTTCTCCCGAATGGGGCTCTTACCGCATGTTCTTGGCGGTTCGCCCGGCGTTAGTGACGTTTGGCATTGACTTCCCGCTCGAAGGAATGCGCTTTGGCTGGCGTCTTGGACAATCGGCGTTGATGGTGTCGGATGAATCCCGTTTTTGGCAAGCTTTCCGCAAGCGTGTTGAGGGCGCGCATCTTGAATCCGCTGCGCATCCCGCACCACCAAAGACTTCACTCTCCGAAGAGAAAAAACAGCTCATTGCCGACCGCTTGAACTTGCTTGAAATGGGCGGTGTCTTTGCTGATAACTTTGAAACGGCTCTCAAAATTTGGGTCGCAAAATCGCTTGCTGCAGATAGCCTTGATGCGACTCGCTGTGTGCGCTTTACAGGGCTAGAATTCTCACGTGGCAAAAAGATTCGCGACTTCAAGAGTCTTGCTGCAAACACCCGTAGCGAAGATGAAGAAATCCGTCTTTCACTTGTTCGTGCTACATACGAATCTGGCCTCATCAGTGCTGACGCTTTTGTAAAGTGCTGGAATTTGCTCAAGGATTTCAGCGTGGAAATGCGAGGTGGGAGCGCCAAGTCGACCTTAAAAAATAAAACCATAATTGCAATCCGTTCGGCGTACCAAAAAGAACTTACTTTATTTGAACGTCTGTGCATTCTTGCCGAACTTTTCAACATAGAACTCCCGTTTGGCGCATCTCGAGATTTCAACGCATCCCGTGAATCCGGTACGTCTCGCGAAAGTACGGAACTTTCGGCGGGTACTCTCCGCGAATATTTCCGCCCGTATCTTAAAGCTCGTTACCTCAAGGACCACGAACTGAAAAATGCCCGTGAACTCCTCGGAAAAATCGACCGCACGACAACGGATGACCCGGAATTTGCCGAACTTTACTTGCAAGCGAAGGCAATGCTTGAAGATTTTGAAATCCTCAAGTACAAACGCAAGGGTAATGACGCCGAAGATATTGTGGAAGAAGACGCTTTAGCAAGGTTGAAAGGCCGTTTTGGACGACTTTAACTACTTTCGCGGGCGCGAATTTTCTAAATTTGTCGCAATGAAATCCGTTATCCGTATATTGCTTGCATTCAGTTTGGTAATGCTTGCTGCTTGTAAAACGAAAGACCCGGTGATTGTCACCGTGGGCGATTCCAAGTTGCACCAGTCGGAGGTTTACACGTACGCTCCTGATTGGGATTCCTGGGGCGATCGTGAACGCATCCTCTTTTTGCAACGCTGGATTGATGAAGAACTTGTGTACCAGCAGGCTGTGAAGGCCGGTGCGCTGAAAGATTCTGTGCTCATTCGCATGATTGAACGCACTAAGCGCAAGATTGTCGCCGATTATTTCATGCAGTCTTACCTCGATACGATGATTGTGAGTGATGTCGAAAAAATTGACTTCTACCACAAGAACCAGGACCTTTACCTGAACGGAAAGACGACTGTTTCGGGGGCTATCCTCACCTTTGCCGACTGGAAGTCCGCTGTCATTTATTACAAGGAATTCAAGAACACCAAGTTCGAATCCATCCCGCCTAACCATCGCCTGGTGAAGCGCATGAGGGAATTTGACGGTGTCGATGAAACTCCGGATCCGTGCATGATTCCGTCGATCCGCCGTGCGGTTGTCGGCCGTATTACTCCGATGAAGGTCTGCGATGGCGCTGCAAAGATTGCGGTTGTGACTAACAAGCTTGATTCTGCCGATGCGCGTCCGCTTGATGAAGTGATTGACGATGTTTCTATGCATGCCTGGGTGGAACACCAGAATATGGTTGTGAAGCGTCTCAAGGATGAATGGAAAACCGGAATCCCTATAATTACGAAGATGAATGTTCTTAGTGAAAAGGAAAAATAATGATCAGTAATCGAATTGCCTCTTTAGTTTTTGCCCTGTCTGTCGCTTGTTTTGCCGAGCCCGTGTTGATGGAAGGCATTGCGGCTGTCGTCGATGGCAAGCCGATTATGCGCTCGGATTTCATGAACAACCTCTACAGGTTCCAGGAAACGCCCGAAGCGGCAAATATGACGGAACAGCAGCAGAAAGAAGCTGTGCTGAACCGCATGATTGAAGAAAAGGTTTTGCTCAGCCGCATTGACCGCGACTCGATTGTGATTTCGGAAAATGAAGTGGACCAGCGCGTGACGGCTCATCTCCAGTCCATTGCCGCAAGCCAGAAGATTGATATGGCTACGCTTGAAAAGGCGGTGCGTGCCCAGCTCGGTCTTTCGATGATCCAGTACCGCGAACAGCTCGGTAAGCAGATTCGCAACCACATGGAAATTTCACGTGTGCGCCAACTCCACGTGGGTACGATCCACCCGACCAAGAAAGAGGTGGACTTGTTCTACAAGGATTACAAGGACTCGCTCCCGCGCCAGTTCAATTGCGTTTTGTTGAGCCACATCCAACTCCCGATTAAGCCGGATTCCATGATTGTGGACTCTGTGAAGCGCTTTGCCGAAACGTTGATTGATAGTCTTAATCTCGGCATCAAATTTGAACTTTTGGCCCAACGTCATTCACAGGATAGCTCTGCCGCAAAGGGTGGCGATCTCGGTTACTTCAAACGAGGCCTTTTGGACCCTGCCTTTGAACAGGCGATTTCTCGTTTGAAGACTGGCCATTATGCATCGACTCCGGTCAAGACGGATTTGGGCTGGCACATTGCACGCGTGCTTGGCCGTAAAGAAGACGGTGTCCGCTCCGCACAAATTCTCTTGCGCACGATTCCGACGGCAAAGGATTCCGCTGCGGTTGTGGCACTCGCCGATTCTCTCCGCAAGAGCATTAAGTCGAAGGATGAATTTGCCAAGGCTGCAAAGAAGTTTAGTGAAGACAAGTCCAGTAATTTCCAGGGCGGTTTGCTTGGCTGGTTCCAGCGTAACGAAATGGAACCTGCTTATGTGGATCCGGTCGCAAATTTGAATGTCGGTGAAATTTCGGAGCCGGTCATGATTGACGGCGCTTACCACTTGTTCCGTCTCGACGATTCCCGCCAGGTGCGTGAACTCACGCTCGAAGAAGATTACGGCAAAATTGAACTTATGGCCGCAACGCATTTGGAAAATGAAAAGCTCCAGAAGCTCATCCAGAAGTGGCGCAAGGAAGTTCTCGTCGAAATCCGAATGACGGAATAATATGATTCATTTTACCCACGTCACGAAATCTTACGAAGCCAACTGGAAGGCGTTGAACAACGTCACGTTCCGTATAAACAAAGGCGAGTTTGTTTTCTTGACGGGGCATTCCGGCGCCGGAAAATCGACGGTGCTGAAACTTATCTACATGGATGAACGCCCAGACGATGAGCGCGGCGGCCAGGTGATGGTCAAGTTTTCGGACAACGTATTGTACGACAGCAAGAACACTCCGGACTATAGAATCCAAGCGCTCCGCCGCAAGATGGGAATCATTTTCCAGGACTTTAAGCTTTTACCGGACCGCAATGTTTTTGAGAATGTGGCGCTTGCGCTCCGCATTGTCGGCACTCCGAGCAACAAGATTAACGCGGCTGTCTTTGACGCGCTTGCGCTCGTGGGCATTAGCCAAAAGCGTTTTGCGATGCCTTATACGCTCTCGGGCGGTGAGCAACAGCGTGTGGCGATTGCTCGCGCGATGGTGCACAACCCGTATTTGCTTTTGGCGGACGAACCGACTGGTAACTTGGACCCGAAAAACGCCGAAGAAGTCTTCTGCATCTTCAAGGAAATCAACGCCCGCGGAACGACCATCCTCATGGCAACGCATAACCCGGACTTTTATCTGAACAGCCCGTTCCGCCGCCTCGAACTCAGCCACGGCGAACTCTTGAACCGCGATATTCTGTAAGCTCTATTTGTAGAAGGTTTGGGGAAATGAAACGGTTTGTATTTTTATTTTGTTTGGTGGTGCTTTGTTCTCAGGCTTTTTGCGAAAAGGAATGGGCGGGGGGATTTTTTGGAATAGACGCATCATTCTGGGGAAAAAAACGGATTGATGATCGGGTGTTTAGCCGAGATGATATAATTCTTTCCATTGAATCGGGACAGAGAATGTTGGAAAATCTTCATTTGAATACCGAGTTTGGTGTACACTTTATTTCGGATAAACGTGATACGAGTCATTTGGAATATAGAGTATCTGTAATAAACTCACTTGTTACTTTGGGTTTTCTTCCGTATATTCTAATGCATGGTGATGGTCACTATGAAGACAAAATTCCGATGAAAATTTTTTTAGGGACTCTGTTCTTGTTGAATCCGACTGTGGAGTATTTCTTTTGGAAGGGCTGGGTTCCTGTATCGGTGAGTGCTGGCTATAAGATGGATTGGTTTGCTTTTAGTCCTGGTCATAAATTCTATTTCAGGCCACATGCTGATTTGAATATTAATTTGATGCTTTTAAGAGTTTCTGCATCGTATGCTTATGTGGCTACGAATACCTACGATATTAAAAGGGGTCCGCGATTTTATTTGAAAGTTTATTTCGGGTGGCTAAACCGAAATTTTAATGAATAGAGATTTTAAATAGCGTTCTTTCTTGAATGCAAAAAGAAATGCCCCGCTTTCGCGGGGCATATTTCCTAGAATAAGCGTTACTAGAACAAGCTCGGATCTTCGCTAGAACCTTCGCTTTCACCGCTCCCGTCGCTAAACGGGTCTGCCGGCGAAATGCGGCTCACGCGCTTGATTTTCTTGGCGGTGAACTTGCTGCCGAGAGCCTTGTAGCCCTTGACTTCTGCTACTTCCGTCAAGTCGAGTTCTTCTTTCTGCACTTCGCGACCCACCTGGTATTCCATCAGTTCGCGCGCGTCATCTGTAGCAAAGAGCTCGATGAGCTTTGTGTCCTTGTGGTCGGATACAACGCTGAATTCCGTCGTCATGGGGCAGCCTTCGAGATTGAAGCGCTTGACCATGTAGTTGAAATTCGAGCCTTCGAAGTAGAGCACCGTAAAGACCTGCGCGGGGTCGTACTTGTGCAGATACTTGATGTTCGAACCCACGAGAATCGGGTCTGCCATGTTGTGAACGCGGGCGCTACCGTCTTGCTTGATGATCAAGAGCTTATCGTTTTCGCCAAATTCACCGAGGCAATCGCCCTTCTTCTGCGTCGAGACGATACCGCTCGGAGCATCGAAGTAAAGCACTCTTGCACCAAGCGTCGAAACGCCCTTGCGGAGTCTCTTGACCGTCTTAATCGGGTACTTAGAAACGATGTTGCCAATGGCGCCACGTCCCTTGACTTCGACTTCGCTAAAATCGACTTCAAAATTCAGCTTGATACGCGGACGCGGCTTCAAGATGACTTCGACCACTTCGGCTTCGCCGTTCATGTTGCTCGACATGTAAAGAATCTTGCTACCGGGCTTGTTCTTGCCCATGTAGTAATCCTTGTCGCGAGTCACGCCGCCGACGTTGAAGCGCTTGATGTAAGCGTAGCCGTCCTTGCCATCCTGGTGGATGACGTTATAGATATGGCGTTCGTCGTCCTTGTTGAACTTTTCGACGAGAATGATATCCTTACCGACAAAGTCCTTGTCGCTGACCTTCACGACCTTGAAGCTTCCGTCGGCCTTGAACACGATCAAGTCGTCGTATTCCGACACGTCGAAGAGGTATTCTTCCTTCTTCATGCCCGTGCCCACGAAGCCTTCCTTGCGGTTCACATAAAGCTTCTGGTTTGCAAGAGCCACGTGTACGGCGTTCACCTTACCGAATTCGGCAATCTGCGTGCGGCGTTCCTTGCCTTCGCCGTACTTCTTCAAGATGTTCTTGAAGTGGTTCACGGCGTAATCGATAATGTGTTCCTGGTTGTACTTGCACTTTGCAATGTTTTCTTCGAGTTCCTGCAAAAGCTGGTCGGCCTTTTCGCGGTCGTAATGGCTTATGCGACGGATCGGAATTTCAATGAGCTTGCCGATTTCGTCGTCCGTAACGGTCTGGCGGTGCAGACGCTTGAGGTACGGCGTGAGGCCTTCGCGAACGAGGCGGATAATTTGTTCACGGTCCTTTGCCTTCTTAATGACCTCGTAGACTTCCTTCTCGATGAATATTTTTTCGAGCGTGGTCATGTGCCACTTGTCTTCGAGGTGCTTCAGTTCGTTAGCGAGTTCCCATTCCAAAAGCTTCACGGTGTGTTCCGTGTTGAGCTTCAAGATGTCCGAGACGCCCACAAATTTCGGGTGCTTGTCGATAATGACGCATGTGCACGGAGAAAGCGATTTTTCGCAGTCCGTAAAGGCGTAGAGCGCGTCAATGGCCACCTGCGGGTCTGTCCCCGGCTGCAAGTGCACGAGAATTTCGACGCCCTGGCTCGTGTTGTCATCCACGTGCTTGATCTTGATTTTGCCCTTGTCGTTTGCCTTGACAATGCTTTCAATCAAGCTCACGGTCGTGGTGCCGTACGGAATTTCGCGGATGGCGAGCGTCTTGTTGTCGACCTTTTCAATCTTCGCGCGGACCTTGACCTTGCCCCCGCGTTGACCGTCGTTGTAGTCCGTGACGTCAATGATGCCGCCCGTGAAAAAGTCCGGGTAAAGCGTAAACTTCTTGCCGCGCAAACAGGCGATGCTAGCCTCGCAGAGTTCGCGGAAGTTGTGGGGGAGGATGGAAGTCGAGAGACCGACGGCGATACCATCGACGCCCTGTGCCAAAAGCAACGGGAACTTGACCGGGAGGGTCACCGGTTCCTGGCTGCGGCCGTCGTAGCTCGGAATCCATTCGGTGGTTTCGGGGTTGAATACGACATCGACAGCGAACGGCGTGAGGCGGCCTTCGATATAACGGGGGGCTGCTGCGCGGTCGCCCGTGTAGGGGTTGCCCCAGTTACCCTGGGTATCGATAAGCAAATTCTTCTGGCCGAGGCCCACAAGTGCATCGCCAATGGAGGCGTCACCATGCGGGTGGTAAGCCATCGTTCGACCGACGATTGTAGCCACCTTTTGGTAGCGTCCGTCGTGGTTTTCGAACATGGAATGCAAAATACGGCGCTGGACAGGCTTCAGGCCATCTTCATAATACGGGACCGCACGGTCCAAAATCACATAGCTGGCGTAATCGAGGAACCAGCCGTCATAAAGTCGTTCTAGGTGGTTGACGTTAGATAAACCTAGAGTAGTATCGGGTGTTTCTTGATTCATGGCTCGAAATGTAGTAAAAATTTCCTGTCAGAAAATTTTGTAGTGCTCATTAGGGCAAAAAAAATGGGCGTTCCCCGGATCCATCCCTAACGCAAATGCTTGTTGATTTTGCAACCAACCGATTGCACGCTACGGCTCATTCCTGTTTTATCTTTGATAAAATTCGAGGAATTGGGAAAAAATGACGAAATCGATAGTTTCACAACATAAATACTACAATTGCTTTACAAAAGCAACTTTTTGTGGTATATTTAGGAGTATGAGCACCGTGGTCACAAATATTCGAATTGATAAAGAGCTTAAGGCTCAGGCAACAGAACTCTTCAACGACTTGGGACTGACTCTTTCTCAGGCGTTTACGGTTTTTCTGAAGCAGGCTATTTTGCATCACGGTTTGCCGTTTGCCGTTACCAGACCTCCGTCCAAAGAACTCCTCGAAGCAATAAAGGAAGGCGAAGAACTCGCTCACGATCCTAACGCTAAGACGTATGCAACACCGCAGGAGCTATGGGACGAGTTGGGTATATGAATAATTCGTATAAGTACATTGTTCGGGCGACCAATCGTTTTAAAAAGGCTGCCAAGCGAATGACTAAGCGTGGAAAAGACACCCAAAAATTAAAGGATGTTGTTGAAATATTGGCAAAGGGCCTTTCTCTTGCGGATTCATATAAAGACCATCCCCTTATCGGGAATTGGAGCGGACACAGAGAGCTTCATATAGAACCAGACTGGTTGCTTATCTACAAAATCGAAGAAAACATCCTGATTTTAGAGTTGGTAGATACCGGAACGCATTCCGACCTCTACAAGAAATAGATTTCGGGCGCTTCTCTTACCTTGCAACCCTCACGCTCTGCATCTTGCCGGTGGTGCGGTTGCGCAAGAAGTAGATTCCCGAGGTTTTTACGACGTTGGCAGACTTGAGCCTTGTTGATGCGTCGCTAAAGCCGTAGGCCGAGAGCTTGCCCAAGCGTACGCCTTGCACATCAAATACATCGTAATTCTGGAGCGTGTTCTGCTCTAGGCGAATCTTGTTATCGATTTTTTGGTCAATTGCATTTGGATTTTCCAGAGCGATTGTATCCAACGAGTCTAGCGGGTGTGTCGGAATGCCGCTAGAATACATGTTCTTGCTGTCTGCCCAGTGCCCTTTGAAATATTCTTCAAGCCAGTCCATAGCAGGGCGATTTTTTCCATCTTTGATGAGGCCTGTATTTGTGGGGTTCATCCGCGGCGTTTCCCCGTAAATGTAGCCCCAGAGAGTGACTCCCGCAACATATTCCGATTCCATGAAAACGGGAATATGTTCTGCAAAGCAAGCCTTCTGAAGGTTGTCATCATCCGTACCGATGCTGTATTCTGTAATGAGCAAGGGAATCTTTATCTTGTCGTAAATTTTTTGAATGCCGTCCCGTATTGTACTCCCGGCAATGCACTTTGTCTCAGAGCCTGAACCTTGGATCATCCAGTTTGCTGCCTGCAATCCAAATGCATCGATAGCCGCATTTTGTTCTTGAAGTTTCAGAATGAGATTAACCGTCGGATCGTTTTCCCAACGCATTTCGTCATAATCGTTGTAAATCAGGGTCGCATAAGGCCAGCGTTTACGAGCCATATTGAAGGCCGTGGCCACAAACTTGTAGTCGCCATCGTCGCCGCCGAGAGCCTCAATTACGTTGTTGTAGGCATCAAATCCGGAATGATAGTGACCTGTGCTATTACGGACCGCTCCATCGACAACTTCAATCTGATGAATTTCGGGATAATGCTTGGCAACGGCGTCAAACCAAGCCGTAATGGCTTCCTTGGTTTCGTTCACGTCGAGCCCATTCAGCCAATGTGGCAAATGCGTCCCTTTCAGCAGATTGCGGAACTTGAAGGGCATGCGAGTATCCCATCGATTTAAAACAGTCCACTGATGAACAGCGTCGCATTTTGAAAAATCGTAATTGCCGCGTTCCTTTTCGACGGCAATCCATGTGCACGCGTTATCCGTAGTAATTTCATTCCAATAGTCCTCATAATCTTCGGGAATGGATTGACCATCGACAATGACATTACCTAGACGTTTTTCTGCACCGTTGGCAAGGCCTAGCATATAGCGACGAACTCTCGAATCCTTGAAATATTCCTTGAGCCAAGTCATTGCCGGGCGGTCAACGCCGTTTTTAATAAGGCCGGAATTACCCTCCTCCAACCAAGTTTTGCCGTAAATGTAGCCCCAAAGGGTAATGCCCTTCACGTATTCTGTTTCCATCAAGAGCGGAATATGCTCTATGTAGCACTTTTTCTGAAGATTATCGTCCTTGTCTCCGACATCGTATTGTGTAATGTATATGGGAAGGCCTGTTTGTTCGTGTGCATCGTTAAGTGCGCGTTTGAGGACGGAGAAATGCAAGCACTTGCGTTTGCCGCTCCCTTGTGTGGTTGTTTCGTGAAACTGCATTCCAAAGGCATCAATCGGCGCACCCTGGGCCTTGATTTTCTTAACAAGGTCTATGGCTAGCTCCTTATTCCATTGGATTGTATTGTAGTCATTGTAAATTAGGATGGCTTTGGGCCAGCGTTCACGTGCCATTTTAAAAGCCGTGACCACGAATTCGTAGTTTCCGCTATCGCCGCCAAGGGCTTCAACCAGATTGCTGTTGGTATATCCAGAGTGATAGTTGTTGTTGTTGATTTTGACGGCTTCGTTTACCACTTCAATCATTTCGAGGTCGGGATAACGTTCTTTAACCGCATCAATCCAATCAGTCCAAGCTTTTTTTGTTTCGCTAGCGTCGAGAGTCTTTCCCAACCACTGCGGCTTTTGGGAACCCCACAACAGGGTGTGAAACGAGAAAATAGCCTTGTTCTTTTTTGCCCAATTATAGGCGAGGTCGCAACCGGTCCAATCGTATTCACCACGTGTTTTTTCGACATAGCCCCAAACGCACCCGTTCTCGGCAGTAATCTGGTTCCAGTAGGTGCCAAAATCTTCGGGGATTTCGCCAAAAACGGTCGTGTTGCCCAAAAACTTGGACGCGCTGTCGGCCAAGGCCGCAAACGAAAAAGTTGATGACGCAAGGACAAATGTCAAAGCCTTAAATATTTTTGAAAACACACTCATTGCGACTCCAGATTTTTTTAGGTTACAGCACGTAATAATAAAACTACCTCGAAAACGTAGGAAAATTACTCTTACCTAGAAATCTTGCATTGACAAAACATCTATATTTGTACCTAAAATGGTCAGTTCGAAACCCATCCTGACTTAAAACAAAACTAGGAGACATTATGCGTTCAGAAGCTGAACTCAAAGGTGTTACGCTCTTGGGCAACAATAAGACCCAGTACAAGACCACTTACAGCCCCGAAGTGCTCGAAAAGTTCCCGAACAAGCATCCGGGTAACGATTACATGGTCACGTTCAACTGCCCGGAATTCACGAGCCTTTGCCCGAAAACCGGCCAACCGGATTTTGCCGAAATCAAGATTAATTACATTCCTGACCAGTATTTGGTGGAATCCAAGTCCCTCAAGCTTTACATGTTCTCGTTCCGCAATCATGGCGATTTCCACGAAGACTGCGTGAACATCATCATGAAGGACTTGGTGAAGCTTTTGGACCCGAAGTACATCGAAGTCGAAGGCATCTTTATGCCGCGTGGTGGCATTTCTCTTTATCCGTTTGCAAACTATGGCAAGCCGGGTACCGAATTCGAAGCTATCGCCAAGACGCGCCTCTTCGCTGCTATCGATAGGAGAAAGTAATCGTGCAAAACGAACTCCTTATGATAGCCTCCATTTTCGTGTTCTTTGGAGGTCTCGTCGCTTTCTTCCGCTTCTTCGGCAAGCAGGGCATTTTTGCCTGGACCGTCATTGCAACGATTGCTGCAAATATCGAAGTCTTGATTCTCGTGCACGCTTTTGGGCTCGACACCACACTCGGTAATGTCATCTTTGCTTCTTCGTTCCTCGCAACGGACATGATGAGCGAAATCTTTGGCAAAAAAGAGGCCAGCCGCTGCGTAAAAATCGGCATCCTTGCGAATGTGACGTTTATTCTCATTTCGCAGAGCTGGTTCTTGTACATCCCTGCTGCAGGCGATACGATGGCGGAACCGATTCGTACGGTGTTTTCGAATACACCTCGCGTGATGCTTGCGAGTTTGTTCGCATACGCAATTTGCGAAATGTTCGACGTTTGGGCGTATCACGCTTGGTGGAAATGGTCCGAAAAGCAGTTTGGCGACAAAAAAGGTTATTTATGGCTCCGCAATAACGGCTCTACGCTGCTAAGCCAACTGATAAACGTCGTTGTGTTCAACTTGCTTGCATTCGCAGGCGTTTTTCCGTGGAATACGATTGGCGAAATATTAATCTTTGGCTACGGCATTTTCATCGTGACTTCGCTCATGGATACTCCGTTTGTGTATCTCGCTCGTCACATTTCTGAAAAACATCCGGAATTGCTGAAAGAGTAGGCTTTAGGGCCTGTCGTGTTGCCTGTAAAATGAAATCATAGCTTAGTCTTTTTTTATATTTTACGTGGTTATTCAAATTACAAGGTATTATTATTAAGCACCTCTTTAAAAATCCGTTTATCTTAATTACGTCTGTGGCGTTTTTGCTGCAAACGATTATGCTCGTCCTGTTCTACGCTTTGCCCGATCCGCTTGGTCTTTCGGTGCCCGAAATGTTTGCTGGCAAGACTATTTGGCAAATTTTCATGGCGTATGGCGCAATTCTCGTGATGTCTTCCATCTTCACGTTCTTGAAGAGCCCGCGGGCGCTTGCGGTATTTTACGTTATTTACTTTTTCTTTGCTGTTGCGGACTACGAAATTTTCCGCTTCAACCATCAGCGCCTTTCGTATTCGTTTATTCGTACCTATTTCCATCCTTCGAATATTGCCGATGCAACAACGATATCGACGCTTGGTGGCGATGGCATTGGGACCGTGCTTTGGATTGGCCTTGTGTTTTTGATTTTGGCGGCTGGTGTAGCATTTTGCGTGACGTATTCCATGCGTCAAAAGCGCATGACTATGGCTCAAGTTGCAATTGCCCAAAAGCCGAACAAGAGGATTGCAGTCACGATGCTTTCCTCAGGTTTGACGCTTTCGCTTATTCCGTTGCTTTTGTTTATTGTGGGCGCTCGTGGCATTACGAATTTCCCATTTCAAATCGATTGGCGCTTTACGCTTGGAAAATGGACTTTGACAGCTCCTGTGTTGCACATTGCGGGGCTTGAAACATTTGAATTTTTCCGAGATGGCTATTCCATTACGGATGAACTTATCCGAGATTTGGATGCCTTTTTGCCTTCTGATTTTGCAGGGGCCCGCTCGGACAAAAATTATCCAGGTTATCGCAATGCTTCGCAGCACGAGTTTAAGGCGACAAGGCCGTACAACATCGTCTTTATTTTCGGAGAATCTTACAAGGGGCGCGTGCTGAACCAGATGCTCGAAGGCGACACCGCTCTCGCGCCGAACTTGTGGAAAATGGCGCATGTTGGCGGGCTTTGGTTCAAGAATGCGTTTAGCGGAAGCTATCCGACAGTCCGTGGCACAACTTCGACTTATCTTGGATTCCCTTCACACCCGAATCGCGATGTGCCTGCGTTCTATGCCTCGAATCACTTCAAGGGATTTCAGGAATTTTTGACAAATTATCATCGCGCGTACGTGACGGTTTCAAATCCGGTATTTGACCATACGTTACCTTTTGTGGAACGTTTTTATGGCAATAACTGGCGTGTGATTGAAGACCCGAAAATTCCGGGAACTTCAGACAGCTTAGGCATGGATTTGGCGATTGAAATGCTCAAGACGATGCCTTCCGATAGCGCTTGGTTCTTGGCGGCGAATACAATTGCAACGCATATTCCGTTCTACGGTTACCCGGATAGTTACGCCTCGAAGCCCGAAGATGCGATGGTGCGCTTTAAGAATGCGCTCCGCTATACGGACGAGCAAATGGGCCGTTTCTTTGAGGCGCTTTACGCCCGTCCTGATTTTGACCGCACGGTTGTCGTGATTCTTGGCGACCACGACACGCCTGTCGATTCCATAGATTATAAGGTTCCGCAGCCGCTTGGCGTTTCGGCTGCGCAGATTTTCATGGGGATTTTCTCTGCCGATACAAACCTCTTTAAAGGTCTTGAAATCCGCGAAGATGTGGCATCGCAGCTCGATATTGGCCCAACGATTCTTGATTTGGCGCAGGTCCGCGCTCCAAACCATTTCTGGGGTTACGACTTGCTCACCGAAAAACGCCCGGCGGAGCAACCTTCGCTATTCTATACGCAAAATGCTTACTATCTCGGTTTCCGCGATTCCGTGCTTACGGGCGGTCTCGAATCCGAAGAGGTGTACAAAGGCAAGAACGGCAATTTCGAGTTGGTCTCTGATTCGCTTTCGCTTTATTGGAAATCTCGTGCAGTTGGTGCGAGCAAGTTACTGCGTTCGCTTCTGCGTAACGACAACATGTTGCCCCATTAATCGCCTTTTCCCGCTGTTCGTCGGAATTTGCCGAGGGCTTCGTGCGAATGTTGTAAGAATATTAATATATTTCTACACATGAATACGAAAAAGTCGTTTGCCGAAAAATTCTCACAGTGGTACATTCCGCTGATTTGCCGTCATAAATATGCGGCCTTAGCGTTTTATTTCTTCCTCGCTCTCCTCCTCGCGTTTCCGATTCTCGTGAAGCCAGGGCTAAAACTTGACGCTGACCTTTCGCACCTCTTGCCCGAAGATACGCCGAGTGTGAAGGCGCTCGAAGAATCGTACGAGCGTTTTGGCAGTACCGACCGTTTCATGATTGCCATCCAGAGCGAAAGCGTGGAACTTGCCGCGGCTTTGCAGGATTCCATTCAGGATTACATCCACAAAAATTGGCAGGGCGATTTCGTCTCGACGCAGGTGGATAACGATAACCAGTTCTTCAAGGACAATGCGCTTTTGTACCTCCCGGTCAAGCACCTTGAAAAGATTCGCGATAATCTCGAAGACTTGCAGCTTGAAATTGGGCGCAAAAATGGTCCGCTCGTTGTCGATTTGCTCGGCGATGGTTCGGATTCTACGAGCACGGCAAACGGTGAAGCGGCTCCGAAAAAAGAACGCGTCTGGTTCGATGCCAATTTGCCGATGGAACTCGGTCTTCCCGAAGAAGCTGTGAGCGCATTCGATGCATTCTTCAAGAAAGAAGCGAAAGTCGATACGGTTAGCGGTAAAAGGGAATGGAACCCGAAGGCTTATCTCCCGGATAGCTTGAAGAATCGTTTAATCGGCAGCCCGGAACCCGACAGTACAGGCAAAATTCTCTTTAACGCAGTTGTAAACGCAAAGTTGATTAAGCCCTCGACCGACTATGAATTTGTGACGAAAATTCTCGCAAAGACCGATGAGCTTTTAACATATTTCCGTAGCAAGACTTATCCCGTGCCGACTCGCTTTACAGTGGAAGGCACTTACGAAGGCTTAAAAGAAGTTGATGAAGTTGCAAATGACAGTATTTTCTCGTTCGCCATTAGCCTTGTCTTGATTTTCCTCTTGACTGCATTCTTCTTCAGGAGCGTCAAAGGCCCGATTCTCGTGACCGGCTCTGTGCTTTATGCTTGCCTCCCGACGCTTGCGTTTACCGCGCTTTTCTATGGCAAGCTGAATCCGTTTACGGTGTTTGTGGCATCGATTATTTTGGGTATTGGTATTGACTACTCGATTCACATTTTGGGCAATGCGCAAAAGCTTTTGAACAAGTACGATTCGCTCGAAGATGTTCTCGAAGAAACGCAGCGCAAGATGCTCAAGCCGTTTATCTTGGCAAGTTTCACGACGATTGCCGCGTTCCTCACGCTCTTGGTTGCTCATTTCCGCGGATTCTATGAATTTGGCATTGTGGCATCGATGGGTGTGCTCTTTAGTATGATGACATCTGTCCTCGTTTTGCCGGTCTTTGTCGCCTGCATGGGCGGTATCCCGGCGGCTCCGCAGAAGTCGCTCTTGCCGGATTCCTGGAGTGAACAGCGCATTTTCAGTTTCTTCAAGCATGCCGCTCTGATTGGCTTTGTGCTTGGCGCTGTGGCGCTCTGGTTTGCTCCGCATGTGGATTTTGAACACAACTTGAAGAACCTTCGCCGTGTGCATACGGATAAGGTAATTCCTGCGGCTGAAAAGAAAATTTCAACTAAGGTAACTCGCGCGACAAACCGTGCCGTGACCTCGACACCTGCGGCGGTAATGGGTTCCAAGGCCGAACAGCTTGACAAACTTTACGATACGTTGATGATTCGACTCCATGACGAGAAAGATCCGCTCTTAGGCAGTTTCCTTACGCTCAAGAGCTTTGTGCCGCCTGCAGATTCTCAGGAAAAGCGCCTTGAAGTCATTGAAGAAATTCGCGACCTTGTGGAAGCTCGTGTCTTTGACAAGGCCGAAGGTGATGACTCGACGAACGTCTCGACGCTCCGCAAATTGGCTCAAGTCGAAAAGCCGTTTACTGCCGAAGATGTGCCTGCCTGGACGCTTGACTTGCTCCGTGAAAAGGATGGCTCTTACGGTAAGATTGGCTTTATTTATGGTGACTTCCCGAGCTGGGATGCCCATGCGTTGCACCGCTTCCAGGAACGCTATGGCAACTGGAACTTTGATGGCGAACGCTTGCGCACATTCTCGTCGCAGTTCATCCTTTCGGACGTGATTGAATCGGTGAAGGCGGATAGCTTTAACTTGGCTTCGGTCATTGTGCTTGTCATTTTCCTCACGTTGATTGTTTCGTTCCGCAAGCCTTCGATGTTCTTGGCGGGTGGCGTCTCGTTTGGCATGGGGGCGCTCCTCACGCTTGGCCTCCTGGGCGCTCTGACGTACTTCTTTGAATTTGGAAAAATCAGCATCTACAACGTGATTGTGATTCCGATGACGCTGGGTATTGGCATTGATGCGACAATCCACTTTATTACGTCTTGGTGCTCGAAATCCAATGAAGGGATGAACCTTCGCCAGCTTTTTGATACGACGGGCCGTAATGTAATGGCGAGCTCAACGACGACGATTGCTGGCTTTGTGGGCTTCCTCTTTACAACGCATCGCGGCTTGCAGGGCATTGGTCACCTCGCTTGTATTGGAATTTTCATGTTCCTTGTGACAAGTATAATTTTCTCGATGTATTTTTGCGGCTCCTGGCTTAAGAAAAAGGATGAAACGAAATAAAGGATGATTTATGAGTAAAATCAACACAATAGTCGTTGCGGGTGGAACGCATGGCAACGAACGCACGGGCGTGAGCCTGGTCGAAAAGTGGAAGGCTCATCCTGAATGTTATAATACGCTTTGTAAATCGGCAAAAGTTGATATAGTGCTTGCGAATCCGGAGGCCGTGCGCCTCAATCGCCGTTATCGCGACCATGACTTGAATCGCGCGTTTTCGCAGACATGCCTGGATGTGGCGGTAGAACCAGTGCAGTATGAATTTCGCCGTGCTCGTGAACTCAATAAGATTTATGGGCCCAAGGGCGAAAATACGCGCACCGACTTGATTTTGGATGTGCATAACACGGGTTCGAACATGGGCTATTGCCTAATCCTTTCGACTCGTGATCCGTTCACGATGAAGGCTTCGGCAGTGCTCACGCAAGAATTTGAAGACGCCTGGATTTATTACCAGCCCGAAGAACGCTGCGCTTCGCCGTATTTTGGAACGGTCGCCAAGGCCGATGTGTGCATTGAAATTGGCCCGCAACAGCATGGAACGCTGAACGCCGCCATTTTTGAACGCTCCGAAAAGCTCGTGAAACGTTATCTGGAACTTGCGGAAGAATGGAACCGTGGTGAGTTGCAAAAGCGTGCGCCGATTAAGGTCGAAGTTTATACGCAATTACGAGACTTGGGCTATCCGAAACCACAGGGCGGTGGAGCCATACAGGCGATGATCCACCCGGAATTGGACGGTCACGATTACCGCGAACTCAGACAAGGCGACAAGCTTTTCCGTACGTTCGATGGCAAGGACATCTTGTTCGAAGGCGAACCGGATGGCTGTAGCGTCTATCCGATTTTCATCAACGAACCTGCGTACTACGAGAAAGACATCGCCATGAGCCTCACCGTGAAAACCGTGGAAGAGTGGTAGGCGGCAAAGCCGCAGTGATTAGTGGCTAGTAAACAGTAGGCTGTAACGAATTCGTTATCCAGGAGCCGCAGGCGATAGGAACCCGGGAGGTTGAGATGTATGAGGTCGGGGCGTCGCCCCTTTGGGTTTGAGATCGCGACTTCTTGAGCGGAACCGATTACATTGTCATGCCCGCCGCCGTGCGGGCACCTCCCTGCATATCTTGGATTGCGGATACTTTTCTAAATTTATTGCGAAATAAAAAGGAATTTTAGCATGATTGAATTTGACGAATCTGGTGTGCCGAGTGCTGATTTGACTCAAGTAACGGGCGAAGAAAGTCTCAAGAATTTCATGGACATCGTCCAAGAACTCAAGGAAAAACCATGGGATTCACGTCTGAACGAGATCCTGGATGCGTTCGAAGACTTCTTGACAATCCGCCCTGAACCGCCGCAGTCATGGCAGGACAACTATGCCTCTAGCGGAAAGCAATTTGACTATTATCAGATTGTCTTGCCCGAAGATTTCCAGGACCCGTACGAAGATGACCTTGGAAACATCAATCGTTTGCGTGGTGAATTTGCTCGTGTGCCGAGCACGATGGCTCTTGAACATGAACTCGTGAGCCGCAATTACTTTATTTTTGAAAATGGCCATGCCGAACCGATTCCTGCACCACGCCCGATTCTGATGCTCGAAAGTAAGGACCGCGCCGATGATGAAGAGCCGCAGGAAGGCGATATCACGTGGGATTGCTGCATCTCGATTTTTGCCGATGGCAGCTATGTTGCCTACAATCTCGATCACGATGACGAAGAAGAACTTGGCGAAGATTTCAAGGTTGTCTTTGAAAAGCATATCAAGACGCTTTCGAAGTTGCAGCTCGTGATTCCCGTGGAAGGTCGCGATTACGGCATCCTCCGTAGCGACGCATAATCGCTATGGATAAATTCGAAACAGAAATCTACCTGCGTTACAAGCAAATTATTGAATCGCAAAAGGCATGCTCCTTTACATGTCATCCCGGACTAGTTCCGGGATCTCCATTTCTTTGCAAAACTGAATTGTCATCCTGGAGGGCTTTGCCCGATAGGATCCAGAGCGATTCCTGTGCAGTCCCTCGCCATGTTTACATGGCAGATTTGCTGGAACGTTACGATGCGTTTTGTTTTGACGGATACGGCACGCTTTACAATCGCGGAAGTTTTGTTTACCCTGGTGCGATGGAATGGTTCAAAATGCTTCGCCGTGCAGGTAAACATTTGCGCCTTGTGACAAACGCAGCCTCCGATGTCGATGAAGTTTTGGCTCGTGATGCGGACAAGCGTGGTTTTGTTTTTTCAACGGAAGAGACTATTTCATCGGGGAGCTTGTTGCCGAATCTCGTGGGACGCTTGCGTCGTGGTGAATATGTAGATGGAACTGCCGCGCTTTCTAGCGCTGCCGCGAAACAGCTTGAATTGCGCGAGGTCTATTACATTGGCCGTGAAACGGGCAAGCATGTTTTGGAAGCTTGTGGGATAACAGCCGTTGCGATGGATGCAGAACCTGCCGAGCCGATTGTCGCTATTTCGTCTGCAAAAGACACGCCCGAAACGTATGCGCGTGCGGTCAAAATTTTACAACGTCCGGGTGCGATACTTCTCGTGCTCAATTCAGATGCCTGGGCTCCCAAAATTCCCGATGAAAATGGTGTGACTGTTCGCGAACCCGTTTCTGGAGCTCTTTCCGAACGCTTGCGTCGTGATTCTATGTGCTATGCCAATGGGGGAGAAGGCTGCGCCACTTATTATTTGGGGAAGCCTTTCCCTGCAATTTGGGAACGCGTCAAATCTTCGCTTCCGGCGGGCTCTCGCGTGCTGATGATTGGTGATACGCTTGGAACAGACGTGTATGGCGCAAAAATTGCGGGCTTTGATAGTGCGCTCGTTGTCGGTCGAAATGTTCCTGCCGCAGAATTAGAAGCTGACGAAAAGGCTCTCGGTATTCGCCCGGATTATTATTTGGAACCGTAAAATAAAAGAACCAAGCTTGCGCATTTATTTTATCACAAAAAATTCGCCCATCGTTTCTTTATAGATGTTTCCGTAATTTTTTACGTTATACAGTTGTACGTGAGAACCTGAAATCTTACTTGCAATCTCGATATACATATCTCTTAAGGTGGCGTCGGGCGCTTCATTCAATAGCTCCGTAAAGCCACGAGTAAAACTGTTAGTCAAGTAGACACCTATTTCTTCGTTTCGTTCATCGGCCTTGCTTGTTCCGCTGTTTCTCCGAGACCTCCACTATAGCAGGCTTCTACGGCAACTAGTACCTTGCGGTGCGGAATCTGTTTTATCAGCAAAATAATCTGTTCGTAACTGATTTTATAATTCCAAAATTCGCTCTTCGCACTTCGTGCATGACCGAATTTTGTGATTCGCCGCCAGTCACCGCTTCGCGGCTGACTCCTCACCCTGACGGGCTTATCGCTAGCGCGATAATTCCAAAATAACTCGCACGCACTTCGTGCACCTCGTTATTTTGTCGAACCCTCTTCTCGGGTTCTCGACCTATCACAATATAAAATAAATGGACCCCAAAAGGGATCCATTTATTTTCGAGCGGGAAAAGGGTCTCGAACCCTCGACATCGACCTTGGGAAGGTCGCGCTCTACCAACTGAGCTACTCCCGCATGGGTAGTCCTAATTTAGTAAAATTAGGGGGCTTGTAAAGGGATGCTTTCTTTTTTTCTATTATTGAAATATGCAAAAACTTAAGTTTAAATCTGTTTGTGGCGTTGTGGCGCTCGTTTGTCTTGTTTCGACGAATATTGCGTGGAGCGAAGGAGGATCAAAACGCGGCTTTTTTGATAGTTTCGTAAACTTCTTTACGCCGAGTGGCTCTGTGCAAGGCGAAGGTCCTATTTTCGATGAACTTAAGGGAGTTGAATCGCAGATTGACAAGATTGAGGTTCAGTATTCTAGAGAACGCCGTCCAGGCAATAAGACGCGTTATCGCAGGCAGTTGGATAGCCTCCGCAATGTCCGCGATTCTTTGATTACGGTTATTGAAAAAATGCCGACAAATGTCGCGCAATCAAGCGCAACCCTTTCAAGTGCTGAACTGTCTAGCTCAAGTGAGGCTGTACCTACGCTGGTAGCGAATTCTTCGTCCGCGGCGGTTCCCGCAAGCAGTGCTGCAAATGTTGTTTGCTCTCGCGATACGGTCTTTGTTCACGATACGCTTGTCGTGCGCGATACGGTCGTGATTCACGATACGTTATTCGTTGTACTTGCAAATAAGCCCGAAGCTGCTCCTAAAGCGGCTCAGAAAGGCAATAAAAAAGCGAAGACAACTCCTGCGAAAGAATAGTGCTTAGATCCTATCGCCTTTGGCTCCAGGATGACTGTGGAGACGTTAAGTCAATTGCTTTTGTCACTCTGGAACCGCTAGGTGATAGAGTCCATAATGTTTTTTTATGAAAATGCGCGGCTTCTCGGCCGCGCTTTCTAGTCATTCCTTATTCCTTAATCGTATATCCCGAACGGAAGTTCTCGATGAGACAACTGCTGATGCTTACGCTCGTATCGTATTCGGGAATGTCCTCGCGCTTGACCCAAGTGGCGCAGGCGAGTTCTGCCTCTTGCATGTGGATGGTCGGGTCGCCGTCGAGTTCTGCTGTGTAGCCCGAGATGAGCGATTCCGAGAACGGCCACGGCTGGCTACCGAAGTACTTGATGTTCTTGACGCGGACGCCTGCTTCTTCAAGGACTTCGCGCTTGACCGCCTGTTCAAGCGATTCGCCGATTTCCACAAATCCCGAAATGAGGTACATGCGCGTTTTGTCTGGATTGTCCAAATTGCGGGCCATCAAAAGCTCGTTGCCGTTGCGAACTGCAACGATAACGACCGGTGAAATCTTGGGGTAGACCGTGTTCTTGCAGCTTGGGCAAATCATGGAACGTTCTTTGTTGCCGCGCTTCATGAGACATCCGCACTTGCCACAGAATTTGTTCAAACTTTCCCACTTGGCGATGTGTGCGGAAGTTGCACCGCCGAGGCGTTCCAAATGATTTTCGAGCGTTCGGAATGTGCGGTTGCCACGAAACTCGTAACCTTCCGGAATTTCAGGCAAGTTCGAATTGCACAAGAAATAAGCGTCACCGTCAATGCTAATCAAGTAATGGCATTCACATTTAGGGAAGTCGCGCACTCGTGGTATTTCGTAAACATCTTCACCCGCTTTCTTGAAAAGTGTTTGTTCGCCATTGAAAATAATCAAGTAATCTGTGGGCTTGGGTTCAATGGTCTTAAATTCGTTATTCAGCTTGTGCGGTGTAATTTCGTGAATCATAGGGGAGTTATTAGTTGTTAGTTGTGATATTGTAAATAAGGAGATTCCCGATCGAGTCGGGAATGACACATTCCGAGGACTGCGAATAAAAAATGATGTCAGAAAGAGTAGTAAACATTATAACGTGAAAACGCTTTTATTTCTTATGGAATAATTTTTTGGCGGTCGAAACGCCCACGAATGAAAATAGAATTCGTGCTATCATTTGGGGGGCGCTGTGAACCTGCGGGTAGATTTTGTGTGCATTACGGACAATCCATGGGAACCATAGAGGCGATAAAAACGCATGGCTAAAGCGCAATTCCAAGAACTGAATGAACTTGTCCAAGAATCGGCGGCTTTCGTCTGGTAGTTTCTCGAAAAGGTTCGAGCCTTTGACTGCCTTTGCCCATTGCACGTTCGTTTGGAGCTTTTCACTCCAAGTTTTGTTGCCTTCGCCGATGGCGTTGTTGCCATGAATGCGATATTGGATAACTTTATCTGCGATAGCGCGGTAGCCGTTTTCTACAGTGGCGCAAAGTGTAATCCATTGATCGTGTACAGGCACGTCTTGCGGAATCGGGAGCGCTGTCTTCAATAGCCCGGCTTTGAACGCAACCATGCATCCGGTGACGTTTGTGTAGCCGGTGAGGAGTGCTTGCTGGCTCAGTTGCTCGACAATTTCGGCTTTCTTTCGCCACGATGATTCTGTGACGACTCCGTCTCCATCGATAATTTCGGCATCGCCAAAAGTCATGGAACTGTCGCCAATCTTCTGGTTCATAACTTCTAATTTATTCGGGAGCCAAATGTCATCTTGGTCGGCAAGGAAAATCAAATCGTCATCTTCGAGTAGGGCAGCGGCTTTCTCTAACGCCGTCGAGAATGCGGCACGATGCCCTCTGTTCTTTTCAAACTTGGTGATTTCTAGCGGGAGCTTATCCTTGTAACGTTCCAAAATTTCACATGTAGAATCTTTGGAACCATCATCCACTGCAATTATAACATCGGCCGGTCTCGTCTGCGCAACCAAAGAATCAAGCATCTGCGCAAGATACTTTTCTCCGTTATAAGTTGCGAGTGTGATGCAAATTTTCATGCTCAACGCCTAACGCCAAAGGATATGCCACGCGAGGTACGCACGGTATGCGATTCTAAAGTAAAGGCTGTTGGTGCTCTTGCCGCCCGTGAACGAGACTGTGTTTTCGTGACGGCGGTAAAGTTGCAAAACTTCGTCTTGGTAGCCGCACTTGAAATGCTTTTGGGCGTAATACGAGACCCACAAATCGTGCGCGACGACTTTCGGCGGGAACGGCATGCAAGCGTCTTTCACTTGTTTGGTAAAGCACATGCAAGCGCCGAGCCAGCAATTGTTGATGATGTTTCGCAAGAGCGATTTTTTCATCGGCCATTTTTCGTCGTAATGGCGTTCCTTGATCACGTTCAAGTTGGCATCGACGAGCGAGCAATTGCAAAGAATCGTGTCGTAGCCGCCTTCTGTGAGGAACTTTTCCATCTTGTCGAGTTTGCTCGGCAACCAGACGTCGTCTTGATCGGCAAAGTAAATCAAGTCGCCCGTGGCCTGTCGCATGGCGTTTTCAAAATTGTGCGCCACACCGTGGTTCTCGTTGTGGAAAATCTTGATTCGCGGATCGTTGTAGCTCTGGACGATTTTCAATGTATCGTCTTTCGATGCGTCATCAGAAACGATGAGCTCGTCATCTTCCCTAAGTTGCGGAATAATGCTATCCAACTGTTCCTTGATGTATTTGGCGCCATTGTAGGTCGCCATGCAAATGCTTCTTCTCATACCTAGAACCAACTATACAAAATTTTGTACATCAAGAACTTTAAGTACGATAATCCGAAATCCTTGTGGAGCAATTTTGCGACTTGGAAGAACTGTTTTTGCCCTGCGCGTGCGATGGCGCGTGCGAAAATGCCTTTGCGAGCTTGCTCTGCGCCAAGCGTGTTGCTGGTGTGTTGGCGGTAAAGAATCGGCGAATCGTCAATAATCGAGATGACGCCGCCTTTAAAATGGACGCAAAGGGCAACCCATTCATCGTGCATGGTCGCACGTGGTGACATCGGGAGCGAAGCCTGTTTTGCTGCGTGGTTGAACATCATCGTGCAGCCGGTAACCACATGTCGCACACAAATTAATTCTGGGTGCTTGCGGAAAACGTCAATTTTCAGGTCTTTGTTGAATGAATACGAGAGCAAATTCAGTTGTTCGTCAACAACGCCCAAATCTGTCGCTACAAGAATGGGTACTTTTTTCGCGGCAGTCTCTTTCTTGGCGTATTCTGTCTCGATTTCCTTCATCCGAGCAAGAGTTTTCTCAATTTTCTCCAGCAACCAAATGTCGTCCTGGTCGCAGAACATGTAATACTCGGAATCCACATTTTCGAGCAAATACATAAAAGACTTCGCCGCACCTCGGTGCTTTTGCGAGTCTTTTAAAATCGTAACTCTGTCTGGAAACATTCCGTGAAATTGATCGACGATTTTCATTGTATCGTCCGAGGAGCCGTCATCACGAACATACAAATGGAACTGTTTACAAGATTGCTGGAACAGCGATTCAAGCTGTTCCCAGATGTACTTGCCGCCATTGTACGTAGCAAGCAAAATTGCAATATCGTAATTGTTGTGTTCCATAGATTTATCGTTCGTTTTTTTCTAAAAGGCGACCCCGTCCCCATACGCGGATCATGACCACATAAGAACTAAAGTTCTAAGTGGTCAAAGAGCACAGAGGCCGGGGTGACATTTAGGACCTTTGACTTCCTCTTTCGTCTCTCGTCTGTAGCCCGCCGTGGCGGGCGTTCTCTCGTCTATTCCAGATACGTGTACCCGTAAAGTCCGGAACGATAGATGTTCAAGAATTCCTTGCCTTCCTGAAGCGTAATCTTTCCTTCCTTCACAGAGCGCGTGACCCAGTTTTCCATGTTGCGGACAAGAGCCTTGTCGCTGAAGTTCACGTAGTCGAGCACGTCTTCCACGGATTCACCGTCAATCACCTTGTCAATATCGTAGCCGCCCTTGTCGTTGCAGACAATATGCACAGCGTTCGTATCGCCAAAGAGGTTGTGGAGGTCACCGAGAATTTCCTGGTATGCACCGACGAGGTAAACCGCGATAAAGTACGGTTCGTCCTTCTTGATCGGGTGGAGAGGAATGGTGCGTGCCACTTCGCCGCCGCGAACGAACATGTCAATCTTGCCATCGCTATCGCAAGTCACGTCCTGAATTGTCGTCTCAATCGTCGGCTCTTCGTCCAAACGCTGGATCGGCATAATCGGGAACACCTGATCCACGCCCCAGCTGTCCGGGAGGCTCTGGAAAAGGCTGAAGTTGCAGAAGTACTTTTCGGCAAGCAAGCGCGGGAGTTCGCTCAATTCATAAGGCGGATGGCGCAAGTCGCGTGCGAGCAAGTCCACCTTGCGGGCAATGCTCCAGAACAAACGTTCGCTCATAGCGCGCGTCTGCAAATCCACATCGCCCATCTTGAAACCGCTCAAGGTGTCGTCGTTAATCTGCATGGCATCGTGCCAGCTTTCGAGCAAGTTCTTCGGAGAAAGGCTCTTGTAAATGCCGTACAAGTCCTTCAGTGCTTCCGGAGCGTCATCGCTAATTTCGTGAACGCTTTCGTCAAAGAATGCCTGGCCAGCCGTTTCAAGCACGTTGAACACCAAGATGGAATGGTGTGCCGAAAGAGCACGGCCCGATTCCGCAATGATATTCGGGTGAGGAACATCGGCATTTTCGCATGCTTCGAACATCGCGTACACAACGTCGTTTGCGTATTCCTGGATGGAATAGTTCACGGAGCTTGCGTTAGAACTGCGCGTACCATCGTAATCGACGCCCAAGCCGCCGCCCACGTCCACGAATTCAAGGCCCATGCCCATCTTTCTAATTTGAACGTAGAACTGCGACACTTCGCGGAGTCCATTCTTAATATGGCGAATGTTCGTAATCTGGCTACCCAAGTGGAAGTGGATGAGCTTCATGCAGTCTTCCATCTTCTCTTCCTTGATGTAGTCGAGAGCTTCCAAAAGTTCAGAGCTATTGAGACCGAACTTGCTGTGGTATCCGCCGGATTCTTCCCACTTGCCACTACCAGAGCTTGCAAGCTTGATGCGGATGCCGATGTTCGGGCGCACACCGATGCGACGAGACAAGTCTACAACCAAGTGAAGCTCGTTCATCTTTTCGACGACAATGAAAATCTTCTTGCCCATCTTCTGTGCGAGGAGAGCAAGCTCGATAAAGTCTTCGTCCTTGTAGCCGTTGCAGATAATCAACGCGTCCGGATTTTCCATGTTCGCAAGTACCGCATGGAGTTCCGGCTTGGAACCCGCCTCGAGGCCGATGTTGAACTTGGAACCGTGACTCACCACTTCTTCCAAGACCGCGCGCTGCTGGTTCACCTTGATTGGGAAGATGCTGTAATGGCCACCTTTGTAGCCATATTCAGTCGTCGCCTTCGTGAAGCACTCGTGAATCTTTTCGATGCGGCTGTCCAGAATATCCGGGAAGCGCAACAACACAGGAGTCGAAACATCGCGCAAGGAAAGTTCCTGCACGAGCTCGTAAAGGTCGATGCTCGGACCGCCATTCTTGATCGGCGAAACCGTCGCGTGACCCTTGTCGTTAATGTCAAAGTAACTTACGCCCCAACCCTTTACGTTGTAAAGATCTCGGGAATCGTCAATGCGCCATTTTTTCATTGTTTAGTCTCAAGAATCAGGTGTCAAGTTTAGTTATTAGTCAATAGTCATTAGTCTGTAGTTTATACTAGGCGACTTTGTCGCTTTTATAACAACTAATAACCAATGACTAACTACTAATGACCGACTTTTTTAGTCGACTAATACAGGATTAAAGTCTTCGTTCCACGGGAGACCGTATTTGGTGAGGGCTTCCATGAACGGATCCGGATCGAACTCTTCGACCGTATGCACACCCGGCTTGTTCCACTTGCCCGTGAGCACCATCATGGCACCGCACATAGCCGGAACGCCAGTTGTGTAGGCGATAGCCTGGCTGCCGAGTTCCTTGTAGCATTCCTGGTGGTCGCAAACGTTGTACAGATAGTAAGTCTTCGGCTTGCCATCCTTAGTACCCTTGAAAATGCAACCGATGTTCGTCTTGCCCACTGTGCGAGGACCGAGGCTTGCCGGGTCCGGGAGGAGAGCCTTGAGGAACTGGATAGGCACAATGTCCTGACCCTGGAACTTGATCGGCTGCGTGCTGAGCATGCCAACATCTTCGAGGCAACGCATGTGGTCGAGGTAGCTCTGACCAAACGTCATGAAGAAGCGAATGCGCTTCACGCCCGGAATGTTCTGGGCGAGAGATTCAATTTCTTCGTGGTGGAGGAGGTACATGTCCTTCTTGCCGACCTGTGCGAAGTTGTATTCACGCTTGATGCTCATGGCCGGGATTTCAACCCAGTGGCCCTTGCCGTTCTCGTCCGTGTCCCAGTAGCTGCCCGGAGCAGAAACTTCGCGGAGGTTGATTTCCGGGTTGAAGTTCGTTGCGAACTTGTAGCCGTGATCGCCGCCATTGCAGTCGAGAATGTCGATTTCTTCAATCGTATCGAACTGGTGCTTCAAGGCGTAGGCGCAGTATGCCTGAGAAACACCCGGGTCAAAGCCGGAACCGAGCAAAGCCGTGAGACCAGCCTTTTCAAACTTTTCCTTGTAAGCCCACTGCCAGCTGTAATCGAAGTAGGCGCTAAAACCCTTTTCCTTGCAGCGCTTGTCGTAGACCTTGCGCCATTCCGGATCGTCGATATTTTCCGGCTCGTAGTTAGCCGTGTCCATGTAGTTCACGCCACATTCAAGGCATGCATCCATGATGGCGAGGTCCTGGTAGGGGAGGGCGATATTCATCACCAGGTCCGGCTTGTATTGCTTAATGAGAGCAGAGACGTTCTCGGCCTTGTCAGCGTCCACAGCGGCAGTCGTGATGACCGTCTTCGTGTTCGGGCGGAGTTCCTGAGCCAACTTCTCGCAATTTTCGCGATGACGGCTGGCGATGCAGATTTCGCTAAAAACTTCGCTGCAGGTGCAGCACTTCTTGATAGCAACTGTGGCAACGGCGCCACAACCGATAATCAATGCTCTTGCCATTTTTTATTTGTTCCTCATTTGTTGAGAGTTAATCCATCGGGATGGCGATCCCGGTAGAGAATGTTACTAACTAAAATTTAGGAACTTTTGCATGCTGCGTGCGGAGCAGAGCGCATAACAAGCCTGTTTTGCATCGTTCCTGAGCACTTCTTCCTTGTCATTCCCCATTTGATGGGGAATCTCCTTGCACGAGACTTGTGTTGGGCGTTCCCTTGCCCATGGGCAAGGTCGGGCTATATCGCAAGGCCGCCCGTGCGCACCTACGGCACCCCCGCGCAGCTCTTGCGACGGACCTTCGGCAGGATAGCATTGAAAAAGGTCCCTGTGGTTCGACAAGCTCACCAACCTTATGCCGAAGGGCCGCCACACCGTGGTCACTATCCTTAACGCAATTTAACGCTTTTTTGTGCTTTGCTTTTTTTATCAAATGTTAAAATTCTACGGCATATTTGTTAAAGTGCCGTAATTTTGTTATATTGGAAGTATGCCAAAATACGATGGAAGAGAAATTCGCAATACCGAAGGTTTCATAGTTCGCAACGACTTGAGCACTTATCAGTATCATCAGGTTTTGCAAAAGGTTCAGTCGGGTGAATTGCTTCGCCTTCGACCAGGAGTTTTTACAGAACCCATCGTATTGGCTGATACGATGCTTGATATAGACATTCTTGTGCCTGGTGGAGTGCTGTGCATGTTCTCGGCATGGGATCACTACGAACTTACCACGCAGATTCCTAACTCATTTTGTGTAGCCATTCCACGTAAACGAAAACTCGTATTGCCTGAATATCCTCCAATAACGCTTTATTATTGGTCTGATCATCTGCTGGATTTTGGAATCACGATAGCGGAGGTGCATGGGCATAAAGTACATGTTACAGATTTAGAACGTTCTGTCTGCGATGCTGTAAAATACCGAAATAAAATCGGATTAGATGTATGTGCAGAAATAGTCAAAAGCTATCTCAAACGTCGCGGTAGGAACATCTCAACACTTATGAAATACGCAAAAAAACTGCGAGTCGCAAAGACTTTGAGCACATATTTGGAAATAGGACTATAAACTTTTTTCATCTCATTTATTGTATATTTAAAATATGGATACTCCCGAAATGAGCAACCGCTTTGATGCAGAAGACATCCGCAAACTGCGCGAGTGCAATTCCCTGAAGCATTCTAAGATGTCCCACAAGGAGATTTTAGATGACATTCGACAGGGAGCTGAATCCTTTATGTCTGAATTCAGCCGTTGCGTTGCCGACAAACAAGCTGTTTACGACGCCCGTAAAAAGAAATAGAAATTTGAATGTTTTTCAACGAAATTCGGACTATCTAAACATTTTCCGTATTTGGTTGAAAATCTGGTTTGGAAGACATTTTTTTCAAATGCTCTTGAAACTTATGCAAATCTTTTTGCATTGTTTCATAGTCCTCGTTAAAGAACTCAAGCGCATCTTTGATTATGGCGCTTTTATTTTTCAAATCAGCATAGGCTTTTTTGCATGAATCTTCGTTTGTCAAGTCATAGTCTCTAGCAAAATAATGAACGAGATAATTTCGAGTTTCAATAAATTTTTTGAATTTAGTTCTAGCGCGACGGAATCGTCCTTTCGACTGGATTTTATAATCGAGTTTGAGAGCGAACAGATTTTGCTCTTTTGCATTTTCCAAATCTTTGTCACAACGGGGCGTGTAAATAGCGTCTAGCATTTCTTGGCCAATTGGGCCAAGAGGAGCCTTGTCTTCTTTTTGCTGTTTTTCTACAACCTTCTTTAATTTATCTAGTAGTTCTTCAGGAGTTTTGCCGGTCCAAAGGCCTCCACGATGTTGATGCATCCAACGGAGTCTAAGTTCAATAAAATTGCATACATAAAGCGTTCTACCCAATAATTCAAAAATCTGAGATTGAGAGTAATCGTTTTTTCCTAGAGTATTCTTAAGCATTACAATCCTTTATTGACAGTATTCCTTTTGCAAAAGAACATTTGTATTCGTAATGACCTTTTAATAACCCTATTGGTATTGGGCGCTTTGCCAAAGGATTATGCACAATCATATTTAGCTTTACGCTTTTGAATTTCGTCTAGCGGAAAGCCAGAAGTAGCCATAAACTTCGCTGCATTTCTTGAAATCCATTTTGAACTGCTCCTTGGCATCGCCTTTAAACCAGTACTTCATAAGCGTGCAAGGCGAGCGTTGCAAAAAAATGCTGGCATATTTTTATTACCGAGCCACCGCCGCGGACGCCGTAGGCGTCAAATATATAAAAGTTTGGGTGAGGATGCCATCCTCCAATCTGTGACCTCCATTACTCCCTTTCCTAACAAAAAATGGTATTTTAAAAAGACTTCTCGTTCACCTCCAATGATTAAGGAGTTTGATTATGCTTCAGAAATTGTGGAATAAATGCAAAAAATGCGGTTGCGATAAAGCCGAGGACTCTGAAAAACTTTGCGAATCGTGCAAAGAAAAACGTCGTGAATTTTGGAGCGATATCAAGAAGATTGTGGGTGTTGGCGGTGCCGCCTTTTTGGTGCTTATCGCTGGCGGCAAATTGACGAAAAAATCCTAATTCGTTTCTCTTGTCAGTACATACCCGCGGATGGCTTTCAATCGCTTTGTTTTCGGGTCAATGGTCACTCCCCAAAAACCGGTGGAAAGCTTCAGGGGTATTTCGCGGTCAAGATATTTCCATTTGATGGGAACGTCGTTTTTGCCAATCGTAAAATCCTTATATTCGAGCGGCTCGACCCAGTCGGTGCGGTGTTTCAAGGGATGCTTTGCTTCTTCTTGTAATTGCTTTATTTTCTGCTTCAATTCCTCATCGAATGAATCTATAAATTCGGGGGGCCATTGTTTTATTATCGAAAGATCTGGTCCTATCTTGTCTATGTAGGGGAAAAATTTGGTTATCCAACCATTGATTTTGGGCTGCGTTCCACTTCCTTTGCCACGAGGCACATCTTTGTAGATGCTTCTCCAAAATTCCATGTTGTATTTTTTTTCAAAAGCATTGACAAATTCATTGAGTATCGGGTTGATTTGTTCTGCCCACCAGGGCATGTCGAGAATGTTTGCCAGATTGTCGAATGAACTTTTCAGTTTTTCCCAGTCTTCTTTTTTGCCTTTGATGAAAATTTGCGGGATGCCACACAATGTCATTATCGTGTAGGTGTAGTATTCCGAGCTGATGGCCATGAGCATCGTCTTTGAAACGAATTTGTCTATGGCGGTGGAGGTGGAAAAATCGACATCGAAAGTGGTTCTTGTCGTTTCGGGCAACTTTTGGTAGAGCGTGTCGTATATTTCGGAGATGTTCCTTTTCCACGCTGTTGGCGGAGCTTGCGGAGTTAGGAAATTGTCGATAATGACAATGTTCGTGTCAGAACCGTTTTGAATAAATTTCCCTTTGAGTGCGTCGCGGTTGTTTTTGACGTGCATGCGGATGCCGTCCATAATCAAAAGCCAAATGTCGTCGGGGAAAATTTCGATAGAGTGGTGGTTTGCAAAAGCCATTCCGACCATGGCAACAAACGGGTGCGGAAAAGTGCGGTGCTCTCCGCTTATTAATTCTTGAATGTGCAGTTTTTCTGTGCGTTCGTCCAGCAAAACTTGGCTACCGCTAAAATCCATGATTTTGGTCATGGCGTATTTGGGCGTGCTCTCTTTGACTTTTTTGTCCTTGACAATTGCGTCAGCTGCAGCGGTCCCAAGCCCAATTGCAAAAAACAGGATGAAAATAAATTTATTCATGACCCGATATATAGAGGTTTATTTCTGCACCATTTTTTCGTCAACGCTTTCGATTGTGGGTACAATCCAGTCTTTGACATTCTCTTCGGATCTTGTCGGAGCGGTCATTTCTATGGCGACAAAATTTCTTTGGGGCGTTATGCGAAGCGCTACGCAATGAATGATGTCAGGATCCTTGGGATAATGACAATTGTAACCGTAGTTGAGCTCACTGTTGTAGATAGCATCCTCTTTGGATGTCGATGGGTAGTAATGTGTAAGAACGTATTTGATATAAAAGTCGATATACTCTGAATCGCTCAAGTTTTCAGCAGGGTGAAAGTTTGTATCGGCTTTCATAAACCTTGGGGCCATTGCCCTAATTCTTGTAATGACGTCGTCTTTGATAAATGAAAAAGCGGAGAGGCTTCTTTCATAGGTGTAAATCGGTTTTGCGTATTTGTAATCGTGATTTTTGTTGATGAATTTAAGATCAATTTCTGTGGGTACTGGAATTTCGGTATGGAGGTACAGATTACCTGTCAAGAAACGATAGTTTGTGTATGAAGGATTACTGCTGCTGGATCCTGCACAACCCGCAAAGAAGAGGGCGAAGGTAAATGTGATGAATAAGATAAATTTTTTCATAATTCTCCTTTTTTGTTTGAAAATAATAATAAATTATTCGCTTGTCTTTACTCTTGCGCCATTCAGCTTGTAATAACGAATTTCTTTATTGCGCGACTTGCTTGAATTGCGACGATTCCCGTCTTGGCGAATTCTGCGAATGTCAAAAATTGATTCCGTTGCTTGCGACGTGTCTCGCGGGAACCATTTTTCAAGCGAATCCAACCCTGCATTCCCGAGAACGGCCAAATCGTATGCGATAACTTTTGACGCCCCTGCCGCTCGTGCCGTATCCAATTGCGCCGAAAGTCTTGCGCTATCGGCAAGCGCGTGCGAATCGTTCGTGCGGAATAGTTCCATATCAACCCAAAATTCAATCCCGTATTGCGTACAAGTTTTCGCAATCACCCGCTCGTAATTCCCGGCGGTTGCTGTGCTGGCATGCGGCTTGCCTGCATCGCTTGTCCCAACGCCATCTTGCACGGCGATAATATCTGGCTTGAATCCTGTTGCGAAAAGTTGTTCGAAAAATGCTTGCAACTTTTCGGGCGTTTCCAAATTCTGGTTGTAAAACGGTGCGGCCATGACTTTCCAGCCTTTCGCTTGAGCGGCTTGCGTGACTGGAATTAAAAAATGCGTTGCAAGTGCCGCTGCTGTTGCGTCTTCGCGGAATCCGTCCCAATAATAACGAGCAATTTCTTGCGGAATATAGACTCCTTCAATTACAGTTTCGTTCCCGTAAAGCGCTTGCAGCTCGTCGAGTACTTTCAAATTCCGTGATGCCAGTGTGTCAAGTTGTTCAACTGTCGGCGGAGTGTACCAGTTTTCGCCATCGTAATAAAGCCCGAACCAAAGCTTGTTCCCGGCAGGCTTCGCTGCATCGATGCTCTTGGGGAAAAGCTGGTTGTTCTTGTATTGCGTGTTCTGCAAAAAGTCTAGCTGTGAAGGGTAATACAAGTGCGTCTTTTCGACCGCCGCATATTGCAACACAACTTGCTCTATGCCGAGTGCATGCAATCGCACGTGCATGTGGTTGATGGAATCCGCTGACTGGTAGGCCGTCGTCCATCCCGCATCAAAAATGCCGTCAAAACTTGCCGCCTCCGCATGCATTAAAAAAACGCTTAGCAGAAGCGTGAACGAAAAACAGCGGGGACGGAGTTGGGAGACGAACATAACTGAAATATAATCTGTTTTTTATGTATATTGAAAGGAGTTGTTCTCATTATGCCATGATGGACCTAATCTGCCGTCATGTCTATAATCGAAAGTTTACCTATATGCGTTTCGGATTTTTACATATCTTGATTTGCTGTTCTGCCGCTTTTGCTCAAACCGTTTCCGACACGGTCTCGTTTGTCAACTTCGAAAATCGCGATGTCGGCGTTTACAACAATGCCTTTGCTAAGGAAGATTTCAAGCGCAACACCACGGATAAAAGCTGGTGGTATGCGATGGAAAAGAACAGTGGCGAAAATTCCAAGATTGTCTATGATGGCGTGGCGCACGGCAATGTGCTGCAGCTTAAGTACCCCAAGGGTTGCGTTGGTCCGAATGACAATGATACTCCCGCATGTGCGGCGCAAATCATACAGCCGCTTGTAAAAACTGCCGATACGATGTGGAGTGCGTACGATATTTTCTTCGAGGAAGGTTTTGAATTCCAGTTGGGCGGCAAGCTTCCGGGGCTATGTGGCGGTAAGTGTTACACTGGTAACGCCATGCCCGAAACTGGCGACGGCTGGAGTGCCCGCATCATGTGGCGCAAGGGTGGGAACGCTGTCCAGCTGATTTATTTCATGGGGCAACGTTCTGAATACGGCGACGATTTCAAGTGGGATCTCGGCGGTAAAAATCCGCAAGCGCAATTTACCGTGGGCAAGTGGCACCGCATTGTAAATAAAGTCTCAATGAACTCCGTGTCGGCCCCCGGAAAAGGCGACAAGAACGGTCGCGTGCAGGCGTGGCTTGATGGCGAGCTTGTGCTGGATGTCGATACGCTCAGACTCCGCGATTATGATACTTTGCATGTCGATAAGTTCTACCTATCCACGTTCCATGGCGGGAGCAGTACAGAATGGGCTCCAACGCACGATAACTTTATCCGATTTGACAATTTTACGGTTTCGACCGATTCTATCGCTGTGTCGCTTGACAACGTGGGCAGTGTTGGCTTGAATAAACGTTTATGGCGAGAAAATCGTCGCGCCGTCTCAAAGTCTGTTAAGCTGTATCGAGTTAATGGTTCGCGAAAAACGCAGCCGGTCAAGAACGGCAGACTCGTAAAAGTTGTGCAATAAAAAACACCGGATTTCTCCGGTGTCTTTACGAATGTAATGAGAACGAACTGCGTGGCGTCTTGTTGCAACAAGACGCGCTTCTTGTCGCGACTCTCGACTTTTAGTAGTTCTCTTCGTGGACTTCGAAGTAGGCTTGCGGGTGAGCGCAGACGGGGCAGACTTCCGGGGCCTTCGTACCGACCACGATGTGTCCGCAGTTGCGGCATTCCCAAACCTTGACTTCGCTCTTTTCGAAGACCTTGGCCGTTTCCACATTCTTGAGGAGGGCGCGGTAGCGTTCTTCGTGCATCTTTTCGATGGCGGCGACCATGCGGAACTTCTTGGCGAGAGCGGTGAAGCCTTCTTCTTCAGCGGTCTTCGCGAAGCCTTCGTACATGTCGGTCCATTCGTAGTTTTCGCCTTCGGCGGCGGCCTTCAGGTTCTGGGCGGTGTCGCCGATGCCTTCGAGTTCCTTGAACCAAAGCTTGGCGTGTTCCTTTTCGTTGTCAGCGGTTTTCTGGAACAATGCAGCGATCTGTTCAAAACCGTCTTTTTTGGCGCGGCTTGCAAAGTAAGTGTACTTGTTGCGAGCCTGGGATTCGCCTGCGAATGCGGCTTCCAAATTCTTTTCGGTCTGGGTACCAGCGTATTTATTTGCCATAATAAACTCCCTTATTTGATAGGTTTATTTTAATATACCTCATTTTGTTGCGGTGTGGAAATTTTTATGACGCATTTTTGTAATAAGTTGGAGTAATTGTATTATTGATGATATTGCTCCGTTTTGTCATCCTGAGCGGAGTGTAACGGAGTCGAAGGATCCAGTGACTTTTTTTATTAATGATACATTGTGTATCTTTTAGATTTTAAAATTGAAAAATATTTATAAAAATCCTTAAAAATTTGAATTTTTCTTTAATTTTGTATCATTTTAATATTGCGTGCGCTTGGAGAGAAATCTAAATTTATACATGTAAGAACGGATGTTCTAACCCAAAACTATTGACCAATAACTAGTGACCAATAACTAATGACTACTTATGAAACCGATAACAGAATATAAGGATTACCGCCTGTATATGCAGGACTTTTACGAAGAGCGTAAAAGGACGAGCGCGTTTTCGTGGCGAGAGTTTTCCAAGCTGGCGGGGTTCAAGTCGCCGGTTTACCTAAAGCTTGTTTGCGAAGGCAAGAGCAGCTTGAGTCTTGTCAAAATGGAACAGGTTGCACATGCGATGGGGCTTGCGGGTCACGAGGAGGAATACTTCTCGCTGCTCGTGACACTTGCCAAGGCAACCAAGGATGCCGACAAGAAGGCAACGCTGCTCAAACTGGAAAAGATTGCAGTCGAGCACAAGGTGCGCGTTGCCGATAGCGAGGCGTTCCAGTATTACGAATCCTGGAAGTACCCGGTAATCCGTGAACTCGCCCCGATGATGCCCGGAGCACAACCCCGCAAACTCGCCGACGAGTGCAAGGAATATGTATCTGCCGAAGAGGTCCGCGACATCCTCTCCTTCCTGGTGAAGGCCGGGTTCCTGAAGAAGGACGGCGAGAAGGCCTATTCACAAACTGAGAAGGCCGTCATCGGCTCGGCAGAAGCGCAGCCGATTGCCATCCGTGCCATGCACAAGGAAATGGGCAACATGGCCGTGCGTGCGGTAGACCGTTACAGCGCAAGCGAGCGGTACTTTACCGGAATGACCATCGGCGTGAACGAATCCAACTATGCACGCATCGTCGCCGAAATAGATGCCTGCGCCAAGAAAATCGCCGCCATCGCAAACGAGGGCGGCAAACTGGACCAGGTCTATGGCCTGAACTTTCAACTTTTCCCGTTTACAAACAAGATAGAAGGAGAGAACCATGCTTAACCTCAAGAAGAATCTCTATATCGCAGGCGCGTTTGCCCTTTGCGCTCTGGCAGCCTGCTCTTCGGATAACCCCTCTTCGGCGGGTTCCACGACCATGCCGAACGCGACTGCCGAAAACAGCAGTTCTTCGGAAGAAGTCACCAGTAGTTCCTCTATCAATTCTTCCGAACCGAAACAAGATATTTTCTTTGCGACCGCAGCAACATCGGTAAAGAAGATTGCCAAAGGTGAAGTCGCCATTTATGGTCAAGAATACGGGGCCGAAGCAACGTGTTCTGCCGGCAAGTACGCAAGTAAGAAGTCCTATCTAGCAAGAATCCATATTACCGAAGACAACACCATGGAAAGGACACTTTCTCTCGGCAACTTCGGGAGCTCTTGCGACAGCCTTCTCAACGTATTCAAAGAATCATGCATTTCAGGATCGGTTGACGTTGTAGCCGATGCAAATTGCAGCAGGAACGGCAACCTGAAGGTTTTCTGCTATGCCTCCAATCCAACAAACGACTTCGATGCCATTGTTGGCGGTTTCACGGAACAATCCGACGCCGTCTGCAGCACCATCGCCGATGGCGTAGACTCTACAGAATACGACATTCCCAAATCAGACCCCGACAGCAGCATCAAGGTGAATTCTGGCAGGGTATTCATCCTTGAACCCAACACGACCAACCTAGAGGTTTCCGATGAAGAACGCGTGACTCTGGACAGCCTCGCCGCGGCATTCCCGCAAAAAATTGAACACGACGAGATTGACGGCATGCCCTTAATTTTTAACATGGACGCAGAATACAAGTTCACAACGGAAGGTAAAAAATTCATCCTTAACGAAGATGACAACACCTGTACCGGAAGCATCTATCAGGAAGAATTCGGCGTAACGCGTCATATCGCAAAATACGGAGACTGGCGTTCAACCAATACGACTACCCTCCTAGTACCCGACATCGGCATTGTATACCTAGTCAATGACGGTACCGGTTCGGCCAAGGAAGTTTTCCAGGCGGAATGCGAAGCGACAAACGGTTCTTATTACGAATATATCGAGAAGGCATTTGGATGTGCCGTAAAGAATTTCACGGGAATCCCGTTCGAAACCATCGTTAGCGAACAGGAAACCATGAGTAGGAACAATTTCAATATTCTTCCGGAATTCACTCCGCGAAACTAGAACGCACTAAAAATAATTCTAGATTGTTCTCCGTACAGTTCGGAGAACTTTTTTTATGGCTATTTACAACAACATTCTCGAAACGATTGGCAATACGCCGCTGGTGCGCATCAACAAGCTCAACAAGGGCGATGCCGAAGTCTATGTGAAACTCGAAATGTTCAACCCGCTTGGTAGCGCAAAGGACCGCGTGGCGCTCAACATGATTGAACGTGCCGAACAAGAAGGCAAGCTCAAGCCGGGTGCGCTCATCATCGAACCGACCAGCGGCAACACAGGCGTGGGCCTTGCTTACGTAGGTGCAGTGAAGGGCTACAAGGTGGTGCTTACCATGCCAGATTCCATGAGCATGGAACGCCGCATGCTCCTCAAGTCGCTCGGTGCCGAAGTGGTGCTGACCGAGGGCGCTAAGGGCATGGCTGGCTGCATCGCGAAGGCAAATGAAATCGCTGCTGCCAATCCGGGTAGCTTCATTCCGCAACAGTTCGACAATCCTGCAAATCCAGAGGCTCATTACCGCACGACAGGTCCTGAAATCTGGCGCGATACGGAAGGCAAGGTCGATGTGTTCATTGCTACTGCAGGCACGGGCGGAACAGTTTCTGGCACGGCGAAGTTCCTTAAGGAAAAGAATCCGAATATTTACGTTATCGCAATTGAACCGGACGATTCTCCGATGATTTCTAAGGGTGTTGCTGGTCCGCACAAGATTCAGGGCATCGGTGCAAACTTTGTCCCCAAGAACTACGATCCGAAGGTTGTTGATGAGGTGTACTTGACCAGCACAGAAAAGGCGGGGAATGCCGCTCGTGCTGCCGCTGCCGAAGAAGGAATCTTCGTCGGGATTTCGTCGGGTGCCGCTCTCGAATGTGCTCTTACGGTCGCGAAGCGCCCGGAATTCAAGGGCAAGCGCATTGTCGCAGTGCTTCCGGATACTGGTGAACGCTACCTCAGCACCTGGCTTTGGAACACGTAATTATTACCTTGGGCGCAATGTCACCCCGGCCATCGTGCCGGGGTCGCCATACACATTTCTGATTGCTGATACATAAAAAAAAGGAAAATGCCGACTCCCGTGAGCCGGCATTTCTATTAAGTGAGGAATTTTTTTTAAGAGGTCATTTGGAAAGCATCTTGCCATTAAGCGTTGCGATCCAGTGCCTGTTGCGAGCCTTGGCCGGAATTTCGATGTTGGTCGTTCCGGTCTTAATTTGGGTCTTGTACAAAACAGCACCGTTCAAATCGACTAGGGCAAACTTGCCGCCCATATCCGTGTGGATTTCGAGGTAGTTGCCAATGACCACGAAGAAGTTTGTCGGAGACAGTCTGCTGAGATCGTCATAGCGGATGCCCATCGGAATGGAATCTTTGTCCTTGCCGTCGTTCTGCCAATCAGGATCATGGATTGACGGGTCAACAGGTGCCATCGTAATGGGGGTGGACGGTTCCTTGAAACCAAGCTGTTCGTCCATCCACTGCATTCTTTCTTTCATCTTCTTGCGGAGGTGTTCCACTTCGCCGTCCCAAGTCGTTGCGTTGTAGCCACCCATAGGCATGCCAAAGCCACCGCCACTGCTGCTATTGCAGTATTTCATTGGCTGCGGGTCCGCATCGTTCTGACCGCTTGATTTGCCCAAGTTCGGCCAACGCTTGAAGTTTCTGTCAGCTGCGTTCTTGAGGTACGTCTTCATGGAATCGAGGTAGAGATCCAAAGTCTTGGTGTGCCAAACGCCACTGCGGAGTTCTGCCCAGCGTTTCTTCAATTCACTTTGGTAGTGACTGTCCTTCCACATGCCAAGGAGCCAGTTTGGGGCCTTGAGGGAGCTACCCATGCCCCACATGCCGCCATTGCCTGACTTTTGGCTGTTTTCGATTTGCCAGCCGCTTGTGCCGGAACTTCCGAAGCCGTTTCCGCCACCACCGAAACCACCACCGAAGCCGCCGCCCCACATGCCACCGCCGTTATTGCCTCCGCCATTTTCGGGCTGGCTGCCATTACTCATGGCGAGGTTAAAGTCCCAAGCCGGGCCAAGTGTTACCTTGCCTTCCGTCTTGACTCCGTTCTTGTCGGTTTTGTCCTTTGGCTTGTGCAAGAAGAAACTGCACCAGTAGGAGTCCGCGTTGTTCGTCACTTCTTCGTGCAAGACATAGTCCAGAGCCGATGTCATATCCACGTAGTTTTCATAGCCTTGACCGTTCTTGCCGTTCTTGAACAAGCCTTCAAGATCGTTCAGGTATTTTTTCAGGTAATCTTCCTGTTGCTTTTGGATGTTTTCCTTTTTGGGGTAGTGCAAAATGACGTTTAAACCGTCAGAAGTGTTAAAGCCTTCCTTTTCGATGGGGCCACTGCCTGCGCCACCGGTGTTGGTGCCCGTTTTGTCAAAAGCCCAAATGTAGCCGCCGGTCACGTCTTCGCCGCTAACGTCAGTTTCTTTGAGCTTGCTTACGTTCACGCGATACTTGCCGCGTTTGATTTTTTCAATAAGCACGTACACGCCGCGGTAAACGCCGTTGATGTACAAGTCAAAATGCTTAGTGCGTGGGCTGTAGTGGCCTGCTTGTCTAAAGAGCCAGTGGGCGAGAGCGTTTCGCATCATGCTCTTGTCTACATAAGGACCATGGAAAACCCAGTCGTCTGCAGGCGGGAGCCCGAACAGGCTGACGTCAAGACCTTCACCTTTTTCGTCACGGACTTCTACGCCATAGCCTGGCTTCGGGAACAAGGCGGATGATTGCCCTCTTACCTTGATGCCAATGTCATAAAGCGTACCTTTGGCACTGTCTGCAACGGAGTTTTTTTCTCCATCGAGTACGCGCATTGTTGCAGGAATTTTTTCGGTGACATTTTTGTCAAGGCATTTGCCTTTGGTATCAACGAAAACAATCGGTAAGTCGTACGTTTGCGCAAGGGACATCCCTGCCGCAAAGCAACACGATAATAGGGCTTTTTTTAGCATAATGTATCCACACTCCTTATCCATCTCTTCTAAAAATAAATGCACCCTCGTTGAAAGGGTGCGTTTATTTCTGTTTACACGTTGTTTGTGTTTACAACTTTACAACGGCTAATTTCGCGCGTTTTGTGCAAATTATGCTTTGATGCGCAAGCGAGCGTATTCGTAAAGGCCGAGCGAAAGGGCTACAGATGCGTTGTACGAATGAGCTTCGGGCTTCATCGGGATACGGAGTACGGCGTCGCACTGCTTCTTGATGAACGGGGGGAGGCCCACGTCTTCACCACCGACGGCGAGCACCACGTGGTCTGCAAAGTCGAATCCGGCGAGGTTTGTTTCTGTGTCGGCGTCGAGCCCGAGAATCTGGTAGCCGGCCATCTTGAGTTCGCCGATGGCGCCTTCAAGGTTGTCCGGACGGCAGATGCGGAGTTTTTCGAGTGCGCCTGCAGAAGTGCGGGCGACGCTCGGGGTAATGCCGCACATGCCCTTTGCGGGGAGGAGCAAAATGTCAACGCCCAAGGCGAGCGAGCTACGGATGCAAGCTCCGAGGTTACGCGGGTCTTCGATGTTTGTGGCAACGGCGATGAGCTTCTTTTCGCCCGTGTCACGGGCTTTGAAGAATTCTTCGCGGACGTCCATCCAGTTCAGGAGTTCCTTCTCGTTCATGAGTGCAACGACGCCGTGGTTCGGGCGGGCGTAGCTGTCAAGAATCTTGGAATCGACCTGCTGCACGTGCACGTGGGCGCGCTTGGCGAGCTTCTGGAGTTCATAGAGCTTCGGGTTGCCGGACTTGTGCATGAAGAGCACGCGGTGGACCTGGAGCGGGTTCTTGTTCAAAAGTTCTTCGACTTCCTTGATGCCACCGACGGCGACCTGCGGGGCTGCATCGGCATCACCGACTGCCGGCACGAAGTTTTCCTGATTGGCGCGGGTCTTGTCGAATTCGCGGCGTTCGCCAAAATTGCGCTCGCCTTCAAAGCGCTTCGGGCGGTCGCCAAAGCTCGGACGGTCGCTGTCGAAGCGGCTCGGGCGATTGGCAAAATCGTCGCGGTCGCGACGGAGGTGCGCCTGGCTACCAATGCCACCACGGCGTTCCTGTGAAAATTCGCGACGTTCGGGTGCGCGTTCAGGTTCGTCCGGATGTTCGCGGTTGAACTTCGCCTCATCGAATGTGGGGCGTGCTGTACGCCCAAAGTGGCGCTTGCGATCGTTACCAAAACCGCGACGGCTGTCGTCATTATTGAAACTCATTTTCTGGATTCTCCATGAAAAGGTTTAAATTGTCATGCCCGCCGCTGAGCGGGCATCTCCATTAAAAATTTAGAATTCCACGCTAGTACTTTTCTCGGCAGGCAATCACCGTGTGCATTTTCACATCGGTTTCTTTCTGCTCTAGCGGTTCCTTGGAAAGTTGCGCCGGAGTCATAATCCCTGCCTTAAATGCGTTAGGGTATTTGGCGAGGAACCTGTCGTAGTATCCCTTGCCGTGTCCTTGTCTGCTCCCGTCCCAATTGAACTTTACGCCCGGGACCAGGAACACAGGAATGTCGCCTTCAAACTTCTCGATGCCTTCGCGGGGCTCCATGATTCCATAGTGCCCCTTGACCAGGTCCTTCTTGAGGTTTGCAATCTTGTAGAAGAGCATGATGCCGTCCCCCTCGCACTTCGGGAGCAAAAGGCGTCCTTCGGTGGCGAGTTCCTCAAGAATCGGCATGATGTTCGGCTCGCCCTTGAGCGGGTAAAAAGCCGCGATGTTCCTTGCATCGTGGTAGCCCGGAATGTCGTGGATTTCTTGCCACGGTTCCTTGATGATGTCGTCGCCCTTTTTCATGCGACGCATCTTCAAGATCATCTCAACGATGGGGCTGCTGCCAAAAATCAGCAACACTAAGATTACAATAACGATGGACGCGGCCATTTAAAAACCTTTATTTTGAGGCTCTATTCTTCGTCGCCTATGCGTTTTGCCGTCGGCAACTTGTCACGCAGAATTTCGTTCCAGAGGCACTGCTGCCAGTGCATCAAGTGCGCTTCTTCGTATCGCTTTTCCCACGGGATGTTCCCTGGCGCGGCAAGCCAAATCAACTGAGACTTGTTCGCGAGGAGCGCAGCGTCGATTTTCAGCTCTTCGGCCTTTTCGTCACGCCACGTCTTAAGCGCGTTGAGCAAGTCTGAATGCGGGATGACTGGCGGTGGTGGAGCCTTCGGGAGGCGCATCGGCCAATCGCATTCCGGAACGGCCACAGCTGTGCGCAGCATGTTCAAAAACGATTCCAGACGGTCGCCTTTGAAATTGCGCGGGAGCTTGGGCAGGAACATTTCGCTGACTTCCGGGAAATGCGAATTCTGGGCGTTCACAATCGCAAGCATCAGCTCGGACTGCATCACCTTATAAGGTGGACGGTCGAGTTCTTCGGCCTGCTTTTCGCGCCATTCCCACAAGTGCTTGAGGATGTTCAATGCGCAGGGGCTATAAATGCTGGAACCCGTAATGCGCCACGGATCTTTTTTCGGGGCGTTCGGAGTCCTTGCGTGTTCGATAAGCGTGTTGCACTGCTCCGTGAGCCAGCTCATACGACCGGCCTGTTGCAGCTTTTCTGCTAAAATGGCACAAAGTTCGTGAAGGTAGAACGTATCGTGGATGGCGTATTCGCACATGTCCAGCGAAAGTGGTCGAATCGTCCAGTCGGCTCTCTGGTTTTCTTTCTTGAGCTCGTCGCCAAAATATTCCCTGACCAAATCGGCAAGCCCGAGGTGCTGTTCGCCCAGAATCTTTGCGGCAAGCATCGTATCGAAAATGCTCTTCGGAGAGAATCCGTAAGTCTGCCATAAAAGTCTGAGGTCGTAATCTGCACCGTGGAAAATCAGCGTCTGCATTGCACGTGCCTTAAACAGCGGTGCAAGGTCCAGCCCACAAAGCGGGTCCACAATATAATGGTGTTCGCCAATGGTGATCTGGATAAGACAGAGACGAGCCGTGTAATGGTACATGGAATCCGCCTCGGTGTCGACGGCGGCCATGTCATAGAGCTCCAAATCGAGAAGCAAGTTTGCAAGCGATTCTTCACTATCTACCAATATGTATTTCTCGTCTTTAATCATTTGACAAGGAAATGTAATAAAAGAAAACGATAACGCGCTATTTTTCCCCCGAATTTACCCCAACACAGCACTTTCCCCGCGCAAGTGTGCGATTTTGCACAAAAAAAGACGCTTTGGCGACGAAAATTTTTAAAAAGAGTGTTTTTTACGTGAATAATTGATTTTTTGTTTGTGTTTTCACGTAATAATATGGATAAAGTAACCGTATTTGCGGGATTTTTGTTGCTGGGTTGTCTTTTTAGGAGGCAAAAATGCTTTAGTAGTAACTTTTGGGGCGGTTTTGTACACATATTCACGTCTTATAGAAGCTTTTTTAAAGAACAAACTAATGAAATTACGTGAAAAAATAGCTATTTAACGGCTTTTTCACGTAAAAATTGGCTTTTTTTCAATTTTTGCTTTTTTGATAAGATTGTTAATTTATATATTGAGGCTGTTATTAATATTCTTTCCTAGATTCTTTGCTATATCGCTTTCTTTTATGATTCAATGAATATGCCTTAACGGCAGGAGCGCTTTATGAAAAGCGGTACAAGAATCTATCGATTGGTGCTTTCGCCTGATAATCTTTTGCAACAGGTGCAAGCTCGTATAGACGAATTGCAAAAGGCTATAGACTTTTTACAGGTTCAGTTAGATAAGGCTCCGGAAGGAGTTCTTTATGGATCGCGGAGCCACACAAAATGGCAGTGGCAACGAAAGTTGAATTCTGAAAGAACCTATTTATCAGGTCGGCATGTTCAATTAATTCAATCTCTTGCTCAAAAGAAGTATAATGCTTTGGTGCTTGATAATTTAAAACACCAAAGAGACGTTTTGAATGGATTGTTGGAAGCATATCATCCGCAGAATGGTGAAGCTATATATGCTTCAATGCCTATTGAATGGCGTAACGAAATTGTTCCACTGAACATACCTGATGAGGATTATGCCGAGCAATGGCAAAATTTGAATTATCGAAGAAAACCTGTTGAAAATACTGGCTTCTTGACTGCGAAAGGGGAGTACGTTCGATCAAAGTCAGAAATTATAATAGCGGATACCCTAAATAATTTAGGAGTACCATATCGGTATGAGTATCCCCATGAATTATTGGCTGAGGAAAAAACACATCGTGTGAAGGTGTTTTCTGATTTTACATGCTTGAATATTCGTACGCGAAAAGAAATTGTATGGGAGCATTTTGGAATCATGGATAATCCTGATTATGCGCAAAATGCAGTCTCTAAGATTGAGTTGTATGAAAATAGTGGATTTTTTCCTGGTGATAATTTGATTTTTACTATGGAAAGGCTTGATAAGCCTTTGAATTCGGGGATTGTGCGGCAATTGGTAAAAAAATACTTGATTTAGGAGGCTGAAGGACTTTTGGGGTGTCCGCTGTGGCTGAAAAAAACGAAATTTCAAAAAAATGGCGTTTTTTACGTGATAAATTTAATTTTTTGAGCTGTTATCACGTAAAATTCTAAATAAATTAAGTCTTTTGCCCGGAATTTTGATTTTTTTGTTATCTTGTCTGCTGCAAAATGGATGTTTTGAACGTTAAAATATGTTAGAACGCAAGGTTTTTATGGCGTTTGTGAGCTTTTAGCCCATTTTGTTATGAATAAACTAATGAAATTACGTGAAAATTCCGCAGTTTAGAGGCTTTTTCACGTAAAAATAGGCGTTTTTTCAAAATCGGCTTTTTTTCGGCTGTTTTATTGAGCTTGCCGTGCTCGCTGGACTTGAAATTTTCCTAAATTGCACGCCATGAGAAAGATTTCACTTACCGGTATCAAGCCGACTGGCACTCCCCATCTCGGCAACTATGTGGGCGCAATCCGCCCGGCTCTTGAACTTACGAAGACTTACGACACTGTCTATTTCATCGCGGACTATCACGCTTTGACGACCGTGCAGAACGGCGCCGAAATGCGCGCGAACATCTACAAGGTCGCGGCGACCTGGCTTGCACTCGGTCTCAACCCGGAAGAATCCCTGTTCTACAAGCAGAGCGATATTCCTGAAATCTTTGAACTTAGCTGGGCTCTCAGCTGCTTCACGCCGAAGGGCTTCATGAATCGCGCCCACGCCTACAAGGCGAAGGTCGAAGCCAACACAGCCGCTGGCGTTGACGTGGATTCCAACGTGAACATGGGCCTCTACTGCTATCCATGCCTCATGGACGCCGACATCCTCATGTTCAGCGCTGACATCGTGCCGGTGGGCAAGGACCAGAAGCAGCATGTTGAATTTGCTCGCGATATCGCCATCAAGTTCAACAAGCACTTTGGCGAAGACGTGTTCACCGTCCCGGAACCGGTTTTCCAGGAATCCACCGGTGTTATCCCAGGCCTCGATGGTCGCAAGATGAGCAAGTCCTACGACAACTACATCGACATCTTCCTCGAACCGAAGGCTCTCAAAAAGCGCCTTGGCAAGATTGTGACGAACTCCCAGGGCATTGAAGAACCGAAGGATCCGGATACTTGCAATGTGTTTAAGTTGTACAAACTTTTTGCAACGCCGGAACAAACCGAAGCTCTCGCGGCCCGCTACCGTGCAGGCGGTATGGGTTGGGGCCACGCCAAGCAGGAACTCCAGAACGTCCTCGAAGAACATCTCGGTGCCGCTCGCGAAAAGTATTTCTACTTGCTTGACCATACCGACGAAATCGAAAAAATTCTCGCTTATGGTAAGGAACGCGCTCGCGCCAAGGCCAAGGTCATGATGGATCGCGTCCGTCATTTGCTCGGAACTTATTAGGAACTTACTAAGAGACCGCTCGGCTTCTACTTTTGTCATGCCCGGCACTGACCGGGCATCTCCTTTAAAAAAATCATTTTACAAGGCTCTCGGATTTTCCTCCGGGAGCTTTTGTGTATATTGAACCTTATGATAAATTTCTTTTGGCAAATATCGGAATTTTTTCAAGAATTCTTTAGGGATACTTCGCACATGCCTAATCCCTCGGAGCATTATCTGATGCTGGTACAATTTATGATTTTGCCAGCATTGTCGCACTTGCTAAGTTTTCTGTTTGCTTTATTTTATAAGAAATTTCGTTTAAAGAAACTTTGGCTCGGCCTTTGGATTACTCTTTTCTGTGTCCTTGTTTGCGGCTATATTTGGGCGGTTTCCAATTTTGATTGCGATGTCGTAGATCACTTGTTCTCAATAATGCTGCCTTTTGCGGCAATGTTGCTCTATATCTTCTCTTTTATGGTTTGTGGATTTTTTGGCCGAGCGTTCAATACAAGAAAAATTTGGCATCGATTGTGTGTTCCTTTTGTTGTGATTGTACCGTTCTTTATTTTCTTGTTTTTTTGTTGGAGCCTCATGGTTCATCCTTACGGCGAAATTTCCGATGAACCTTTGGAACAAAACGATTTAGCAGCCACCCAAGATGCAGATTATGAAATGTTCTTGTCTGAATCAGATGCGTGGGGCGATGATTCCAAAACCGTCTCCTTCCGCGAAAAGAATGATTCCGTATTTTTTAAGTTTACTTATAATATGTGTGCCAATACCGGTTATGATTACGATGAATCGAAATTGACAATTCAATTCGGTGGAACTTCGGATGGCAAGTGGATATTGATGGATTCAGAAAAGTCGGTGGTTGTCCGAAAGTTGAAAAAATCTATTGAAGATTACAGTCAAGAATTATCTACAGACGATGTTTTGGATGGCGATGTGTCTTCAGTCGTGCTCAAAGACTACAAACGCAAAACTCGTCGGCGTCTGTATTTCCCGAATGCAAAACTTTCCCATGTGTACGATGCCATGACGATTGAAAAGACGTTCGAAAGCTTTATGCCCCCGCGTGAAACTTATACCACGCTTTCTTACAGGGATGTTGCAAAAAAGTGCAATGATCCTCGCAACGTTTTTGTCGAAAGCATCGTTCATAGTCGACAAAATAAAACAGCTGCTGAACAAGTTAAAATCCTAGATCAAAAAGATTCCTTAGAATTAAATAAATCGGAGGAAAAATGAGTGAAATTCTCAAATGCTTAATGACTTTTGCAACGGAGATTCTTCCCGTAATCCTCCCGGGAATTATTTTCTTTGCTCTTCGCAAACGGACGTCGTGGAAAAAGTTTTGGTTAGTTCTTGGCTTGCTTCTTCCGGCATTTGTTGTTTTCCGGAGTGTCCAATGGCTAGCTTGTAAGAATGATTTAGAAATGGCTATTGAGGGCTTGTTCTTGCTTGCGTTATATGTCTTGGGAGCTTTTATCGGGAATTTTTTTAAGACGAAGAAAGTTTTGTATGTAATAGCTGGTTCTGTCGTTGTGTTGCTTCTGTTCTTGGCCATTAAATGGTTGGTTTATCATGATTCAGAAATGTTTCCGTTTGGAAAAATTGTTGATGAACCATTGCAGAGTGTTGAATTGGAGTTAGCGCAGAATGCTGATTACGAAATAGAAATGATTCAGGAAGACGCCTGGTGGAATGATACCCGCATCATAGCCGTCAGGGAACGGAATGACTCTGTTTTTTATCGTGCCACCTATCGCATGTGTAGTGCGGAAAATATTGATGATGATGGCTATAAAAAATGGACAAAGCCGAATATCGATTCGGTCCAGTGGGCGCTACTGAGTCCCGAAAAGTCTTTAATTGCAAAATCACTAAAAAATTCTATAGAAAAATACAAACAGGAATACCACTCGGATCTTGTTTGGGATGGCTATTCTGTTGATGTCTCTCTGAAGGATTATAAACGTAAAACCAGTCGTCGATTGGATTTGTGCAATGCTTCCATACTTGGAATGCAGGGCGCTATGGCTATTGAAAAAATGATGCTCGATCTTATGCCTCCTCGCGAAACTTTTACGACGCTTTCTTATGATAAGGTCTCGAAAAAGTGTGCAGAAATAGAAAATGCACGGATTCAACAGATTGAGGCAAGTCGCAATAGCAAATAATTTTTATTAAATTACACTCGTGCGAATTCTTTTTTTAGTCTTGTTGTTGATTCTGAACGTCTATGCCGAAGCCAAGGCTTCCGGTCCGGCTCGTTCTAGCTCCAAGGCAAAAAAAACGAAGTCCGAAGTGGTCGCTAAAAAGTCTACAACGTCCAAATCGGCGAAGTCTCGCAAAACAGCCTCTCGCAAAGATTCGAAAAAAAACGCAAATTTAGACACTGCGGCTCCAGAGCCCGCTATGCAGTCCGGCAGGAACGATGTTTCCACGAATTTTGCAAATCCCGCCATTTCGACAACTTCCGTTGCTGATACCGCAATTGATAGCGAAATCGTTCGCGATACCATCGTCGATACTGTTTATGTTGTCATGCCTGAATCGGCAAAAACATCGCAACCCAAAATTGAGTACAACGTTCCTTTGCCTCACCAGTCGGCGTATTTGAGGGAGGGAATTTCCGTAGGCCTTGGCGCAGGTCTTTTCAATGCATCCAAAGATTGCGATTGTCTTGGCGTGTGGCAGGGCCAGCTAGAATATCATTACAAGGATTATGTTACGGGTGGTTTTGATGTTCGCTTTTTTGGCGGAACGCTGGACCGCGATGTCATGCTCATGTATCAACGCTACCGGTTGAATGCCAGATTTCACAAGGGCTTCACAGGGGCGGATTTTTATGCCGCTGTAATGCTTGGGCTGGAGACGACCGACCTCTCGGAATTCCGCAAGGAACTGAAAGAAGGCGTCCACAAGAAGCATACGGACGGGACGGATTCGAGCAAGGTCGTGTCTAGTGACTCTTCAGATGTGGATGAGGCCGTCAAAAGGCTTGAAGCCGAAAAGAATTGTGAAAAGATGTTCTCGCTCGATGGCTTTACTTTGGGGGCGGAAGTTGGCATGGGCGTTGCCCTGTCTCGCTACTTTGGTCTTACGGGCAGCGCTAGTTACGAGTTTAATCTCTCGTGGGCCCAGCTTGTTTCGATGAGTCCTGGAATCGCGTTCAACTTGCGCGAATTATGGCCTTGGGCTGAACGCAACCTGCGATCGACGTGGGTTTCTTTTGAAATGATATTCCAACGGTATTTCAATCGCGGTGTAGGAGAGTGGGCGGTAGCCGGGTTCTTGGGCCTCCAGTTCGGAATTTAAAACTACCTGCTGTCGACTTCCTGCTCCCAACTGCCTCTTGAGGTTTGACATCAGGAACGCTTTTTTCTATATTACTCGTACCGATTTTATCGGAACCCTCCCAGAGCCAATGTCGGTATCTGGGCGATAGACCAAAGGGACTCATTATGAGACAATACGAAACGATGGTGATCATCGACGCTATGATCTCTGACGACGCTATCAAGGCTGAAGTCGAGACCATCGGCAAGAACATCACTAGCGGTAACGGCGAAATTCTCCGCCGTGACGACTGGGGCAAGCGCAAGCTCGCTTACACTATCAACAAGCGCCAGCACGGCTACTATGTCATCTTCTACTACAAGGCAGAAGCTGCAACAGTCGCTGCTATGGAAGCCGCTCTCAAGCTTAACGAAAACGTTCTCCGTTGGATGACCCTCGCTGATTATCCGATGAGCGAAATTGTTTACGACCAGACTCAGGCACAGTCCACCGAAGAAATCATTCCGGTTGACGCAGAAGAAGGGGAGGCTGAATAATGGCTTTTGAAGATAAGAAGCAGGCTACTCGTATTCGCCGCAAGAAGACTTGCTGGTTCACCGAGAACAACGTCAAGTTCATTGACTACAAGGACGAAAAGACTCTTCGTCGTTTTATCTCTGAACGTGGCAAGATCATCCCGCGCCGCATTTCTGGCACTTCCGCTAAGTATCAGCGTATGCTGAACGAAGCTATCAAGCGTGCCCGTCAGATGGCTATTCTCCCGTTCGTTTCGGACAGCTTGCGCTAATAAGGAGGAACTAGACTATGGAAATTATTCTTAAGGCTAACGTCCCCCATTTGGGCAAGATGCTTGACGTCGTGAAGGTTAAGGACGGTTACGCTCGTAACTACCTCTTCCCGCGTAAGCTCGCTGTTCGTGCAACTAAGGAAGCCAAGCTTGAAATCGAAAACAACCGCGCTGCTGTTGAAGCTCAGTTCCAGAAGGAACTCGCCGCTGCTGGTGACGTGGCTGCAAAGCTTTCTCAGGTTTCTGTCAACCTCGAACGCCGCGTTGTTGAAGGCGAACGTCTTTACGGTTCTGTGACCGCAGGTGACATCGCTGAAGCAATCACCAAGGCTGGTGTCAAGGTTTCCCGTGCTCAGATCGACCTTGCTGAACCGATCAAGCAGCTCGGTGTTTACACCGTGACTGTCAAGGTCTTCAGCGACGTTGAAGCACAGGTCAAGGTTTGGGTGGTCGCTGAGAAGTAATTCCTTTTGGGAAATAATTCTCTTCAGTCCCACTGAAAATCTTACGGACCGCTCCCAATCGGGGGCGGTTCTTCCTTTATATAGTATTGTTTTACAACGTTTTAACGTAGTTTGTAGTTGAAAGTGTAAGAAAAAAATTATATTTTTCCTTGGGTTTGATAAATTGGGTTTGATTTATTCAAGAGAGAGTGGTTTATGATTAAAAAAATTGCAATGCTAGTTCTTACCGCCTCTGCGGCGTTTTCAAGTGTTTTTGCGGCTGATGAATGTTCTGTCACATTGGCTGGGGACTTTATTTTTACTGGCAATCAGATAGAACCCACCGTAAAAAAGGTGGATTGCGGTGACGAAGAGTTTACCGATTTTACAAAAATTAGTTATGGAAAAAACATAAACGCTGGTACTGATGCGGGCTCTGTTACAATAACTTTGACTAATGGCAATGTTGTCGAAAAGAAGTTCGATATCAAACGAAAAGGTGTTCGTTTGATTGTGGATGACTGTGAAAAGGAGCTTGGTAGCGATGCTCCTAAATGCGGTGAAAACGAAAGTCCGGCTTTTACGTGGACTATTGATGAAAACAGTGATTTGTCAACGCTCCAAGCGGATACCATGAGCAATTTTGTAAGCGAATTGGGAAAAAAGGTGAAGTTGTCTGTTGCTGAAGGTGTTGAAGAAGTCGGTGTCACTTTTGAAGTTGCTGTTGATCCTTCTGTTAACTTGACTACTCTTTTCCCGAACTACAATATTATTGTGAAAAGCGGGAAAATGAAAATCATCAAAACCAAAATTGTTATTGTTGTTCGGAGCAATGGTAAGATTTATGGCTCCAAAGATCCTGAGTTCACGTACGATGTTCATGGAAATATTGCTCCTGCTGATTATGGAAAGCTTGGTGTAATTACATTGAGTAGAAACGAAGGTGAAGATGTTGGAGACTATTTCATTGATGTAAGCATTGATGGTGTTCAATATAAGAGTCTTTCTGCTAAGGTAGAAGACTGTGAATTGCCTTATTGCAAGAGTACAGATGATTATAATATATATGTTGTTTCTGGTGTGTTGGTTATCCAGCCTGCTACCGCAACGTTGACTGTGGATAACGTCTCGAAAATTTATGGCGATGCTACGCCTGCATATACTTACAAGGCTACAGGACTTCTTGGTTCGGATAAGCTGAATGATGTTTCGATTAGTTGCGCCAAGTGTGTTTCGACGGGCCTAGAAAATGTCGGTGAATATGCTATTACTGCTTCGGTGAATGTGGCTTCTAATCCGAACTATAAGGTTACTGTTCAATCCGGTACGCTTACGGTTACGCCGAAGGCAGCCACTGTGACTATGAATGACGCCGAAAAGACTTACGGTGATAAGGATCCAAAATTTACATTTGAAACGGAAGGTCTTGCGACTGAAGGCGAAACACTTGCATCTCCGACCATTGTTCGCGCCAAGGGCGAAAATGTTGGAACGTACAAGGTCAGTGTTGAATTTGCAGAAGGCTCGAACCCCAACTATACGTTGACGGTCAAGCCGGGTACTCTGACGATTAATCAGAAGGCCGTTACCTTGGTTGCCGATAACATTACCAAGAAATATGGCGAAAAGGATCCTGAACTGACATACACGGTCTATGGCATTGTTTCTTGGGATGGAACCGAGGACGTCTTGAAAGGTGTTGTCTTAAAGCGTGAAGCTGGTGAAAATGCCGGTGAATACGCCATTACGGCAACCGTTAACACAACGCAGAATCCGAATTACATTGTAAGTACGGCCGATGGCGTTTTTGCGATTACGGCTAACGACGATAAGATTGTGGTCACCATTACGGGCCATACTGAAACTGTGGAATATGACGGCAAGGAACATGCTGTTAGCGGTTATGAAATTTCTTCTAACAACGAAGCTTATTCTCTCGATTATGTCACGTACACAGGAGAGGCTGAAATTGCGGGCGTTGATGCCGGTAAGTATTTTATGGGACTTTCTGCAGCAGACTTCAAGAATATATCGGTGAACTATCCCAATGTGACGTTCAATATCACGGACGGTGTTCTAGTTGTTAATCCGAGAGCCTTGGTCGTCTCTGCTAATGCAGACACCATTACGTATGGCGATGAAACTCCGACTGAATTTACATGGTCTGTCGATAGACTTCTTGAAGGTGATGAACTTGATAACATCCACGTGTCTCTTGACAAGTCTGGTCTCCTTGCTGCCGGTAACTATGAACTCACCTTCGACAAGAAGAGCCCGACGAACAAGAACTATAAAGTGACCCAGTACGAAACGAGTTCGCTTATCGTGAAACAGAAACTTGTCACGGTGACCGTCTCGGATACATCTAAGTTCTATAGTGAAGCTGATCCGGAAAAGTTCACCTATACGGTCTCGGGTTTGCTTGATGGCGACGAATTGCCGGAACTTTACCTGAAACGCCAGCAGGGTGAAAATGTGCTTGTCGACGATTCGTACTCCATCTCTGCAGCCTTTATCGAAGCTTTTGACAATCCGAACTACATAGTGAAAATTAGGCAGGGACACTTTACGATTAAGCCATGCACGCAGAGAATTACCGTTGCCATTTATGGAGACAACGTAATTGCAATGTATGATGACGGCAATGAAGTTTCGGCCCTCAAGAGCTTTGATGTAAGCCCGATGCGCATTCCGGGTGAACCGTGGTTGCCCGAAGAATTTGCGTACAAGAAGGAATTTGTTTCTTACAAGGGCGATTCTACGATGACCGAAACGGAACTTGGCGTTTACCCCATGGGCCTTGTTGCATCTGACTTTGTCAATATCTCGCCGAACTTCGAAAATGTCAATTTTGTCGTTACGATTGATGGTACGTTCAAGATTACGGACCAGGAAACATCGCTAGCCACTGTTAAGGGCGCTAAGGCGTTTGGACTTTCCTCCAAGAATCGTAGCATTCAGGTGAGCGGTTCTAAGGTGGGGCAGCGCTTTGCTGTTCTTGACATGCAGGGCAGAGTGCTTCGCTCGGGTGCCGTAGAATCCCCGAACTTCGAAGTCCCGGTCTCGAATGCAGGCATTTACATGGTTCGCGTCGGGGCTTCTACACAACGCATTCGCGTCAAGTAGTTCCCAACCTGCATTTTTTATGTCGAAAGTCCTGGATTTATGTCCGGGACTTTTGTTTTGACAACATTTTTTGCTATTTTAGGATTATATGCGCAAGTTTGCTCTTTTACCCTTGTTTTTAGGTCTTTCTTTCGCCCAGCTTTCTTTTGCTCAGGTGCGAGACCTTTTCGATGAATTTGAGAAAGAAGCAGGTGCTCCTGTGGCGCCGGCGGTAAGTGAACCGGCTAGTTCTGCTGCCGTGCCTGTTACGCCAGCAAGTTCTGCGACCGTGCCGTCCAGCTCTTCTGTGACGGTACAGAGTTCTTCGTCTGTAGCGGCCGTGGTCCCGGTAAGCTCTGCCTCGGTTAGCTCTTCGTCGGTGGTGCTGCAGTCCAGTTCTTCTATTGTAGCCGCTCCGGCTGTCGCAATAGCTGATACCGCAGTTTTGGATTCTGCGACACGTGATTCACTCATGCGTGAAGCTGCAATAGCCGAAGCTGAAAGGGTTCGTGCCCAAGCCGATTCTTCGAGACGTGCGGATTCTCTTGCTCAGGCTCAGGCTGCAGGCCTTACGAATGTGAGCAGCAGTTCTGTTGCCGCCTCTTCAAATAGCATGAGCCGCCGCGATTTGCTTGGACCGGTGAAGGTTTCCAAGGTTCATGGCATTGACGAACTGAAGGGCCGTTACAAGAATCCACGTAAGGCTTTGTTTATGTCGCTTTTGGTTCCGGGTGCAGGTCAGATGTATGTTGGCGGCTCGACGGCAACGTATGTTCGCGGTGGTGTCTATATGGCTTTGGAAGTGTTTATGTGGAGCGGATGGGGTTACTTCTCCGTCTACAAGTACAACCAGCAGGTTGATAAGTATAAAAAGTTTGCCAAGCAGCATTACTCTATCGGACGTTACGAAAATGCCATGCGCGACCTCTACAATACCGCCGGCAACCTCTACATTTCGACGTTTAGCAGCCGCTATATGGGAACGCGTAAGTCGTTCTGTGAAGCTATTTATGGCGATGCGACCCATGGCAAGTGCTATCAGGACGACGCTTTGTTTAGCGATGACAAGACTCACCTGAATAACTTCAAGGACAAGGATAAGTCCTTAGGCGATGAAATGAAGGACTTCAAGCGTTCGTTCAGCAAGGAATCTGAACTCTTCCAGCTGATTTCTGAAGGCGCTTACGTGCGTGGTTGGGATGATGTTAAGAATGGCGGTACTTTGGCTATTGACTTAAATCTCGAAGATGAAAACGCTGAAACGGTTCCGCTTGGTGAATCCGATAACATGAACAAGTATCGTTCCATGCGCAGTAAAGCCAACGACTATGCGGACAGACAGGCTTGGTTCATCGGTGGCCTTATCTTGAACCACCTCATCTCTGCTGTTGATGCCGCCATTACGGCAAATGCCCATAACAAAGTCCTCTACGAAGAAGATGTTTCCTGGTACGATCGTTTGCATTTTGACAGTGGCATGACGTTCAATGATTCCTTCGGCTGGTCGGTTCGCGCCAATTGGGGATTCTAATGCGCATTATTCTTGCCATACTGCTTGCGTCAGTCGCCGCATTCTCGCAGATTGTGGTGAGTGTCGATCAGAACGTCTATAAGAACAGCGACAAGAACGTGTTCTTTGCGGTTGGCGCGTCTGCACTTTTACCAGGCATGGGTGAACTTTACTTGAACGAAAAAAAGTTTGTGCGTCCGTTTGTCTGGACTGACCTTGCGTTGTGGGTGGCGGCTGTGGGCTCATATGTAGTGGGGGACCGCTATGTGACGTCGGCTCACAATTATGCAGTGCGCCATGCTGGTCTTACAGGCAAAAAGAATGTTTCCTTGCTGAATACGGTGGGCTCTTATCGTAGCCGTTCGGGCGTGTTTGGTCAGAATTCTTCGCCGGACATGAACGAGGATTACAACCAGGCGATGATAAGGTCTGATAAAAAGGTTGATGAAGAATTTTCGAATGATATCCAGTGGGATTGGGGGAGCTCCGATAATCCTGAATCGACGGAACATATCGAAGAGTTTAAGAGCCGCATGCGCCATTACCGCGTAAGCCGCATTGTATTCCAGGTTTCAGTAGGTGCGCTTATTTTGAACCGTGTGGTTTCCATGCTCGATGCCTGGCGCATTTACCGTGCCACCTCGACCAAGTCGTTCTCTAGCAAGGTACAGTTTGAACCTGAATTTTATCAAGACGGTGCAGCACTTTTCATGAACGTAAAATTCTGATGTGAGTTCTAAGTTCCGAGTTACTAGTTACTAGAAAAGTTTATTTTGCAATCTCTAGTAACTACTAACTATTAACTAGTAACTGCACCGAAGGTGCTTGCAACTTTTTTACAGCGTTAATCATCTAAATACTGAATTCTAAGTTCTGCCAACTAAGTTCTACCAACTGCGGCGCAGCCGCTAACTAAAATATGAAACACCTTCTTTTAATAGCTCTCTCTTCACTTCTCCTTGCCGCTTGTGGCAGTAAAGACGATTCCGCCAAGGGCGCTCCTGCAGGCAAAGGCAATGGTGGCAAAAAAGGTGGCGCTCAGAGAGTGCTGAATGTCGAAGGTTATGTGGCAGAGCTTGGGCAACAGGGCAAGAACTTCCAGACGATGGCGACTCTCGTGCCGAAGAACAGCGTATCGCTTTCGGCGGCGACTTCTGGCCGCTTGGTAAGCCTCAAGGCAAAAGACGGGGCTATAGTCAAGAAGGGGACTCTCCTCGCAAAGATTGACGATTCTGAACTCCGTGCGCAGCTCAAGCAGGCGCAGTCGAACAAGATGCTTGCCGAGCAGAAGGAACAACGCGTTCGCAGCCTCTTTGAAAAGAATGGTGCGACCAAGCAGGATTTAGAATCGGCAGAAGCGTCTCTCAAGTCTGCTCAGGCAAGTGTAGAACTCATCCAGGCACAACTGGCAAAGACCGAAGTCCGTGCGCCGTTTAGCGGTAAACTCGGTTTTGTCGATGTGTCCGTAGGCGCCTGGCTCAATTCCGGCACGCCGATTGCAGAACTCAGCGAAGTGGACCGCCTCAAGGCGAAGTTCTCGCTCCCGCAGCGTTACGCTTCTGTCATCAAGGTGGGCGACAAGATTTCTCTCAAGGATTCGGAACGCAACGTTGAAAAGTTCGGTGTTGTTTCTGCGCTCGATGCCGTGATTTCTGAAAGCAGCCGCACTCGCCGTGTGATGGTCGATGTCGATAATGCAAAGGGCGAACTTATTGCGGGTAGCTTTGTGAGCGTGAATGTCGCCATGGAAGCTAGCAACGTGCAGAGCTTTACGATTCCGTCCGAAGCGATGATTCTCGACAGGGAAGGCGCTTACGTGTTTGTGAGCCAGGGCGGCAAGGCAAAAATCAAGCATATCACGACGGGGCTTCGCACGCCGATGTCTGTGCAGGTGCTTTCGGGCCTTGATGTTGGTGATACGGTGATTGTATCTGGCATTGTAAGCCTCCGCCCAGGTGCCGATGTCAAGATTAAGGAACTCCGCCATTCGATCAATTACGAGGTAGAGTAATGAGCGTAAGCCAGCTCTCCGTCCGCCGCCCAGTCCTCATGACAGTGATGGCGCTTGTCATTTTGTTGCTCGGATTTTTTGGGCTCAGCTCTCTCGGCATTCGTGAATACCCGAACGTCGACTATCCCTTGATTCAGGTGCGAACCTCTTACCCGGGTGCAAACGCGGCCGTGGTCGAAGCGGAAGTCACTGAAATCCTGGAAGCCTCCATCAACAGCGCGTCTGGTATCAAGGCTTTGACCTCGACGAGCCGCGATGGTTTCTCTTACATCAGCATCGAATTTGAAACGGGCATGGACCTGGAAGCGGCTGCAAACGAAATCCGCGACCGCGTGAGCCGTGTGCGTCGCCGTTTGCCAGACGATGTCGATGAACCGACAGTTTACAAGTCCGATAGCGATAGCGACCCGATTTTGATGGTGAGCCTTGTGAGCGACAAGTTCGACCCGATGGAAGTTTCGGAAATTGCGAACAACCACGTGAAGGAACGCTTGCAGACGATTAACGGTGTTTCGGAAGTGGCAATCTGGGGTGAAAAGCGTCCGGTCGTGCGCTTGTGGATTGACCCGGTGCGTATGCAGGCGCTTGGCGTCTCGGGGGCGCAGATGGCGGCCGCTTTGAAACAAGGTAACTTGGAACTTCCGTCTGGTTCTATTGAAGGTGCTGAAACGACGCTTTCGATCCGTACGCTTGGTCGCATTCTCGACCCGAAATCATTTGGCAACATTGCTGTGAGAACGGCTGAAGATGGAACTGTAATCCGCATTTCTGATGTCGCGGATATTCATTACGAACCGAAAGATACGCGTACCGGTTTTAGACGTAACGGCAAGAATTCCATTACGCTTGCGCTCATGGCGCAGCCGGGCAGTAACCACGTTGAAATTGCAAACGAATTCTACAAGCGCGTCGAAGATATCCGCCGTGAAATTCCGGAAGGCGTGGAACTGCTTTACGGTCGCGATACTTCAATCAACATTCGCGCTTCCATCAAGGAAGTGGTGGAAACCATCTTTATTGCGTTTATTCTTGTGATTGCGATTATCTTTGCGTTCCTCCGCGAAGGCCGTACAACGTTTATCCCGATGGTCGTGGTGCCTGTATCTGTGATTGGTAGCTTCTTTGTGCTTTATCTTTGCGGGTTCAGTATCAACGTGCTTACGCTTTTGGCGATGGTCCTAGCGATTGGTCTTGTTGTGGACGATGCCATTGTGATTGTGGAAAATATTTATCACAAGATTGAAAGTGGCATGACGCCGAAGCAGGCGGCAATTGCTGGAACAAATGAAATCTTTTTTGCGGTGATTGCAACGTCTGTCGTTTTGATGGCTGTGTTCATTCCGGTGCTTGCCTTGGGTGGTACGACGGGCCTTCTGTTCCGCGAATTTGTGGCGGTGATGATTGGAACCGTGTTTCTTTCGACGCTTTGCGCTTTGACTCTTTCGCCAATGCTTTGTTCTAAATTTTTGAAGCGCCAGAAGAAAGGTGCCTTTTACAAGTGGACGGAACCGTTCTTTGACGGAATGAACACTTTGTATTCTCGTTTGCTTGGCGGATTCCTCAAGTGGCGACTGATGCTGTTTCCGGTTGTGGCGGTACTTTTGTTTGCAGCGTATTATTGCTTCAACAACATGAGTAGCGAAATGGCACCGACCGAGGACTCTAACGCCGTGATGGTGAACATGAGTATGCCCGAAGGCGTGAACCTCTCGCGCACCAAGCGCATGGCCGATGAATTTGTCGATGAAGTGACTTCGATTCTCGATTCCAATGAATACACGGAATTCCAGGCGGGTGCTTGGAATGCGGGCAACTCGAGAATGCGTTTGTTTTTGAACGACAATAAGAAAGCTCGCCGTCCGCAGAGTGAGATAGCAAGAGCAATCCAGGTGCTTGGTAACGAATATCCGGATTTGCGCGTGATGGTGTTTGAACCGCAGAGCATCAGTACGCAGCGCGGTGGCCTCCCGGTGCAGTTTGTGTTGCAGGCTCCGAACATCGAAGTGTTGCGTGACCTTGTTCCGAAATTCGAAGAAGCGGCAAGCAAGAGCCCTGTGTTCAGCGTGGTGAACAGCAACTTGCGCTTCACGAAGCCGGAACTCCACATCGAAATTTTGCGCGACAAGGCAAATGAAGAAGGCGTGTCGGTAAACGATATTGCGCAGGCGGTGCAGCTTGCCATTAGCGACCAGACTTATGGCGATTACTATAAGGATGGTCGTCAGTACGATATCATTGGCGCTGTCGGTTACCAGTACCGCGATACGCCGGAAAACCTCTCGATGCTCACGGTCAAGAACGGCAAGGGCGAGCTGGTGAGCTTGGACAACTTTATTACGTACAAGGAACAGTCTGCTTCTCCGTCACTCCCGCGTTACAACCGCTTTAGCGCAGCAACCATCCAGGCGGGCCTTGTGCCGGGCAAGACGATTGGCGATGGCGTCGAAGAGATGCGCCGCATTGCAAAGACGTTGTTGAAGGATTACCCGAGCGTGAGCACGACCTTGAGCGGTTCTTCCAAGGAATTCGAAGAAAGCTCTTCGGGACTCTACGTGGTGTTCTTGCTTGCGCTAGCACTTGTGTTCTTGGTGCTCGCGGGGCAGTTCGAAAGCTTCCGTGCGCCGTTCGTGATTTTCTTTACGGTGCCGCTTGCACTTTCTGGCGCTTTGGTGAGCTTGTTTGTCACGGGCCAAACGCTCAATATCTTTAGCGAAATTGCTTTGATTTTGTTGATTGCTCTCGTGACGAAGAACGGTATCTTGATCGTGGAATTTGCAAACCAGATTGCCGAGAATACGGGCTGCAGCAAGCTCGAGGCGGCTCGGATGGCGGCGGAACGCCGCTTCCGCCCAATCCTCATGACGAGCCTTTCGACAGTATTGGGCGCAGTGCCGCTCATCCTGACCGGCACCCCGAGCCGCATTGCAATGGGTGTTGCCATTGTAGGCGGTCTCACGTTCGCAACGTTCATGACGCTCTTTATTGTGCCTGCAGCATATAGCTTCTTCGCCGGTAAGGTCGAATGCACCAACACGGATGCAAGCAAAATGGCGTAAGCAGTTAGCAGTAGGCTGTAGACAGTAGGCAGGAATAGTTAGGCGGCTTTGTCGCGATTATAAAAACTTCCTACTTCCTACCGACTACTTCCTACTAATCATCATTTCACCAACTGAAACACTTTCTCACCTTCGCGGCTCATGCCGTAGCGGGTACGCAGAATTTCTTCTTTGTAGAGGGAATCGGTCTTTAGCTTTTGGATGAGCTCGTTTCGCTGCTCGATGACTTTACTAAGTGAATCTATCTGCTTTTGATAAAGCTCGATTTCTCTTGCAATTCTGCGCTGTTCCGGGATGCTGTTCTTGCCGAACATCACGTGAAACACCAAAAACGCGAACGTAATTATCGTGGCAATTCTAATGATAACTCGAATGTGCAACTAATTATGCTCCGTTAAAATAGAATTGGAAGTTGTCCTTTGACGAGACTAGACCAGATATTTCTAGCTCCGTCAATATAGCTAAAAGTTCTGGCGCCTTAAAGTCGAAATCTTCTTGAAGTTCCGAAAATGTTTTGCGGAATCCGTTAAACCGGTCAAAGACTTTTTGAGCCCCGTCCGACAGTTGTACCCCGTATGTGCTCAATTGCTCGATTTTTGCCCCTTCGAGGCATGGAATTCCGGCGACTGCCCGTAGACTTTCGGGAATGAAGACGGCTTTGGCGTGCCCGCTGTCGAGGAGCGCGTTCGTGCCGCTGTAGAGTTCGCAGTCGAAGTTCCCGGGGCAGGCGAGGAGAGGTTTCCCTTCGTCTAGGCAGAATTGCGCGGTGAGTAGGGCGCCTCCTTTTTTACGGCTCTGGACCACGAGCGTCGATTGGCTGAGCCCGCTGATGATGCGGTTCCGTGCGATGAAGTTCCCCTTGTAGGCTGGCGTGTCGCCTTCGTATTCGCTCAATAGGGCGCCTCCTGCGTCGATAATCCGTTTGGCGAGGGTGTTGCGTTCCCCTTCGATTTTGGCGTCTAGCCCTTGCGCTAAGACGGCTATTGTGGGTATGCCTGCATCGAGGGCTGCGCGGTGGCAAAAGCTGTCTATGCCCTGTGCAAGCCCCGAAATGACCACGGCGTTTGTGGGTTTGAGCGAACCGACGAGTCGCCTGCAGAGTTCTTCGGCGTTGGCGGATGGGCGTCGCGTGCCGACCATGGCGATGCCGATTTTGTCGTTGGAGGGGAGAGAGCCTTTGCAAAAGAGTTGCTTGGGACTATACTTGGATGCACGCAAGGCTTGTGGGTAATTTTGGGGTAGGAGTTTGCGATAGGATTCGTTAAATGTTGTCGTTTCCATGTTGTTGCTTTGCTGCCATATCCGTTGCATTCCGGGGGCTGGCGGAGATTGCAGGTGTGGAGTGGATGGTTTGAATAAAACTAACGGATATAAGAAACGATATAAGTAAGAATCTAATAAAGCCATAACTAATTTACTGAATTTGTTGTATAAAAGCAAGGGGGTGCGTTTACTTTCTATCTTTGGGCGCATGAAGTACACGTTTAAAGATCTCGTTGATATTATGGCTCGTCTGCGTTCGGAAAATGGCTGCCCGTGGGACCGCAAGCAGACCACGCATTCGCTGTTGCCGTATCTAGTTGAAGAAAGCTGTGAGTTTATCGATGCTGCGCAAGATGGCGACAAGGAGCACATGTGCGAGGAACTCGGCGATGTGCTGTTCCAGGTAATTTTCCATTCGCAAGTGATGAAGGAGCAGGGTGACTTTACAATAGATGACGTGATTCAGGGCTTGTGCGAAAAGATGGTGCGCAGGCATCCGCACGTGTTCGGCGATGCTAAGGTCGATACGGCCGATGATGTGAGCCGCCGCTGGGAACGCATCAAGGCGCAAGAGAAAAACAACTTAAAGCATGCCGGTGAATCCATTATGGATAAAGTTAGCAAGAGCATGCCGACACTTGCGCGCTCGCAAGATATTATCCGCCGTGTGGCAAAAGTCGGTTTTGACTGGGGTGAGGCTGCTCCCGTGTTCGACAAGGCTCAGGAGGAATTTGCTGAATTCCGCGCCGAGATGGAAAAGATTTCTCCCGAAAATGCAAACGTGGACCGCCTGGAAGATGAATTCGGCGATATCATGTTCAGTCTCGTGAATGTGGCTCGCCATTGCGGTTTCAACGCCAACATCGCACTGCAACGCGCGAACAACAAGTTCGAAAAGCGCTTCCGCGAAGTGGAACGCCGCGTTAAAGAACAAGGCAAGGAAATTAAGGATGTTGGCTTAGAAGGCTTGCAAAAGCTGTGGAAAGAAGCGAAGTTGAGAGCTTAGAACTTAGAACTTAGAACTTAGAACTTAGAACTTAGAACTTAGAACAATGCATTCTCTCTAAGTTCTGCCAACTGCCAACTAAGTTCTGCGGCTCTGCCGCTTCGTGGCTATTCCATATTGGAATGTTCCGCGCGGGATTAAAAGAGCGAGCGAAATTTTGTTCGCTCTTGCAATTTGTGTGCTATATTATTCTCGTGGCACCAGTAAATTCTGGTTCTGAGACGGGAAGCCGGATCGAATCGCGGAGTAGAACTTACTAGTGTTACGAATTTTCAAGGACCCCGTAGGCTTGCGCATGCGGGGTCCTTCCTTTTTGAGGATTTTTTTGGGATATTAACTTCAAAAACAGCTGTATTGAAGCAAAAATCGGATTTTAGGCGATTTTTACGTGAAAAATGCTCAAAATTAAGGTTTACTCACGTAAATTTTAGTACAAAATAACACTTTTAGGCTTGCCGAAAGCAAACTTTTCTACTTTTTAAGGTTTTTTCAGATTCAAAAAAGTGAAATTCATACTTTCCGCCATGAAAAAAGCACAAAAACATCAAAAACAACATAAATCTCTACATATAACATTAAAATTTTACGTGAAAATTATCAAAAAATTGACTTTACTCACGTAAAAAATGACGTTTTTCAAAAAAAATTGATTTTCCACGCCGTTTTATTTTATACAAAAAAGGCCTGCAACGAAAGTTGCAGGCCTTTTAAACTTTCGAGATTTTTTGCATTTGGCAGTCATCCGTGAGCAAAAAGAAACCCTCGGTATTAACCGAGGGCTTCTTGCGAGAGCGAGGGTCCGACGGAGGTTCTTGCCTGCGTTTAGACCCGAGCGGTCGTATTAAGCTCTTGCCTTGACCTTGTCGCCGTACTTCTTGATGAGTTCTTCCTGGATGTTCTTCGGAACCGGGAGGTACTTGCAGAATTCCATCGTGAATTCAGCCTTACCCTGAGTCATGGAGCGGAGGTCCGTAGCATAACCGAACATTTCGGAAAGCGGAACTTCTGCATCGATCGTGGTCATGCCCTGTTCTTCGCTAGTGCCTGTGATTGCACCACGACGCTGGGAAACGTTACCCACGACACCGCCCTGGAATTCGGTCGGGGTCTGGATTTCGACCTTCATGATCGGTTCGAGAATCTGAGCACCAGCCTTAGCGAAAGCTTCGCGGAAGGCCATACGGGCTGCAACCTGGAACGCCATATCAGAGGAGTCGACCGGGTGGAATGCACCATCCGTGACTTCCATTTCGATGCCGACAACCGGGAATCCGATGAGGGAACCTGCTTCCATGCAGCTCTGGAAACCCTTATCGCAAGACGGGATGTATTCCTTCGGAATACGGCCACCGACGACGGAGTTGACGAAGTTGTAGACCTTTTCCTGGTCGCCTTCGACTGGCATCGGACGCATTTCACCGACAACCTTAGCATACTGACCAGAACCACCGGTCTGCTTCTTGTGGGTGTAGTCGAACTTGGCCGGGCGGGTGATGGTTTCGCGGTAAGCAACCTGCGGAGCACCGGTCGTCACGTCGCACTTGTATTCACGGCGCATACGTTCGATATAAACGTCAAGGTGGAGTTCGCCCATACCCTTGATGATGGTCTGACCAGATTCCTTGTCAACTTCGACCTGGAACGTCGGGTCTTCCTTCGTGAAGCGGTTGAGGGCCTTGGACATGTTGTCGAGGTCGTCACGGTTCTTGGCTTCAATAACAAGTTCGATAACCGGGTTAGGAACGTGCATAGAAGTCATGTTGTAGTGGTTCTTGCCATCCGTGAATGTCGTACCGGATGCGCAGTCGATACCGAACAGAGCAACGATGTCGCCTGCACCGGCTTCGGTGATGTCCACCATTTCGTCAGCGTGCATACGGACGAGACGGCCAACGGAAACCTTCTTGCCGGTTGCCATGTTGGTAATCATGTCGCCCTTCTTGAGGGTACCCTGGTAAACGCGGACGTAGGTGAGCTGGCCATAGCGGTCGTTCACGAGCTTGAATGCGTAGCAGACGAGCGGTGCGTTGTCTTCGGACTTGAGAACAACTTCAGCTTCGTTGTTGTCGAGGTCGAGAGCCTTGTTTTCAACGTCGGTCGGGCACGGGAGGTAGTCGATAACGCCGTCGAGGAGCTTCTGGACACCAACGTTCTTATGAGCAGAACCCATGAACACCGGAGTGATGTCAAGGCGGATGGTAGCTTCGCGGATGACCTTCTTGAGGAGGGCCTTGTCGATCTGGTCGACGCCATACTGGCCTTCCATAGCCTTTTCCATGACTTCGTCGCTGTAGTCAGCGCAGCAGTCAACGAGCTTTTCGCGGTATTCGTTAGCCTGGTCGACGAGTTCTTCAGGAATATCCTTTTCGATCATGTCGTCGCCGTTTTCGCCTTCGAAGTAGTAAGCCTTCATTTCGATAAGGTCGACCACGCCCTTAAGATTGGATTCCAAACCGATAGGAATCTGCATGACGCACGGCTTGTGGTTGAGTTTTTCCTTGAGCATGACAGCCACGCGGAGCGGGTTTGCACCAGAGCGGTCGCACTTGTTCACGAACACGACGCGCGGTACATGGTAGCGCTTCATCTGACGGTCAACAGTAATAGACTGGGACTGGACGCCTTCAACGCCAGTGAGGACGAGGATAGCACCGTCCAACACGCGGAGAGAACGTTCCACTTCGATCGTGAAGTCCACGTGCCCCGGGGTATCGATGATGTTGATGGAGTCGCGTTCACCGGTCTTGGTGTGAGTCCAGTTTGCAAACGTAGCAGCAGACTGAATCGTGATGCCGCGTTCGCGTTCAAGTTCCATGGAGTCCATCGTGGCACCGACGCCGTCTTTACCACGAACTTCGTGGATAGCGTGGATACGCTTTGTGAAGTAGAGGATACGTTCGGTAAGAGTAGTCTTACCGGAGTCGATGTGAGCAGAAATACCAATATTTCTGTGCTTTTCAATGTTTTTCATATTTTTATTCCACTAATGGAGTTGATGTTATTGAATGTTGCGCCCAAAAATAGAAAATTTTGGGGGGAACTCAAGGGCGGTTTTTGAATTGATGATATAAAAGGGGGTGAATACGGCTAAATTTTGCTTTTTTTGAGGATTCGGCTCACTAAAATTGCGGTAAAAGCAGAAATCGCTGCCCATACAATATAAGTGTGGAATCTCATCCATGGGCCAAAACTCATAAAATAGCGTTGCGCTACTGTATTGAAATTGTTGCTGTCGAATGCTTCGGCAAGTCCATCTGTGTTTATTGGAATGTAAAAGTGGCTGAGGGCAAGTTGCAGAACGACCAAAATCGCAATGGATTTTACGGTCAAGTCCATTTTGTCGAGAACGTTTGCGAGCGGAACTAGAACCAATGGAAGTAGTGGGAGTATGTGCCTAGCTTCGCTGTCTATTGCAAAAAAGAGGAATGCCAGGAAAGCCAAGGCGTAACCCGCACTGCGGCTAAAGATGTCTTCTGAAAGATGGCGGAAGAGAAAAATTACAAGCAACGGAGTAAGCCCAAAGTAGGATATATGGGCCACGGGCGTGATGAATGGGTATTTGAGTGGTCGGAGGAATATCTGGAGGATAAACGCGGTTCCGCTAAAGATGAATTCATTGTTAGTGTGTGCTCGGAGAAAAATGTAGAGCGTAATGAAAGGAATGATGATGAAAGCGAGTTTTTCCCAGGGGGACTGACGTATAAATTCGCGAATGTACGTGTTTGGCGTATAGAATTGATTGTCACAATGGCGCAAAATGACGAATAGGAATAAGTACCAGGCAATTGCACTTGTGAAGAGGAGCGGGATTGATGGTGGAATGTAAAGCATGCTTTCGAGAAGCGGTTGGTTGTGCAAAAGGTAGAGCGTGGTGACAGCGCCGATGGATACCAGAGGAAATGTGATGGCGAGCGTTTTTCCGGTGTGGATTTTAAGACGAGGTGCTTGTTGTGGAAATGCGTCTTTGAAAAAGTAAAGGAGCCAAATGACGTAGGTGACGGTAGGCCAAGTGAGAATTCCCAAAAATGAAATGGAAATGGCTAGCTTGTATTTTTGGCATTGCAAAAAGTAGAACGAAACGAGAAAAACTGTGCTTGCGAATGCATCTGTCAGGAACATTTCGTAGCCGCAGTTCTTTAGAAAGAAGTAGTTGAAGAAAAAACAACTGAAGATGATGGCTGTAGTTGTTTTTTTCCAAGCGTTTAGGCGGACTAGCTTGAAAAAGAACGTGAGTTGGATTGCTAGGTTGAGAAAGTGGATAATGCACATCGAGTGCATCAAGTTTGCGTGCGTTGTCTCGATATTGAGGAGCCGAAAAAATAAGTTTATCAGGCAAAAAGGAAAAATGCGGTAAATGCGGAAACTGTCGTAGCCGGTAGTCCAAAAGTCTGTGGAAAAATATTGGGCAACATTGTAATAAAAAGCCCCGTCATATCCTGCGCCATTGTTGAGTGTAATCTTTTCGCCAACAAGCGATAAAGTAAAAAGGAATAACAGAACAAGAACAAGGAGTACGAAAACTCCTTGTTGCTTTAGTGTATTATGAATTTTTTGTAAAGCTTGCACAAGTGGGTGGGCGTTATCGCGGAACTAGACGTTCTTGTCCGAACTCGTTTCTGTACTGCTTTCGGTCGTGTCTTGTTCTGCTTTGGATTCGCTTGCATCGGGATCCTTGTCGATTGAGTTTTCGACGAGTTCCGGCTTATCGACGCCTTCGAGAGCCTTGAAGTAGGACTTTGCTGTCTTGCCGACTTCGTTTGTGTCGAAATAGGTGTAAGCGCCGTTTCCGATTGCGCCGATAGCAGGGATTGCTCGGAGGGCGATGCGTCCGAGGAAGTTTGCAGAAATTTTGACGCCGATTTTCTGGAGCAGTTTCTGGAGGGCGGCAAGAGAAAGCTTTTGCACGACGATGCGGCTTCCTGTGCGGACGGCGACGTCTCGGAGGAGTGATGCTGCACTGTGGCGGAATAAACACCAGACCATGGCTTCACGGCTGAGCATGGCAAATTTACCGTAAGTGCAGGCTATATCGGAAATAAGCTGTGCCTGGATGCGCCAGACTGCAGCGATATCCGGGATGGAGGTCAAAACGCCGGTGAACCCAGCCGGAATGGAAAGCGATGTACTTACGGCGGCGGCCTTAAGGGCTGCTTGTTTAATCAAAATGTCGGCTCGGGCGTCCGGATCTCTGTTAGGGCAGAGTAGCGAGTCCGGAATATCCGTAATCAAGTTGAAGATGACGGAATTGAACATTTCCTGAATGGAATTGGAATCGTCTTTTTTGAATTCGTTGAAGTTCAACATTGCAGCCTCCTTGTTTCCTATTTCAAGAACATTTTAACAATTCCCGCAATGCTTTGGGGAATCCTATATTTAAAATTACTTTTTTCTAGCCACATTTTAACAATTTCATCGATCCAAAGTCTATCTGAGGCGATTTTTGTGATAAAAAGCTCGGTTTTTTCGCCTTTTTCATCGATTTCGTAGTTGGCGAGGAACGATATTGGGGCTGTTTCGCCATGCGGGATGACTGTGAGGTTCATGATTCTTTTTTCTGCGTTGACGCTGAAAGAAATGTTGTTGAATGTTTTTTGAAGTTGTTCATCCATGATAAAATTCCTTCGGAGTCAGTTAGAACAAAATTTTGGCAAATAGGCCTGTGCCTTTGGGGAGCGCTTTCTTGATGGAATGGTCCTTGAACCACCACGTGACAATTTCGTTAATCAGCGGTCGTGGACTTTCTACTTTGTTTATGACAATCATCGTTCCCTGTTCGGTGTCTTCGAAACAGTAGTGCGCACAAAGTGTGGTTGGTGTAAATTCTCCATGCAAAAGGATGGTGACGTTTGCTTGATTTTCTTGCGAGTCGATATCGACGTTCAGGATTTCACCAAATTTATTGATGAAGTCGTTGCGTTGGAAAAACATTTCGATAGCTTTGTCGCGTGCGTTACTGAGGAAGGACATTGTTTTATTATTAGTTGGTAGTTACTAGTTATTGGTTACTAGTTAATTCGTGTACCTGTTTTTTCGGTTGTAATATATATTCTTTTGCGAAAAATGCAAAAAAATAACACCTCGTGCTTTTTACGGCGCGAGGCGTTCTATAGTATTTGGAATGCGGCGGTTTAGCGCGGAAGCGTGAGGATGTCGATGCCGTCCTTGGTCTTCACGACGGTGTGTTCCCACTGGGCACTGAGAGAGCCATCGCGGGTCACTGCGGTCCAACCGTCAGAGAGCGTTTTTGTCCCCGGGCGTCCGACGTTGAGCATCGGTTCGACCGTAAAGACGTTACCGACTTCGATGAACGGGCAACGTTCGTAGTTGCGGAAGTGGTAGACGGTCGGTTCTTCGTGGAAGCCGCGGCCAATGCCGTGACCGCAGTAGTCTTCGACAACGCTAAAGCCGTGTTCGTCGGCGATGTCCTGGATGGCGCAGCCGATGTCGTTCCAATGAGCGCCTCTTTCACCTGCTGCGCGGATGCCTTCTTCCATGCAGAACTTGGCGGTATCCACGAGTTCGCGGGCGATGTCAGAGACCTTGCCAACGCAGAACATGGCGGAGGTATCACCGTGGTAGCCGGAGAGGATCGTCGTGATGTCGATGTTCACGATGTCGCCATCCTTGAGGATGGTGTTCGCGTTCGGGATGCCGTGGCAGACAACTTCGTTGATGCTGATGCAGGCGTAACGCGGGTAACCGTGATAGCCCATGCAGGCGGAGATGCCCTTGTGCTGGCGAGTGTAGTCGCCGATGAATTCATCGATTTCGAGCGTGGAGACGCCGGGCTTGCACATTTCTCCCGCACGGATCAACGTTTCGGCTGCAAGAGCGCCGGCATCGCGGATCAGTTCGATTTCTTTTGCGGATTTTACTTTGATCTTAGCCATAATTAGTGATTAGTGGTTGGTGGTTAGTGGTTAGGGTCGCATTAAGAACGTTCCTTTTGCATTCCTGTTAACTAACCACTGTTTACTGCTTACTTCTTCCATGCGAATCGGTCTACCAGATACGCGAGGAGCATCTGGTCGTCGGTGGAGCCGTTCGCAAGGTCTTTTACGAGCGGGAGCATACGGCTGATGCGTTCGGTTGCTTTTTGACCGCCAAAGTGCTTACGGACTTCTTCGAGGCGGACCTTGGTACGTTCGCTCACCTTCTTCGCGATTTCTTCGTTCGTGAGCGGATCCATCTTGATGAAGTTGATGCCGAAGTCGACTGCCGTCTGGCGGAGGTCGATTTCTTCGACTGGAGTGATGAGAGAAATGCAGAGGCCACTGCGGCCTGCACGGGCGGTACGTCCGCTGCGGTGCACATAGACTTCGTGGTCGGCGGGGTGGTCGTAGACAATCACGTGTGTTACGTGGTCCACGTCGATGCCGCGTGCGGCGACGTCTGTGCAGATGAGAATCTTGAGCTTCTTGTCGCGGAAGGCGTTGAGCGTCTTTTCACGGAGGCTCTGTGCCACATCGCCACTCAATGCACCAACTTCAAAACCGTAGCCGGAGAGCACCTGTTCGAGGTAGCTCACGTCGCGCTTGTAGTTGCAAAAAATCATGCAGCTTTCGGGATTGTAGTATTCCAGAACCTTGATGGTCATGGAATCCTTTTCCATCACGTCGCATGTGTAGTAGCGGTGTTCGAGGTTGTTCGCGATGACCTTGTCGTAACTGAGCGAAAGGAAATCGGCACCTGGACGCTGGAATTCGCGGGCAAGGCTCTTGACCGTCTGCGGAATTGTGGCACTGTACATCGTGCAAGAGATTGCCTTCGGCAGGTACTTGCGGATCTTCTGCATGTCGGGGTAGAAACCCATCGAGAGCATTTCGTCGGCTTCGTCGAGGACGAGGTCGCGGATTGAAAGCAGGTCTACGTTTCCGCGCTGGATGTGGTCCATGAGACGGCCCGGAGTGGCAACAATCACATGAACGCCGGAGCGGAGAGCCTTGATTTGCGGTTCGTAGCTCACGCCGCCAAAGATGGCGACAGACTTGATACCCGTACCCTTCGAGAGCTTTTCAAATTCTTCCTGCACCTGGATGCAGAGTTCTCGCGTGGGCACGAGGATAAGTGCCTGCGGATACGGATGGTCACGGACAATGACCTGCAAAAGCGGGAGGGCGTATGCGCCCGTCTTGCCCGAACCCGTCTTCGATTGCACGAGCATATCGCGGGCGGCAAGCATATAAGGGATGGACTTGCGCTGGACAGGCATCAGTTCGGTCCAGCCGTGTTCCCGGAGAATCGCCTTCTGTTCTTCGGGGAGCATATCAAACGTATAATCGGGGAGCTTGTTCTTGGGCTCGATAATTTTGACAGGCGTTAAAAACGGATTTACTCTTTCTTTCGTTTCTTCTTTAATGTCTTCACTCATAGTGTGCATAAAGATAGAAAAAGGTTTTAGGTAACAGGTAACAGGTATTAGGAAAAGTATCACGAGCTTTGCTCGTCTTTAAATGGCGGCGAAGCCGGATTATTCCTCTTTTGTTTCCTAACCCCTAATGCCTAACACCTGAAACCTATAACGTCCAATGGTATTCAAGCCCGAGGCTTACAAAGCAATCGATGGTCGATTTTCCGATTGTTGTGGGGGCGGCGCCTGCATCGGGTGATGGGGCTTCGTAAATGTCCCTGCCGCGGCTAGAAATGCCTGCACGGAGGTCTAAACCATAATGTTTCTTGAAGACAAACTGTCCGCCAACGCCAAGCAAAGCGCCTTTGTAGACGTCTTCAAATTTGATGCGGTACTTGTATGCTCTAGAGGGCGTCTTGACGTCTTTTTTTAACCCGATATCTTCGGAATAGAACGTGTACTGGAATCCGAGAAAAGCGAGTGGCGTAATATCGAGCCATGGCGTGATGGGGTAGGTCATGGAAAGTAGCACGTTTAGCCCGATGTCGTGCTGCCCGAAATTCCAATGGTCGAGTTCGCGGTAGACTGTATCGGATTTGTCCGTTTTCATGTCGCGGTTGGAATAGCGGTACATGAGTTCTACCCCGATAAATCCGTGCCATGTAAGGCCTGCGTAAAGGCTGAGGAATGCGTCGTCGTCTTCGATAAAGTTCCAGAGGCTTACAGAATCCTTGGTGACACGGTAATTCCTGACACGGCTTTTTGTGTGGCTACTTGTCCAGTTGTCCGGAGTGAGCGGGAAATGGGCTTGAGAGTAGCCGACTCCAACGCCTGCCCAAATCTTCAAGTTCGGGACTTCCTTATAGAGGTCGTCGGGTTCGGTCTGCATCTTGAGGCGTTCTTCTTTGGTGAGGCGGCGCTTGGTGCGTTTGTCAAAGAACGTGGACGCAATCTCGTCGCTGAGGGCGACCTTGTCGGTGTTTGCCTTGACAACGCCTGCGGCTTTAGGTTCCTGGGCGGTTTCGTCAAAGATGGCAACTTGGATGAATTTTCCCTGGGGCACAAGGAAGAGGACGATATTGTCTTCGAGAGCCTGGATCTTTGCTGCCATGCCGGGATGCCTTGCTCGCAGGTAGCTTGATGGCAATCCCTTTTCGAGGTTGTTCGAAAGCCAAGTTCCATATCGTGTAGCTATGGTGTCGCGTTCCCATTCACCGAGTTCACGGCATTTGGGTTCCCCGATGCCGGTGTTGTTGCGGCGGAGCGAAAGGCAAAATTCATTGGCGTTGATGGGCGAGTTTCCATCGAGCGTCCAAATGTAAACGGTGGCGTCTTTCCACAACGTAAAGCGAGAATCAAAGTAAACGTCGGCTGCGCTTGCCCATGCAACAAGGACCATTATAAAGGCGAGGAGTTTTTTCATTTGACGACCCCCTCGTAAAGATTCTTGCGGATTTTTTGGACAGCAAGCTGGATGAGGTTTGTCAAGTTCGACAGTTTGTACGTCGTAATGGGCTGCTGTAATTCGTCAACGGCGCTAAAAAGCGGACGCTGCTTTAGATTGTCCCAAAGCGTGTACGAGAATATGGCGCTGACGTTGTCTGGTTTGCGTAAACTCCCACTTTCGTTGTGGATGAGCGCATAGTCAAAAAAGTTTTCGCGCTTCAAGTCTGTTCCGATGATGAACTCATGCAGAATCAAGACTACGGGCGGGACGTTCCCTGCGGAGTCCTTGAGGGTTACGCCCTGTTCCGGAATATGCCCCTTGATGAAAATGCGTTCGTCAAGTTTTAGGCTTTCTTCGGGGAACTTGGTATTGGCTGTATCGGGGAGGACGATGAGATTCCCGTACGCTTTGCGCATCTCGGTTTCGAAAGTGTTGCGGCAGTGGAGCGTTCCTTTAATTTGGATGCTGTCTGTGCCGATTTCGAGGCGCTTGGCGAACCAGTTTGAACGAGTGATGACAAATGCGTTTTCGATGCCTGTCACTGCAATACCGCCATAAGGAGCCTTATGGTACGAGGGGTGACTTGCGGTCCAATGATAAGAATCTGCACACCCGGTGAGCATGCAGATTGCAAATCCAATGGAAAGTATCGACTTCTTGATTGTCATTCGCGTTCGTTGCTTGCGGGAATTGCCTTAAACGGCACCCCACTTTTCGCGGTAGGCGTAGACGCGGTCAAGGATTCCCTCGGGAGCATTGATGGCCTTGCGGTTTTCATCGTTTTCGAGGAATGTGATAATGTTATTGATGTTTACGATGGAGTGGGCTTCGATGCCGTATTCATCTTGGACAGTCTGGAGTGCGGACTTGCCGTTTTCGAGCTTTTCCTTGCGGTCCACAGAAATGAGGAGGCCGACAACATTCGCATTTTCGATTTGCGAAAGTGCCTGCATCGTTTCGTTGACGGATGTGCCTGCGGTAATCACGTCTTCGATGATGACAACGTTTGTCTTTTCGGTGTACTTGTAACCGACGAGCGAACCGCCTTCACCGTGGTCCTTGACTTCTTTTCTGTTATACGTAAAAGTGAGGTTCTGGGCGTACACGTCAGAAAGCTTCATGGCAGTTGCTGCGCAGAGCGGAATGCCTTTGTAGGCCGGTCCGTAAAGGTTCTGGGCCTTGCCGTCAAAGTGAACCATGAATGCTGCGGCATAGAATTCGGCGAGCTTGGAAAGGGATGCGCCAGTGCGGAATTCTCCAGTGTTGATAAAGTAAGGCGTTTCGCGGCCGCTCTTGGTCACGAAGTCGCCAAACTTGAGGGCGCCAGATTCTACGAGAAAGTGTACAAAAGTATCTGTATTGTTCATTGCAAATTCCTAGGCTTTAGCCCCGATAAGGAGCGCTACAACTTTAGAGATTACATTGTAATCGGTAATGAACTGGATCGCAAACATGGCGACCAGGCATATAACGCAAAGTACTAAATAGCTGTGGAAGGATTTTTCGAAACCCTTGATTTTCAGCTTGAAAATGAGCCAGACTCCAAAGCTCAAGATAGTGCTGAAGACCCATGCGGCGGTTGTGTTCAAGTCCGCAAGGCGGCTTACGGCGAATGTGATGGTAATGCCCGGCAGAAAGAAGAATGCAACGCTCAGGACGACAAGCATTGCAAAGCCAACGTAGTAGGCGAGTCCGCGGTCTTTCTTGACAATGACCGAAGAGCCGATGGTGGTCTGTTCTTCTTCGCCCGTCATCGGGTTTACGAAGGTTTCAGGCTTGAACTGCTTGTACGGCGAGGTCGATTTCGGTTCTTTGGGCTTTTTCGGCGAAATGACTTCGCCTGTCAGCGGATTGACGAGCTCTTCCGAGGATTCTTCATTAGCAGGAGAGACCGGAGCGGTAGCTTCAGTCTTAACTTCGCTATTTGCTGTGGCGGTCGGCTCTTGAGCGGGGGCTTCATTCTTAATTTCTTCGGACATAGGTGTCTCCTAGAGAATAAACGTTCTGCCTGCGTGAACGAACACGCGGTGTTCAAGCCACAACTTAAGCGCCTGGGAAAGCGTACGCTTTTCGATATCCTTGCCGAGTTCGACGAGTTCATCGATACTTGCAGTCTCGGGAACGCGCTGGATGTCCTGGCAAATGATTGGCCCCTGGTCGAGGTCTTCTGTGGCAAAATGAGCTGTTGCACCGATAATCTTCACACCCTTGTGCCATGCCTGGTGGTAGGGCTTTGCGCCCTTGAATGCGGGCAAGAATCCGTGGTGGATGTTGATGATGCGGTACTTGAATTCTTCCGTGAATTGCGCAGTCAGAATCTGCATGTAGCGGGCGAGGACGATGGTATCGGTCTTTGTTTCTTCGATGATTTCGCGGAAGCGGTTTTCGGGAATCGTCTTGTCCGGGTTGGACGGCACGTAGTAGAACGGCACGCCGAAGGAGCCGCCTACAGGGCCCAAGTCCGGGTGGTTACCCACGATGCAGCTGAATTCGCAGGGGAGGTCGCCATCGCGGCGCTTGAGGAGAAGGTCGTAAAGGCAGTGGTCGGTTTTCGATACGAAAATAGCGACACGTTCGGTCTTGGAGGTATCGAACAGCTTCCAGTTCAGCTGGAGGTGCGGGGCGATAGTTTCGAGGTGTCTTTTGACTTCGGGGATGCCATCCGCTTCGATGTCGAAAACGGCACGTAAGAAAAATGTTTCGATATCCTTGGCGGTGTGTTGCTGGAGGTCGATAATGTTTGCTCCGGCCTTTGCAAGAACTTGCGTTGTGCCGGCAATAAGCCCTTTTTGGTCGGGACAAAGAATTTGAAGAATATAACGAGTCATAGACATACTATAATATTAAAAAATTTAGGCCATGTTACCAAATATTTTATTTCCAAGTAGACAAAAAATAACTAACATTACAATAAGAAATAAAAAGTATTGAAAAATGGAGAGAATTAAATTGTTCAGACTGGGAATTTACTCCGTGCTCGCTTTGTCTGTTGCGCAGGTGTTTGCTGCACCTCCTAAGACTTGGGATGCCATTTTTAACGCCGAAGGTCAGGGCGAATACGCCGCTGCCAAGATTGACGGCAATATCCGTTTTGGCGAATACACTCACTACAAAAATGTTCAGCCGGTTTCCTTCCGTGTTCTTGATGACAAGTTCGACTTCTCTGTTGCCGGTAACATGACTGTTCCTGCAAAGATGGTCGAAGATCCGAGCTTCTACGAAAATTGCCGCAATACCATGGAAGCATGGATTTCGTATTTTGACAGACCGCGCCGCTTTGGTAACCAGGACCTCATCATCAATGTCGTCGGTGTTGACTTTGCTTGCGGTAACGACTTGTTCAACGTTCATGATTTGCGTATAAAGTTTACAAATCCGCAGGCTCAGAAGGCTTGGGTAAACGAACTTGAAGGCCGTCAGAAGTACAAGCGCGAACAGCTTTCAGCTTTCCGTATTGCAGAACAGGAACACCGCGCCGAAATTCGCGACAAGTCCTCTTCGTTTACGGACCCGCGTGACGGACAAGTTTATCGAATCATCAAGGTCGAAGGCCGTGAATGGTTTGCTCAGAACGTGAACTACAATGTCGAAGGCCACTCCTGGTGCTACGAAGACAAGGATTCTTACTGCGCCCGTAGCGGTCGTCTGTATGACCTTGAAGGTGCTCGCAAGGCTTGCCCGGAAGGCTGGCATTTGCCGCGTGACCGCGAATGGTCCGACATGCTCAAGGGCCTCACGGGTTGCTACGATGGCGTTGACAAGTGCGGAAGCTTTGCTACAAAGATGAAGGCTACGACAGGCTGGCAGGGCGGTGGCGGTACCGATGAATACGGCTTCACTGTTTTCTCTTCGGGCTATCGTAAGCTTCTCGGCAAGTCTACCGTCCGTTACGAAGACATGGGCGAATACGCTGGCTTCTGGTCTGCACAGAACGGCCGCAATGAAACGATTTGGCTTTGGGCGATGGGCCGCATGAGTGACCAGATGGTCCGCCAGCTCGTTCCGGCAACCGCAAAGAACAACGGCTATTCTGTTAGATGCATTAACGGGAATTAGTTTAGACGAAAGACGAGAGACTAGAGACGAGAGAGCGTTTTTAGTTTAGCATTTACGAAAAAAGCAAGAACATGAATGTTCTTGCTTTTTTTACTTTCGTCTTTGGACAAGTCCCAAATGCTAGGCTCAGAAATGCCAATGCAAGCATTGGCGCTTCATTCGCCTTACGCATTTGTCGTCTGTAGCGACGAAGTCGCGTTCTTTCGTCTAAGTTACATCTGGCGGATCGGGAAGAGGCCGAGCAAGTCAAGCACGTTCTCGAGCACAATCTGCGTAGACTGCACGAGGAAGAGTCTGGACTTTTCTTCGGCGGATCCGAGCACGCGGTCTTCGTGGATGAACTTGTGTGCTGCTTCGGCAATTTCGAGTGCGTATTGCGCGAGTACGCTCGGTTCATCATCCTTGACGGCGGCGAGAATCTTTTCGCCCTTCTTGGCGAGAATGTTGATGAGGCTATAGGCGGCGTCATCGGTAAGCTGTGCGTAATCCACGTCAGCCACTGGAACGGTGTAGCCGGCCTTGCGCATAATGCTGCAAAGACGGACGTGAGCATTCTGCACGTACGGACCTGTGTCGCCTTCGAAGCTCATCACGGCATCCCAGTCAAAGCGGACATCCTTCAAGCGGCTGTTCTTGAGGTCGTTGAAGGTAAGAGCGCTGATACCGATCTGGCGAGCTATGAGTTCCTTGTTTTCGAGGCCCGGATTCTTTTCGTTGATGAATTCGAGAATCTTCTTCTGGGCGGCTTCGATTACGTCGCGGAGGAGGCTTGCCGTACCGGTACGGGTCTTGCCCTTTTCCCACTTGCCATCGACCATCTGTAGAATCACGCCGAACGGAATGTGGTACATGTCCTTGTACCATTCACGGCCCATCTTCTTCAAGACGTGGAACACCTGCTTGAAGTGGAGTGCCTGTCCCAAATCGACTACATAAAGGCACTTGTCGAAGTTGTATTCCTTCTTGCGGTAGATAGCGGCTGCGAGGTCGCGTGTTGCGTACAACGTGGAGCCGTCACTCTTGCGGATAAGGCACGGGTTCAGGTCGAATTCGTCGAGCATCACCACATCGCGTTCCTGGCTGTTTACCAACAAGTTCTTTTCACGGAGTTCGTCGAGCACTGCCGGAATCTTGTCTTCAAAGAAAGATTCGCCGGTGTAGTGGTCAAAGCTAACGCCCATCATGTCGTAAATGCGCATGAGTTCCTTGAGCGTTGCCGCGCGGAATGCTGTCCACAGCTTGCGGTAGAATTCGTCGCCCTGTTCAAGCTTTGTGAATGCAGCGCGTGCTTCGTCTTCGAGGCCGGGTTCTTCCTTGGATGCCTTGGAGAAACTTGCGTAAAGGATGTTGAGTTCCTTCACGGTGAGAGCGTTCAAAGTGGCGTCGTCGGTCGGGAGCTTTTCGCGGAGGTACATCACGATGAGCTTACCGAAAGCAGTGCCCCAGTCGCCGAGGTGGTTGATGCGTTCAACCTTGTAACCGGCGGCCTTGTAAATGCGGGCAAGCGAGTTACCGATCATAGTAGAACGCAGGTGATGGAAGGCGAGTTCCTTACCGATGTTCGGAGAACTGTAGTCGATGCAGACAACCTTGCCATTCGGTGCTGCGTGGCCGTATTCGAGACCCTTCGCGGCAATTTCGTCAAGAGTGGACTTGGCGAGGAATCCGCGGTCGATGAAAAAGTTCAGGTAACCATTGACGGCTTCAACTTTGGAAAGCCCTGCAGGGAGCTGGACCTTGGCGGCTAAATCTTCGGCAATGAGCTTCGGTGCCTTGCGGAGTGTCTTTGCGAGTGAAAAGCACGGGATGGTGTAGTTACCGTGGCTTGTATCAGGCGGCACGGAAATAAGTTTCAATGCGGCTTCTTCGTCAAAAGCTCCAGTTGCAGCAAGTGCCTTTGCGATTTCTGCATTAAATGAGTTCATTGTCGTCTCCAGACTTCTTGGCGTCTTCGCGGATGAAGTCGTGTTCGTCGAGGTTCATGAGTTTGCCGTCTGCATAGAGGCGGTCGAAGGAAATTTCGTTTCTCTTTTCTTCTTCGAAGAGGTGAACCATCAGGTCAAGACCAGCATCGAAGATGGCCCAACGCACACCTTCCTTGTATTCAACGCCGACGTAGTGGAGCTTGCGAGCCTTGAATTCCTTAGTGAGTTCATTCAAAATAGCCTGCATCTGGGCTTCGCTTTCGCAAGTGGCAATGAGGAAGTAATCCGCTTCGTTTTTCACGCCGCGGAGGTCGATGAGCTGCACGTTCTGGGCGCGAAGTTCAAAAAGGATACCTGCACCAAGCTTAACGGTTTCGGAAAAATCTTGGTTATTTGTTACTGTCATTTTGATCTCCCTGATCGGGTTCTATTATTTGTTGAAAATCTCTTCCGGTATGTACGACTGCATCAACCGTGGCATTCTTGTTGAGCAAGACGAGTACGTTCTTTGTCTTTAGGGTCGCGGCGAGTGCCTGCGCTCCTTCCCATTCCGGGTTCCTGAGCACGATAATCGTTTCGTCGTAATTCTGGAGGCGTTCGTTGTCGATATGGACGACATCAAAACCGTTGTCGCGTAAGAAGGTGCGCATCTTGACGGCGGCACCCTTCATGCTGCAGCTGTTTAGCACTTCGACTTCGCCCTTGATGCGGCGAACTTCGCGAACGACGGGGGCTGGCTTTTCTTCTTCACAGCCTGCCAAAAGGAATGCGGCAAAAACAGCCGAAGAAACTCCTACGGCAAAGTTCAGGTGGAGCGCTTTAGAATAGTTGCGGAACATTCTTTGCCGTAAAATTTAGAAAAATAAAAAAGACCTCGCGGTGCGCGCGAGGTGACAATGATGATTAGATACAGTTTAGTGGCAGAGAACAGTGCATCTTGAGAAACCATAGTCATGAAAGAAACTGCGTGGGCCGTAGGCTTTCAGGGCGTCTCTTTCGTTCACATAAGAGAGTCTGATATACGTGTTTTCGCTGGGCTTGTATTCTAGCGAAATGTCTGGAATCAATACGCTGACGTTGCCCTGACGCAAGTCTTCTCTTGCAAAGTTTGCTTCGTTGTTAAAATTTGTGTATAGTGGCATTCCAAGACCGATATTTGCATACAGGTGAAAATTTGGTGTGAACTCGTATGCAAAATTAGCCATAAGACTTTGGCTTGCAAAAGAGCCGAAGTTTCCACTTACAAAGTTTAAGGAATAGCTGTACGCCACTGTCAGTGCGGGATCGAAGGTGTCGTGACGTACCATTTTATTGCTGTCAAATTCGCGGTTCCAAGGAATGCCTGCTGATTCAATATTTGCGGGGATGTCCGCAACTGCTAATGTTGCTAAACAAATAGTTGATAAAGTAATTGATTTGATATTCATGTCAATCAATATACAAAACTACTTTATATTGGAGTAGTCAAATTACAGTATGTTTTTGAAGAGATCTACTTACCAGCAATAATGCGGGTTTCGCCAAGGACAATCGTCATAGAAGTAACGGTGAGGGCCATAAGCTCTGAACGCGTCTCGTTCGTTGACATACATGACACGGAATGAAACCTTGTCGTTTGGCTTGTATTCAAGCGCGATGTCTGGAATCAGAATGCCCACGTTTCCTTGCTTCACGTCTTCGCGTGCAATGCGGTTCCCAAAATGAAGGCTGGAATATAGCGGCATCCAGAGACCGACATTTGCATACAAGTGCAAACTTGGAGTAAACTCGTAAGCGAAATGAGCCATGAAACTTTGCTGCGCGAACGAGCCGAAACTCCCGCCGATAAAACTCACGGAATAGGTGTACGCAACTTTCAGAGCTGGGTCGAATGTGTCGTGGCGTATGAGTCGCTCTGGGTCAAAGTTCTCGCGGTTCCAGGGAATACCGCTGTCGTGAATGACGTAGATTGTGTCTACAATGGAGTCCTGTGCTGCAACGAGTGTTTCTGAGAGCGCGGTTGAATCAGCCTTTGTGGGGGAGGTGGCAAAGGCGAGCGCTGTTAGGAATAACACTGTTAGATACACGAATCGCATGTAATGAATATACAAAAAAAGGAGGCTTCGTGATAACGCGAAGTCTCCTGCTTAGATGGATTTCTCTGGAATTACTTGTTGTTGTCGGCTTTGGAATCGTCGCTCTTGGTGACTCCGGCGAGTTTGGCTCCGAACATGGAGCCAAGAACTGTGCGGAGGTCAATGCCGAGCGAATCCGTGAGGCCGTTCGTGACTTGCGTAAGCGTCTTGGTAATATCTCCCGTGAGCTTTGCCGTGTTGCCTTCGCCGTACATGGTGATGTTGCCGATTTTTTCCATCGGTTTTGCGATGGCGGCTGCAATTTGCGGCATCTGCTCGAAGTACTTTTCAATGGTTTTGAGCTGCATTTCCTGACGGGCTGCGTCACCATAGAGCTTCATCGCCTCGGCCTTCTTGTTGAGAGCTTCTGCTTCGGCTAGCCCCTGGGCCTTGATGGCTTCAGCTTCGGCGAGACCCTTCGCCTTTGTCGCTTCTGCTTCTGCTAAAGCTTTTGCTTTAGTGGCTTCGGCTTCTGCAAAGGCTTTTTCCTTTTCGGCGTCTGCAATCTGCTTGATGGCCTTGGCACGCTGCTCTTCCTTGTAGCGGACGGCTTCTGCGTCTTTCTGTTGCTGGAAAAGTTCTGCTTCGGAGCGCTGGATTTGTGCCTGGCGTTCGGCTTCGGCTTTCTTTTCGATTTGAGCTTGAAGCTCTTTTTCTGTCACGGCGACCATGCGTTCGCGAATTTCAATTTCCTTTTCTTGCTTGGCGACTTCTGCTTCGGCCTGGGCAACGTTGATTTCCTTCTGCTGCGTCTGCTTCTGGATTTCGTAAGCGGCATCAGCAATTGCCTTTTCGGTATCAGAAATCTTCTGCAAGTTGGCCTTTTTCACGGCGAGGTCGTTCTGCTTCTGGGCAATTTCGAGTTCTGCGGCAACGGCTGCATCGTTTGCTTCTTTTTTTGCTTGTGATTGAGCAACGCTGATATCGCGTTCGGCATTCGCCTTGGAAATGGCAGCTGCCTTGCGGATGGCAGATGTCTTATCGACACCGAGGTTTTCAATCACGCCGTTTGCGTCTTCGAAATTCTGGATGTTGAACGTCTGCACCACGATACCGAGCTTTTCTAGGTCCGGAATTGCATTTTCGAGCACAAGTTCAGAGACCTGCTTGCGGTCGCCCACGAGGTCTACGAGTTGCATGCGGCCAACAATTTCGCGCATGTTACCTTCGAGAATATCGACAATCATGGCTCGGATGTCTTCGGGCTTCTTGTTCAAGAAGTTCTGAGCAGAGGATTTGAGACGGTCCGGATTGTCCGAAATCTTGGCGGTCACCACAGCATCGACCGAGACGTTGATGTAATCCTTGGTGGGGACGGGACTACCGGTTTTCACGTCAATCTGGATCAACTGAAGAGAAAGGTGGTCGGCGCGTTCGAAGAACGGAATGCGAAGGCCTGCACGCCCGATGATGATGCGCGGCTGCTTCTGGATGCCGGAAACGATAATCGCTTCGTCCGGAGCTGCCTTGATGTAGGACATGACAAAGACAACTACTAGGAGTGCTACGATTAGGAGAATAGCTGGAATAATAATGTTTTCTGGCATTTATTACCTCTTTATTATAGTTTACTTTTAATATACAACATTTACATTGTCACAAAGTGTCAAAATGAAAATTTTTTGAAATTTATAGGATGGTAGCGCAAGTTTCGTATAAATTTTCCGTGCTTTATCATAAAAAAAAGCCCGGCGAAGCCGGGAACTTTATACGCATGTATTTGCGCTTTTAGATTTTTTCGATGATTTCGTTTTTGCCGTTGACGCGGATAATGGTTGGTTTCCATGTCTTGGCTTCTTCCGGAGACATCGTTGCGTATGCCACGATAATCACGAGATCGCCCGGCTGAACCAAGCGTGCTGCCGCACCGTTCAGGCAAATCACGCCAGAACCGGCTTTGCCTTCGATTACATACGTATCAAGGCGGGAACCATTATTGACGTCAAGGACGCCGACTTTTTCGAAGGGGAGGATGCCTGCTGCATCCATCAAATCGCGAGCTATAGTGATGGAACCCTCGTAGTTGAGGTTTGCATCAGTAACTGTAGCGCGATGAATTTTTGCTTTAAGTAATTCTAGCTGCATTGCTGCTTAGAACTTGACATTGAAGAAACTTGCTACGCCCTGGTCCGGAGTCGGAATAACACCAAAGCTGAAGCGGTTTGCATCCGGGTTGCTATCCCACTGAGTGGTAATGAATGCATCTGCAAAGGACCAGAGATGAGCGGCTGCGATTCCGAGGAATCCATACCACCAATAGCTCTTGTTTTGAACCTTGAGAACCACGGTCACTGCGATGCTACCGACTTCAAGGACATCCATAAAGGTTGCCTTGGCTGTCTGTTTTGTTTTCCACTGATAGTAAGAAGGAATTAAGAGAGAAATGTAGGCGCTCTTCTGATCGCCACTGCGGTAGCGGTAGGAGCGGTCGATGTCTGCATCTTCCATGCCTTCGGCACGCTGGCTGAGCCAATCTTCTTCGCTCACGCCGAGTCTGTTCCACGGCTTCTGGAGGTATTCTGTCGGGCGGATGCCAAGTTCGACGAGCTTTGTCAGCTTTTCGCGAGTAACGCCCTGTTCCTTAGCCTGCTGGTATTCCCACTGAGTAAGGCCCATGTCTTCGTACTTGAAGCCTTCCCACTGACCACCATTGGCCTGTGCATTACCAATGTTTGCTTGAGATGCTTCGGCATTAGCCTGAGCAATGGAATCTGCAGTAGCAGCATCCTGGAAATCGTCAGAGAAGAGGTCGTCAGACTGAGCAAACGCTAGTGAGCCCGCGAAAAGAACAGCAGAAAGCACTTTGAACATGTTACTCATTTTGATCTCTTTCTTAAACGTTTAATGCCGGGGGAGGGAATCGAACCCTCACACTCTCGCGAGTACTGGATTTTGAGTCCAGCGCGTCTACCAATTTCACCACCCCGGCGGGGGAGCACAACAAATATAGCACTATTTTTGCTTTTTTTGTAGGTATAAAGCAAAAAAACGCATGTTTTAGGCGCTAAAATCTGTAAAAAATTTTTTCGAGTATAATTTTGTTTGCTTAAAGGGCCTGTTTTACGAGCATTGGCCTGAATTCCACATTGAGCGGGGCCAGTTTTTTGGCGCCATAGTCCACTGCTCTTTCCTTTGTATCAAATGGACCGGTGCGCACGATATAGAGGACTTTGCCGCTTTCAAGCGTGTTCTGGCTGATGGTGCAGGCGATGTTGCGCTTTTTGAGATTGTCTACGAGTAAATCGGCGTTGGACTTGACGCCAAATGCGCCCAATTGCAGTTGCCATGCGGATTTGGCTTCGGCTGGCTTTGCTTCGGGAGCCTTTGTTTGCGCGGGTTCTGCAGCAGCGACTGTTGTTGCGGGGGCTGAAGCCTTTGATTCTGCGGCTTTAGCGGCGTCATTGTTTGATGATGGCGTTGTGCTTGCTTGCGGAGCGGCGCTTGTGGCCTGTTCAGCCTTGACTTGCTCGGCCTGAGCTTGTTCCCTCTTGGCGGCGGCTTGCTTCAAGGCTTCGGGATTGCCGAGGTTTTTGCAGGCTTCGTTCAAATCTTCGCTGTGGGCGCGGTCTTGGACGGCGACGCAGACTTTTTGCAGCACGGTCACTTGATGCGGCTGCGATGTTTCAATGGCGTGTACGAGGGATTCGGCGGCCTTGTTGTAGCGGCCAAGGTACATCTGGAACTGAGCCTTGGTCATCATAAGGTCCGCGTAAATGGCTTGCTGCGGGTTCGTCTTGTCGATGAGACTGTCGAGACGCTTGCCTGCCTTGCTGAAGTCAGCGGCGATACCCGTTTGGGAAAGGGCTAGCACGTTCCATAAATAGCATTCGGTACGAGTGTTTTCAGGTTCGTTCGGACAGACCTGTTCGTATGCGGCTGCGGCGACTTTCCAGTTGCCGTTGACGTAAGCTTTTTGGGCGGTGGCGAGAGTCGGTGTGGCCTCAGCAAAAGATGCTGTGGTGGCAAACGCGCACAGTGCGCCTGTAATAACCAAATTGTGAATAAAATATTTAGCCATGTTACCCTCTAGTTACCCTCAAGAGTAAAGATATAAATATTTTTACAAAATGGCTTGCGCTAAATGTGTAACTCGTTGATATTCCGTGAGTTACGTGAATGAACCTCGGTGCGGAGTCTGCTTTTTCGATGGCTAATAGGCTTGCGCGAGGGGAGGGCTACACGAGAGTGCCGCGGAGCGTCCAGCCTCGGATATCGTCGATTTTCACCTTGACGTAATCGCCCGGCTTGATGATGCGTCCTTCTTCCGGCTTGAAAATGACCTTCTTGAAGTTGTCCGTCTTGCCGACGAGTTCCGTCTTGTCGCGGGTGGAGCCGTGTTCGACGAGGATTTCTTCGGTGCGGCCAATCATCATCTGGTTGCGCTTGAGCGTGATGGCGTTCTGGAGTTCCACGAGGCGCGAATGGCGAGCCGACTTTTCTTCGGGCGAGAGAATTTCGGCTTCGTTGAATGATTCCGTGCCTTTGCGCGGGCTGTAGATGAACATGTATGCCGTGTCGAACTGGCAGGCTTCAAATGCCTTGATCGTCTGTTCAAAATCTTCGTCAGTTTCGCCGACAAATCCGCAGATGACGTCTGTCGAAATGGCGTAGTACGGATCCTTGCTGCGCAACTGCTCGATGACGGTCATGTACTGTTCCATGTTGTGCTGGCGGCGCATCTTCTTGAGGATGGCGTCGGAGCCGCTCTGGAGCGGAATGTGCGCGTAATGGCAGACCTTCGGGTTGTTCAAGAGAACGTCGATGAGTTCGTTCGTATAATGGCGCGGGTGCGGGCTTGTAAAGCGGATGCGCTTGATGCCACCGATTTCAGAAACTTTTGTCAGTAATGTCGTGAAGTCTGCGTTTGGCGTCTTGTACGCATTCACCGTCTGGCCGAGCAACATCACTTCGGTGATGCCCTTGTCGGCGGCTCGCTTGACTTCTGTCAGCACGTCGTCCATGTCGCGGTATTTCTCGGGACCGCGGAGGTACGGCACGATGCAGTAGCTGCAGCGCTTGTTGCAACCACGCTGGATCGCGACGAATGCGCTCACGTCATTCTGCAGCTTGGCGTATTCGCCGAGGTAGTTCTCGTCGCGGTCTTCGTCGATGAACATCTTGTGGTGCGTCTTGTGCAGCGGGCTCTGGGCATCCCCGAACAGGAGTTCTGGAATTTTGCGGTACTGGTCCGGGCCTACGATGTAGTTCACGTTCTTGAGGCGCTTGAGCAGTTCCGGCCCACGATTCTTTGCCATGCAACCGCATACGACGACTTTCACGTCAGGATTCTTCTTGCGCAAGTACTTGAGCTTGCTGATGTTGACGATGGCTGTTTCCTCGGCCTTTTCACGCACGCTGCAGGTGTTCACGATGATGATGTCGGCGTCTTCCTGGTTGTTCGTCTCGACGCAACCGCACATGTCCAGCTCCTGCGCGATCATCGCGGAGTCGTATTCGTTCATCTGGCAGCCGTATGTGGCCAAGTGGTATTTTTTCATGCGCGCAAATTTAGAAAAGTAGGAAGTAGGAAGTAGGAAGTAGACAGAAATATGTTTCTGAAAATGCATGAAAAAATGTTATCGAGAAACAAGTCTTTCTGGAGCGCATAGCGCGATAGAATCTATAGTTATTGTAAAAGGGGGAGGCTTCCCGCACCACCTAAAGGTGGCCATGTACACTAAGGCCTGAAGGCCAAGTGTCCAAAGGTCGCTTCAGCCACATCGTCATGGCGGGCCGCGCCCCGCCATCTAGCTGTGTCTTCCGCTACCTCCACAGCGGGGACACCCCGCAACGCCCCTGATGCTCGCGAAAAATATTTTGTTATACTTAAAATATGATGGAACCCTTTAGCAGATTTTTGGGGAAGATTGTTCTGATGACCGCGGCGGGACTTGTTGGCTTGCTTGTTGCGTGTTCATCTTCGGAAAAGGCTTTGAAAAACCGTAATGCGGTGTCTGAAGAAGAACGCAAGGCCAAGTGCCAGGATTGGTTGAATTCTCTAACGCCTGAGAATTTGATTACGTGTCATTTGGATAAACTGGGACTTGACGAAAAGTTAGATTCCTTGCTGCTTTGTGTTTTTGGACAATCGCTTAAAATGAGCGGAGGAAAAGTTTTTTGTGCTGAAGAAGGAAATGAATTTTCATTTTCGTTGGCAGATGATAAATGCGAGTCAGGTGAATTGGTGTGTGTGCAAACAACTCGTGAAAAACCGAATGAAGATTGTAAACTGGATAAACTTCCTATTTTTATTAACGGAATTAGTATTACTCTAAAAGATGAGGGCTATTTGATTTCTTCTATTTGTGGCGATTTTGGATGTGATGATTATATGCTTATGAAAATTGATGATTGTGGGAAAAAATGGCTGAGCGCAAAAAAGGATTGATATGATTTTCAGAAGCCTTTTGCACGCATTTTTCACTTTCACATTTGCTGCGATGTTTGTCGCTTGTGGCGATGACTCGAGCGGTTCCGGACCCGAGGGTGGCAAAAGCAGTTTCTCGGACACCACCAGAATCACCTACGCGCTCAAGCCTTTTGACGGGCCGCTTTCTAACCCGCACAAGGGTTTCACGGTGCCGACCGGTGGGGCGTGGACTTTTGTCCCGGAATTCGAATACGGCCCCTACGGTTCCCTGAACAACAGGGCGTGGGGCTTGGTCTCGTACGGTTCCGGTTACCAGCAATGGAACAAGCTAAATCCGGCTAAGGGCGTTTACGACTGGAC
>NZ_DGUZ01000019.1:0-105987 GCF_002394865.1 Fibrobacter sp. UBA4297 | reverse complement strand
TACGACTGGACTCCGCCCTTTGTCTACGAGATGGGCGCGAAGAAAATCCAGATTGACTTGCGCGGGACGGAATACCATGCGTACGCTCCCGTCTGGGACGATTCCATCTACATCTGGGCGGCGAAGGAATTCGCGAAGGCCCTGGCCGAAAAATACGATGGCGATCCGCGCATTGAATACATCGATGTCCGCACCTTTGGCGAATGGGGCGAATGGCACACCTCGCACATGTTGGGGAGCGTGATGCCCGCCGACTCGGTGCTGAAGGACATGCTGGACTATTATGCGTCCGTGTTCAAGAAGACCCAGCTGGTGCTGCCCTCCAACAGTTTTGGCGATGTCTATACGCATGCACTCGACCTCGGCATTACCAAGCGCGACGACGGGTTCATTGGCATTCCCGGCAGGCCCGATACCTTGCTGCGGGCGTACAATGCGAACCTCCCGACCATCGCCGAGAACATCGCCGGTTACAAGACGATGCTGGCCAATGACGACCTGATTCCCGGAGGCACCCAGAAGTGGACTGCGGAACGCTGGGTGGATGCGATTACCACGGCGCACTTGACCTACTACGTACTGGACCAGGATAACGACTGCGGTTACTATTTCTACAAGGATAACAAGGCGCTGGCCGATTCCATGAGCAAGGTCATCGGGTACAACTTTACCGTGACGCGCGCGGAGTTGCTGATTACCGCGGGGGGTGATAATGCAGCGTCAACCGCAGGAAAATCCGCCGGAACCGCTACGGGCAATGTTGCGACGAACACTTTGAATATCACCGTCAAGAACACCGGCGTGGCGCCCTGCTTCTTCGATGTGTATTTGGTGGCAGAATTCGTGGACAGTACGGGCAAGGCGCTTGCGCAGATTGGTGAGACCGTCCGCATTCCCAAGGGAACTTTCAAGGACGGCGCTTTGCAGGAATTTTCGTTCAGCGGTGTGGTTCCGGCGGGCGAGGCAAAACTCGCAACGCAGCCCGGTGTTTCAGTAGCCCTTTCCCTCTACGAAAGCGATGAAGCTTACAAGACCGGCAAGAATCCCACCGTCCGCTTCGACAACGACGGCCTCCAAGAAAATAATAAGCTACTGCTGCATAAATAGTTTTTTAAACGCATTACGGCGTGGAGTGATTTTTTTGTATTTTCTCGCTATGAATAATATTGCTAAATCTCATTTGTTCTTGCTTGCATTTGTTCTCCTGACGATGCTTTGGTCTGTTATCGGAGTCGAAGATACTTACCTCACGTGGATTCTTGAAGCGGCTCCTGCGATTGTCGGGCTGTTGGTTCTTGTGTTTACATACCGAAAATTTCAGTTGCCCACGTTCCTTTATGTGGTGATTGCGTTCCACATGGCGGTGCTTTTGCTGGGGGCGCATTATTCGTATGCGAAGGTTCCGCTTGGATTCTGGATGCAGGATTGGTTCGGTTTTACACGCAACAACTACGATAAAATTGGGCACTTGATGCAGGGCGTTACTCCTGCACTTGTGATGATTGATCTTTTGCGCCGCACGACTCCTATCAAGACGGCTGGCTGGACGGGATTTTTGTCGGTGTGTGTGGCAGAGGCTATTTCTGCGCTTTATGAAATTATTGAGTGGCTGGCATCGCTCAGCAACCCGACGGATACGGAAGCGTTTTTAGGAACGCAGGGCTACATTTGGGATACGCAGACGGATATGTTCATGTGCCTTATCGGGGCGACTATTTCTGTTTTAATTTGTTTGAATGTTAAAAAGTTCTACAAATCAGAAGTTTAAGAAACAGATTTAAATTATGGTTGGATTTTGGGTTAAAGCTTTAGGTAAAAAGATGGCGGCGTTTTGCGCGCTAGCCTTTGCGTTGCTTTTTGCCGCATGTGGCGACGACTACTTTGACACTACTTCGGTGAATCCTGTAGGTGGCGAAAGTTGCGCTGCCGTTGAAGAATCGAGTTCTTCGGATTATGCGTCGTCCTCGTCTGTTGTGATATCGAGTTCTTCTGCGGATGGATTAGTTTCGATTTCAACGACTGTTATGGAGGATACGCTTGAAATTTTTGCATTCGGGGGTGTGAATCTTAACGTTGTTGCGGATTCGTTCCTGACAAAGTTTGATTATGGCGATGTCGTGACGGTGATGATTGCGGGATACGATACGGTGGATGTTCCTGTAGTAGCTGGATACGGATATGTTTTCCCTGGTGAATTCTTTTTGTATGTCTCTGAGGGGTTGAACTATATCAAGCTTGAGGCTCGTTACGGCAAAATGGCTGAGGTCGTTGGTCTCGGGCGCGATTTGAAATTCCCGATAGATGTTGTTGTGCAGATGAAGGAAAAGGGTGGCTATGTGGACCATCTTGAAAATTTGAAGTCGCTTTCAATTGCGAATTATCCGGAGGCTTATCCTGATTTGTCTATTGAGGAGTTTGCGAATTTTAGAATGGTGCGTACAACCGGGATGGGCGAGGGAGTGCTTTATCGTTCTTCAAGCCCGATTGATCCTGCGATTTATCGCAATGCAATTGCGGATTCATTGGCGGCGGTGGCTGGCGTTAAGACTTTTGTGAACCTTGCAGATGAATTGCAATATGCCGAAGAATACAATGGCTATGTTGAATCTTATTATGCAAAGCAAAATGTGGTCTATCTTAATGTGGAACCTGCTTTTGCGAATTCGCCGTTCAAGGAAGGGCTTGTCAAAGGCTTGCGCTATATGATAGAGCATGAAGGCCCGTATCTAGTGCATTGCACGTATGGTATGGATCGAACCGGATTTACGATAGCGGTGCTCGAAGCGCTGATGGGGGCGACCGCTGATGAAATCAAGGCCGATTACGCCACGACTCACAAGAATTTTTACAACGTGGTCGATGGTAAACATGTTGATTTAACAACAAAGCAGGTTGAGCTGCTTCAGGCGATTATTGTAAGACTTATGCAGAATTCGTTCAAAACGGCTGTTGTTGATATCTCTGATTTCGAAAATGCAGATTTAGCGTCCGCAACAGAAAAGTATTTGTTTGCGCTTGGTATGGAAAAGAGCGAAATCGAAGCGCTGAAATCGCGACTGAAGTAGATAATTTTGTTATTTATAGTGTATGGCAAAAAACTTTAGCAAATTTCTTGGCAAAATCGCTTTGATGACCGCAGCTGCGTTGTGGGCTGGGTGCAGTGATTCTGATAAAAAGACTGATATCGTGCAGTTAGCGAAGAGTTCTCCTTCTGTGGATACTCTGTCGTCCGAAAATGAACTTGTAGAATCGTCTGCTTCGGATAGCGTTGCTGTGATAGAACCTGCCAAGGATTCCTTGTTGAAAAAGGTTGCTCGCGTTGCCAAGATGAAGCCTGAAATCGGTATGATTCGGGCTTTGTACGGTGTTATCGAAGAAGATATGGGAAGAGCTGTTGCCCTTTATGGAGTTCGGCCTCCACGTGAGATTATTTCTCCTGATGACCCTCATGAAGTTAGCCGGCCGTCTCGTTCTGTTCCTCGTTGCCTTGTCAAAGAATTGACGGATGAGAATGTTGTCGCAGGGAAGGAAAACGACCTTGATGTTAAATATTTTCTGAAAGTATTCCGTCAGCGTTCGCCGGGCATACGCCATATCTGCAATAAGAATCTTTATAAAAATGTAAAGTATCGCGCTAAACGTACTAAGGAATTTGAAGGAAAGACTGTTTTTGAAATGAAGATTTCTCCGAGTGGAAACGTTGAAAACGTCGAGATTAAATCAACAAATGATCAGTTTAGCGAAGAAATCAGAAAATCAATAGCTCGTTGGATTTTCCCGAAAACGCAAAGAGGCGGGACGTTTACATTCCCTGTTAATCTGTACGAAGTTATCCTTTCGGCTGCATCAAGTGCTTCTGAACAGCCTTTGTCGCCGACAGAATAATTTTGTATAATACAGAATATGTCTGGGTTCTTTAGAAAAAAAATTCATAAAATTACGCTGTTGCTCACAGCTGTATTTTGGGCTAATTGCGGTGCTGCTGAAAAAACGCAGGATACGTCCGCAGTTTTAGATTCAAGCAAGTTAGAAACGTCTGATTCCACAAAAAAAGAAAAAATTTTAGAGGTCTCGGATTGGCTTGATCATGCCCAAGAATTTTATTATGGTGTTAGTGCGGATAATTATGAACTAGGGGATCCGTGGGATGATTGCCTTGAATATGCGGCTCGAGAATTAATCCAAATTTTAGATGATAAACAAAGATTGAAAAAATAATGGAATTATTTAATTGATAAATTCCGCAAAATCCTTGATATGGCCTGCGGTGTAGCGGGGCTCCAGCGGGAGCAAGTTTTCGGTTTTGCCGAAGCCTTCGAAAAGCGTGATGCAGTCGATGCCTGCGTTCTTTGCTGCTAGAACGTCGGGAGTGTCGTCTCCAATCATGATTGCTTTTTCGGGAGCAATTCCAGTTTGGCGGAGAATCTCGTAAATGCCGGCGGGGCTTGGCTTGCGTTCGGGGGTGGTGTCACCGCAGAGGTAAGTGGCGAAAGAATTTTCGAGACCGAATTTTTTGAGAATCTTTTGTGCGGGGGCGACCGGCTTGTTTGTGAGCATTGCCGCGCATCTCGTCCCGGCGCTTGTTGCGAATCGTTGCAGTAGTTCTACAACTCCTTCGTACGGTTCCGTATTTTCTATGCAATGCTCCCAATAGAAATCTGAATAAACTTTATGGATTTTCTTGATTTTCTCTTCGCTGTAGTTCTCGCGGGCTAGCGTTTCTGCGACTTTTTCCATGTCGCGGGTGCTTGTGACGGGAATGAAATTTGCAGCGACAGCTCGGCGGATCAAGTTCATGGAACCGTTTCCGATGAATGTGCGCACGTCGTCGTTTGAATGCGTGTGCAGGCCGAATTGCGTCATCGCGTAGTTTACGGCTGGTGCCAAATCGCCAAGCGTATTGAATAGCGTGCCGTCCAAGTCAAAGATGAACAGTTCTTTTTGTGCGATGAGTGCCTTGATTTCGTCGATTGGTGTCATGGCGCCAAATTTAGAAATTTTATATATTCAAGCTATGCATTTCCATCGGTTTTGTATCTTGGCTGTACTTGCGTTTTTGTGCGCATTAATGTTGGCGTGTAGTTGTGCGTCTACAGATAATTGCGCCGAGGAATGGTACGGACCGACAGACCCTGACTCGATGAATCAGAAAAATGCAAAGTGTCTAGATCAAGAAAAATACGATTCTTGCCTCAGCAGGTATGTGAATGCGCTGAATCCCGATGTCGAAGCGCAATGCCATGAAGAAGCGTTGTATGTGTGCAAGGACCGTTTGAAACGCAAATGACTAATAACCAACAACTATTTACTATATTCATTTTATGATGTCTAGAATTTTTAAATCTGTTTTTGCGGCGGCTCTCGCTTTTTCGGCGACTGTCATGGCTGAAGATATTATCCGCTTTGTGCCGGACCCGTACCCGATTGGTTATGCAGACCAGGGCGATGTGCGCCATATTGTCATCAAGGGTGCAAATATTACAAATAAAGAAATTGTCCTTGAAACCGTGATGGGCCAGGGCATTGGCATGTCGAACTTCAAGTACCCGACGAAAATTGCGCCGAATGCTCCGGTGACGATTGAATTCGATATGGATTTTGCGGGCATGGACGGCCAAATCAACCCGGTCGTGGTGATGGTCGATAATCAGGGCAAGTCGTATGCAGCACAGCTCGACGGCTATGTGAAAAATCCGATTTTCTTTGGCGAAAAGCTCTTTGATACGGGCTATTATGCCGCAAACGAAAAGCGTGAATGGACGTTCTACGTTTGGGGTACGGACAAGAAGACGCGCCCGGACTTGGCGCTTGATGAAAATGCCCAGAAGGAATTTAAGCTCAAGACCAAGAACGTGATGCTCAATGTCGATGACATGGGCAAGATCAAGGAAGGTGGCAAGGTGCCTGGCATCAAGGTCACGCTTTCGACCGCTGGACTTACACGCACGGGCTGGGAACTCAAGCAAAAGAGCATCCGCAAGATTGTGGGCTTCAAGAGCAAAAAATTCCCGAAGGCAACGCCCGAAGTGCTGATTATTGGCTACTGGAAGGACTAGTGATATTTTAGAAAGGACTAGAACTGCCGGAATGGGCTAATTATTGCTTTTTTCGGCAGCTTGCCTTGAAAAAATACCGTGGTTTAACTAACTTTGGCATACTCTTGTAAGAGACCTCGGGATGTAGCTCAGCCTGGTAGAGCGCTTGAATGGGGTTCAAGAGGTCGCTGATTCGAATTCAGTCATCCCGATTAAAAAGACTCGTCATTGACGAGTCTTTTTTGCGTTATAGCTTGCGAGCTTTGAGCGCGCATCTTGTAAAATATGTGCCGTTTGGATTGCGGGCATTTAATGCGCGCGTTTTGTGAATTACAGCCCGTGTTCGAGTGAGTAATCCGAAATCTTGATGAGTGTGTCGAGCGTAGCGTGCATTTTTGCAGTGCGTTCGGCTTCTGTTTTGGCGAGGTCGTGTTCCTGTCGCATGTCGCTATCATTAAAGAGATAGACTTCGTCGTTACTTGCGGTCTTGGAAACAACGCGGTAGTTGTCGAGACCGAGCGCGGAGTAGCCCGAGTAAGCGCCTAGCGAGAGCCCTGCGCGTTCCTTTTTAACGCTCGTGCTGTCTGCATTGAGAATGGTTTTTGTGTCGCGCAGCAAGTTGTGTCCCATGAAAATGTTCGGGACGGCGTAGCCAGCGAGTTCAAGTACGGTGGGCGCGATGTCGATTTGTGCGGCTGTCGTCGTGTCTCGTGTCGCGTCGAGTCCTTTGCCGTGGATAATGAACGGAATCCAGCTGATGTTCGAGAATCCGCCGCCGTTCATGGTCGAAACGCCGTTTTCACCCAAAGGGAATCCATGGTCTGCCATGATGATGACGTAGGTGTTCTTGTACCATTCTTCGTTTTGGATGGCGCGGATGAATCGGGCGAGCTGCCTGTCGGCGTAATTCATCGTGACGTTGATGCGTTCTTGCAACGGGCGCGCTTTTTCTTCATCGGTCATGCCGGCGGCAAAATTGAACGGATAATGGTTCGAACGCGTCATAAGCGTGGCGAGGAACGGCTTACCAACTTTGGAAAGCGTGTCGCGTACAAATTCTGCAGCGTGGTCCATAAAGGTAGAATCGTCTTCTCGTTCGCGGTTGTAATGTTCGGCGGTGTACCATTTGGCCATCCAGACGCCGAGGTTATCCCAGGCGGGGTCTGCGGCAGACATGTAATGCGTGCTGTAGCCATTCTCGGTCAGCACAGAGACAAAACTTGGGAGTGTCACATGCGCAAGATCGGTGGCTTGGGCAAGTCTAGAGTGGTGTGGGATGCCGAGGTGCGTTGAAAGGACTCCTCCGGTGGTCGGAACGCCGCTGGTGTGCATGCGCATCCACACGTGTGAATTGGCGGCGAGCGAATCAAGGAACGGCGTGGGCGAGGGCTGAATCTGCGGATTCATGTAGCCTGTATTGAGCCCGCGATGCGATTCCATAAGCACGAGGATAAAGTTCGGCTTCATTTCGCGCTGGGCGGCGAGCTTTTCGTTGTTCTGGAGTTCTGCGGTTGGAACTCGGTAAAGCGGAAGACCATGGCCTTCTTTAGCGTCCGAGAATTTCCAGAGGCTATCGCCTTCAACGCGCTGCCACAAATTCTGGTAGGAGGTTCGGTAGGTGGCAAGCTCTTTTCCTGTAAGACCTGCAACTTTTTTAGTGACAAATAAATCGTTATAGACGAGTGATACAACAGGACGGAGCTTTGCCATGCGGGCGTTTCCAGTCCAGATAAAATAAACGAATAAGTACGAGGCAATGTAGAAAATGACCATTGCGATGACGGACTTTTTCATGCGCAGTCCGTCAGGCGTGCGGTAATGCTTGTACAGCAGTTTGTATAGACCGTAGGTGAGCGGGAGCATCAGCACGAGTACGACGAACTGCAAGTATGGAACGGACAAGTCGTTTGCCACGTAGTCATAGAACATGGCGATGGACGAAGTGTCTTTATACGTGTCCATAAGCCCAAAGCTTAAATGTCCGCCGAGGAAACGCATTACTTCGTTATCGAGGAGCGTAAAGAGCAAGATGACGCTATGGAAAACCGTGTATGCAATTGTCGTGACCTTTGCGACTTTTTGAATTGCGGATGTCGCGCTTCTCGAATTTACGCATCTCGAACTTGCGATTTTTGTTGCAATCCCGCCGAGCACCATAAATACCACGAGCGCATTGCAAATCCACATGAAGTCGATGCAAACCGCGTGGAAAATGAACCAGTCCGGCTTTGAAACAAACGGGAATCCGTAAGGGTTGCTGCGGAACAAGAGCATCACGCGCAACAGAATGTGCGTCACCCAGAATGCGAGCGAGATTAAAACCAAATTCTTGGACGGCTCTAAGAACTTGGCAATTTTCTGTATAAAATTTTTCATTTTTTATTTCCAAAAATTTCTTTGTACAACGCGAGTTGGCGCTTGAAGCAATCGTTCCAGCTGAATTTTTCAGCGTATTTACGAGCTTTAATCTTCTTGTCGGTGAGATCGGAATGGTAGAGCTCGACAATCGCATCTGCCAATGCTTCGGGCGTGCGTTCTTTGAGAATTGTGCCTGCACCCGATTCTGTGACGTGTTCGAATGCGGCTCCGGCGGCAGCTCCGACGAGAGCGTTTCCGCTTGCCATGCTTTCTAGAATTGAAAGTCCAAAAGTTTCCCAGCCAGAGAGTGCAAGTCCCATGTCGACACTTGCGTAATAGCGAGCCATCTCGTCGATGGAATTCACAAAGCCGATATAGCTGACGTGCTTGTATTTTGCGGCCGCTTCTTGCACGAGCGGGAGACTTGGACCTGTGCCTGCAAAGACGATGGCGGGCTCGTGTCCGAGTTTTTGCGTCAAAATGTCGTAAGCGCCAAGAACAAGGTCAATGCCTTTTTCGTTGCAATGCCTGTGCGGGAAGAATATCGTAAGGCGGTTCGGGTCGCCGTCCTTGAGTTCATTCACGAGCGCTTCGTCGCGGCGGCTTGGCGAGAAGGTGTCAATATCGCAACCGAGCGGAATCCAACGCGGGTCGGGGAGTCCATTCTTTTTGAGGCGTGCCATCGCTTCTTTCGATGACGCTTGTACGCAATCAAAGCCTTTAAATTCTTGTTTGGCGTACCAGAATGCGATTTTGCGGGAAAAAACGCCTACGCCCGCTCCAAATTTTTTGGCGATGGGGCGTCCCACGTAAGTCACGGGGAAGTCGGCGTGCCAAAAGCTGAACAGTGCCGCATTGGGAACAACTTTTTTTGCAATGCTGCGCACGGCGGATGGCAAAATGTAAGGCGAACCCACTTCAATTACGTCCGGCTTGTACTTCTCAAGAATCGGTCGAATTTGTTTGGACTTCCACATGAAGCGGTATTCCCAGTTGCCAGGGAATCGGAATGCTTCTACATGTTCGATAATCAAGCCATCGCTTCGTGTTTCGGTATAAGTGCTTGCCGAGGGCATCACGAAAACGGAAAGGACTTCGTTTTGGCGTTCGTAAAACGCCATTTTCTGCAAATGGTAACGGCGGACTCCGCCTCCTGACGGACTCCAGAAGTTATTGAAATCGACAATGGTAAACATTAAGCTTCTTGCATGCGGCTAGATTGTGGGTCAATCAAAATCTTGTCTTCGTACACGCGGCTCGTGCCCATGCGCTTGGAATCCACCGAGAGGTTCAGAGTACCGTCCTTTTCGGTTAGCCAGTAAATGGCATCGGAATCGCGGAGGTATGCGCGCGGGCCAAGGAGTCCCATGTTGGAATCAATGAGCTCGCCACCGAGGAATATCGGAATGTCGAGAGCCTTGTACAAGTCAAGCATAATCGACGAACGCTTCTCGTGAATGTCCGGGAGTTCCGGGCGGTCGGTAATCTTCATGTGGTCAATACCGTCAATCACGAGAATCAAGTCCGGATGGTCCTTGAGTTCCTGGCTAAGTGTCTTGAGCAAGTCATTAAAGTCAAGAGAAGGCATGTCGTCCCAGATTTCGAGACGGTTGTTGCGCACATAGTTCATTAAATCGCGTGTGGCATCTGTAATCTTTTGGTTTATTTCGTTGTCTGTATTCTGCTTGCGGACGTTCAGCACGGATTGCCCGGTGAGCATGGAAACGAAACGGTCAAAGATTTGGCGGCGCGGTGTTTCGTAAGCGACGTAAATGACCTTGAGGTTCGGGTTGCTTTCGATGAGGTCCAGCGTGAGACTCGAGAGCAGCAAAGTCTTTAGGCCGAACGGCTGTGATGAAACAAAGAAACATCCCGACTGTACACCGTCGATTTCCTTGGTGAGCAAGGGGAACGTGTTCAGCTTGTAGCCTACGCTCTGGTCGGGCGGGCATGCCATTGCGGTATCGAAATTTTCCTTGATGTCCTGCAGTAGCATGGAGCGGCGGTGCGAGTGTATTGTATCGACCTCGGTGTTTGCGATGAGGTCAAGCAACTGGTCGGCGCCGTTCTTGCGGACAAATGTGTCGACACTATCGCCTTTCGGGAGCACGATGGACTTGAGGCTCATGTGCATCTGTTCGGCAAGCTTCAGGTATTTCTGGATTTTGAGTTCCTGATTCCGGCGGTCTTCTTCACGGCGCAAAATGACCGTGAACGATTCGGCTCCGCATGCCTTGAGTTTGTACAGGTGGTTGATGTTCAGTTCCTGGAACATCGTGGAGACAACACCCGGGATGCCGGCGAGGTCCGCCGTGAGCGCATCAAAGAAACCTTGCACGATAATCGGGTTCTCGCTATCGGCCTGGATGTTGAACGGAATGACGGTCGGGCCGGAGGCGTACGTGATATAGGTATGGCTCTTTTCGTTGTCGTCGATGAGGCGACCGTAAACGGAATGGATATATCCCTTGGAATTGCGGGCCGGAATGGTAATTCGCGGTTCATGGTACGCTTCGAGGTTGTCGAGGTAAAAACTGATCTGGTGGCGTTCGATGCCGGAGAGCATGCAGTAGCTGATGAACGGTTCCGGGTCGCCGCTGTAGTAACCGAGACCGTAAAGTTGGGCTTGGCCAATGCTCCAGCCGCGGGCTTCGAGGAACTTTGCCGAAGACGGACTCTTGCAGGCGGCCCAGTGGCAGTAACGTACAAAGCATTCGAGCACCTTGGACTTTTCGCCGCCGACTTCCTTGACCCACGGGTGTTCGCTATCCTGATTGTTTGCGAGATCCTTGTCGAGTGCGCCGAGGAATTCAAAGGCTTCGGAACGGGCGGTCTGTTCGTCCATGCCGTTGAAACGGCTCTTCATCAAAAAATCGACCAAGTCGCCTTCGGCTCCGCATTGGAGACAGCGGTAGCGCCAGTAACCTAGCGCATCGTAGAAAAACAGCGATGTTTCTTCTGGAGCATGGAATGGACAGCAGGCGATAAGGTTACGCCCCCAACGGCTCAGGGGAATTCCCAACTGCCTCGGGTGAGCTTTAGTTCTCATATACTCTGCATGTTCTTGATCAATCAGCATTGCGGCCTCCTATAGAGAAATCTAATAAACTCCGCCCCCGTAGATGCGTTTTTTTTGAAAAAAAGGCAATTCTTTAGTCTTTCATGCATACTTAGTGATAAAAATCAGGTCTTATTTAGGAAGGATATTATTAAAGGTGTAAGTGTGATATTGAATTAAATAGGAAGAGTATACTTCGTTGAACGAATAAAAGCGTCGGCCAAGGATGGGGAGGGTGCAGGGAGGGGCCCGTGCGGCCTTCGCAACTCCGAGCTGGGGCCCCGCCCGCATGAAGTTCATTCTTGAATTTTTCATAAGCTTTTGGCGATAAGCCCATCTTTATCTATTTTTTGAAATATGGTTATTCTTGGTATTGACCCGGGATCGATTACGACCGGGTACGCATTTTTAAAAAAGACTGGCAACCAGATTCAGGTGCTGGAATATGGCACGTTTCATGCGAATGCCTCTAAAAACCTCGAGGACAGGCTTGTGCATATCGTAACGGAACTGGAAAAACGCCTGGACCATTACCACCCGGATGCGCTTGCGATGGAAGGCGTGTTCTTTGCCAAGAATGTGAAAAGTGCGCTCGTGCTCGGGCATATCCGTGGGGCGATTCTTGTGGCGTGCCACCGTCGCGGAATGACGTACGAGGAATACCCGCCAAAAGTCGTGAAGCAGGCCGTGACAGGCAATGGTGCGGCCTCGAAGGAACATGTGGCGAATATGATTTTTGCGCATTTGGGAATTGTAGGGGGTGACCTTCCGCTCGATGCTTCGGATGCGCTTGCGATTGCGTGGACTCATGCGAACCCGGCTCCGTTGGCGCAGTCGCTTTTGGGTAAAAAGTCGAAGCCCAAGAAGAAAACGACGGTGCAACAGTGGAAAGACTTGATTGAAAAAATGGGAGGGACGATTCAATGACGGACTTGTTGTCTCTGGATTTGTTGCCCTACGGTCTTGGAACGCCTGACTTGGTGGAATTCCAGCCGGGATACTTTGTAGACCGCGAAATTGTGGATGACTTGCGTGCTTTGTCAAACGAAGCCAAGGCGAACGGTTTTGAACTGCGCATTGAATCGGCGTACCGCTCGTTCGAAAAGCAACTTTCGATTTGGAACCGCAAGGCTCGTGGCGAACTCAAGCTCTTGAATGAAAAGGGCGAGCCGATGGAACGCCCGAAAGACGAAGAAGAGCTGATGTATGCGATTCTCACATGGTCGGCATTGCCGGGGGCGAGCCGTCACCATCTGGGGACGGACATCGACGTGGTCGATGGAGCGGCGTGCCCGGAGGGCTACGAGGTTCAGCTTACGCCTGCGGAGTGCAGTGGCATGTTTGCGAAGTTCCATGCGTTTTTGACTTCCCGTATGGAGGCTGGTTCTTCGTTTGGCTTTAGTCGTGTGTTCATTCCCGGACGCGGGAAAATCAAGCCTGAAGGCTGGCACATTGCGCACTTGCCGACATCGCGTAAGCACTTGGAACATTTCTCGCTGGATACGCTGCGGAGCATCTATGAGCGCTCGGACATGGAATGCAAACGCGCTGTACTAGCGAATCTCCCGCAGCTCGCGGAGGAATATATTTATCCTTACTTTATTTAGAACTTAGCTCGCTTCGCTCTTAGAACTTAGATCTTAGAACATAACTCTTCTCTCTAAGCTCTGCCAACTAAGTTCTGCCAACTATTTACTATGAACTATTCTCCAGATTCTCGTGGTATTATCCGGTTGCCTTCTCTTGAATATGGACGCTCTGTGCTGGGCGCTCCGCTGCTGTACTACCCGTGCAAGAACGAATGCAAGTTGCTTGTAATGGCGGGGATTCATGGCGAAGAATCAGAGACGACGTTCCTCCTGAGCCGTGTGCTCCGTGCTTTTGACGAGTCTTTTGATTCTGTTGCATTTATTTTGTGCGCCAATCCGGATGGTGTCGCTCTTGGAACGCGCGGGAACGCCAATGGCGTGGACTTGAACCGCAATTTCAAGACGCAGAACTTCTCGACAGAAAAGGTCGGTTCGCGCTCGATTCTCGAAGCACCTCGCGATACGCTTTTGTCGCCGGGCGCATTTGCAGAAAGCGAACCGGAAACGCAAACGCTTGTTGCGTTAATTGAAAAGCTGAAGCCTGCAAGCGTACTTGCGATGCATGCCCCAATGGGCTGCGTTGATGCCCCGCAAAAGACAACGCTTGTCGAAGGCGTGATGGAGGCATTTAACTTGCCTTGGTTGCCGGACATTGGGTACAAGACGCCGGGGAGCTTCGGGACGTGGTGCGGTGAACGCAACCTGGAATGCGTGACGCTTGAACTCCCGCGCATGTCGCTCGAACAGCTGTTTGACCGCTATGGTCGTTCGTTCGCAGAATTCTTGGAACGCTTTGTATCGCGTTAGAACGCAAAAAATGCCCGCTCGCGGCGGGCATGACTCTTTTCTAATAACCAATGACTAATGACTAACCACTAACCACTAACCACCGCTTACTGCTTACTCTTCATCGCTTCTTCAATAATCTGCTTGCGGTAGGCGAGGCCCACACCGAAACCGATCAGCATATAGCTTGCTCCGAGAATGAGCAGGTATTCAAGAATGAACGGAACCTTCGGGTTATAGAAGAGGAGGCCGGCAACGTAGGTGAGTAAAATCAAGACAATCTGGAAAATGTTGAATGCCTTGTTCTTGCGTGGCTGGAGCTTCGGGAGGAACAGCGGGCTTACCATCAAGAAACCCGTGGCGACAAACACGATGATCGGAAGCCAGAAGAGGAAGGTATTCGAGTCTGCAAAAACGCCCTTGGTCATGAGGAACACGATGAGAGTTGCGTTGACCATGCCGGCGAAAGTAGAGGGAAGGCCGGAGAAGTGATGATGATACGTGTCAGAATCGCAAGCATTATACTTGGCAAGGCGCATGGCGGCGCAGAGCACGTAAATGGCAAGTGCGATGGTCATCAGGAGACCGTGGTTCTGGAACCAGTCCGGTGCATAAATCTTGTAGGTGAAGAAAAAGCAGAATGCCGGTGCAAGGCCGAAAGCTACCAAGTCGGCGAGGCTGTCGAACTGGGCTCCGAATTCGGAACTGGCGTTCACGAGGCGTGCGGCAAAGCCGTCAAGCTTGTCGAAAAGAGCACTCAGCATGACAAAGTATGCACCCATGCGGATTTGGTCTGCCGTACTAAACGAACCAAAAGCTCCGGTTGTCCAGCAAATGGAAAATACACCGAGCAAAAAGTTCAGGCTTGTGAAAGTATTAGGCAAAACAAAACGTAATTTTCCCACGATATACTCCTTGAATTGGTCTGCTAAAGATAATTTTTTTACGGAGAAAAAGAAACTTCTTTATTGATTATCCTGCGGTTGGACAGGTTTAATTTCCCACAATGCGCTCACTCCTGCCGCAACAACGAGGTTGCCTGGTGGAGCGTACGGATTTTCGGCTGTCGGAAAATTCGTCCAGTGTTTGGTTGAAAACTGGTAGAAGGTCGCCGGTCTGTACATTACTGGGATTACAGGCATGGTTTGCATGAATCGTCTGTTCAGACCCCTGTAAGCGTCTACTAGAGAATCTTCGTCCGTTATGGTCGGGATGTCTAATAGAAGCTGGTTTATTTCGCTGTCCTGGAAGCGTCCCTGATTTGCAAATGCGTCTTCGCCAATGGGCTTGATAGTGGTGCTGCTTAGCATTTGGTAGAATCTGTTCCATGGGTTCGCGATGGAGTGTTCCGAGGGCGGCGTCTTCATGGATAGGTCAAATGTACCTCTGCGCATGTTTGAGTCCCAGGCCCCGTAGTCCACGATGCTTGGCGTTGCTGTAATGCCGATTTCTGCAAACGATTCCACGACAACATTGATGGCTTCTATCCAGTCGTTCCAGCCTTGCGGGCATTCGATGGTAATACTTCGGACTGGTTTCTTCTTCTTGTCGAGGAGCTTGCCTTCTTCGTTCCAGGAGTAGCCTGCTTCCGAGAGTATTTCGCGAGCTTTTTCTGTATTGTAGCTGTAGCCGAACTCGTCGGCGTCCTCTTTATTGAAGAATTTTTTCTCTATGCCAAACGGGAGGATAAATCCGGGCTGCATGGTCGGGGTGTAGTTCGAAACAGCGCGTGCCTTGATTTTCTCGAAGTCTATGGCGTGTGCGAGAGCGCGGCGGAAACTTACGTTGTTGAAAGGTTCTTTTTGTGTCGCGATTACGAGAACGGTAATTGTGGATGGAAGCTGGTAGGGCTCTTCGCGGCTCCAGGCGCGGATGCTGTCCTTTGTTTTTTCCCAAATTCTAGGCAAATAGATGGAGGACACGTCCAGGTTGCCTTTGACCATTGCATTGTTGAAGTTGTCGTTCCCGTTATAGATGGGGTGGATGATGTATTTTGGAGCGGGCTTTTTGCCATTGTATTTGCTTGTGCGCCAGTAGTTTTCGGTGCGTTCCAATACGATTTGGTCTGGTGCATAGTTCTTTAAAATATAAGGTCCTGAAGCTACTGGCTTGTTCTCGTTCTTGAATTCGAGAATCTTCTCCATGTTGTAGCTCTTGCCGGTTTTAGCGGACTTGAGCAATGGCTCGAATACGGACTTGGGGAGTATTGAGGTCTCGGCAATGGCGTTCAGGACCATGAGCGGATTCCTATTCGCGGCGAGATGGAACGTGATGTGGTTTTCGCTGTCGGCGGAAAGCGACTTGATGTGTTTCCAGTTGTTGCGGTGCGCCGTCGGGAGAATGGAGTCAATCTTGAATGTGTAAATGACGTCTTCTGGAGTAACGGGTTCTCCGTTGTTCCATTTAGCCTGTATGTCCAGATGTACGGTGATGGTCGAGTCTGTCTGGGTATATGAATCCGCAAGCATCGGGTCCAGTTTTCCTGTGAGCTGGTTGTATGCTAGCAGAGATTCGTACATCAGGCGGATATTGCCGTCAGAAGGAAAGTTTGGGTCCAGGTCAAGCGGATTAAATGTCGTGGGCGGTGCCCAGTCAAAACCGCCGATATAGAGAGTCTCGTTACGCGGGTAGTCAGATATCGAAGTTTTTGGCGTCTTGGAAACATCGTCTTTGCAACCTGATACCATAGACGCAACAGCCATGGTGAGGATGCTCAAAAGGGTGAGTTTCTTGAAATGGACGCTCATGATTTCTTTGCCAAAAAATGATTGGATAAATTTAGTGAGTTTTTCTAAAAATGACCACTAAAATTTAGTTTACCAATAGCAAAAGGGGGACTTTTATAGCGGAAAACTGTAGAGAACGCGTTTTGGGGAAGCGCTAAATAGGGTATGGTTTAAGATAAACGGGGTCCCTGCGCCACCGGGCGTGTTAAATGTTTTTACCACTTTGCCGGTCTTGATTGAAATGGCGATGAGTTCGTCACCTTGGTCTATCCAAGCCTTGCCATCGTAGATAAATGGTTTTGAGAATGTAGATTTTTTCCCTTGGAATTTCCAGAGCGGCGTGCCGATGTTTGAATAGAGTAGAATTGACTGGCCCGAAAGCGAAATGATTATTTTATTTTCGCCTTGATCTCTGAAAACTTGCATCGAGATGATTGGACTTTCCGTAAGCACTTGTATCGGGCTAAAGTCCTTGCGCTTTGTGTTCTGCAGGAATAGTTTGTTTGTGCTTGTGGCAAGTGCAAGTGTAGAGTCTATCCCGTCCATGGCGATGATGTTGTCTGGCACTTTGTTTGTCGTATAATCGATGGTTAGCCCGTTGTCGTCGTTGATGCGCATCAGTTCGCCATCGAGATTGCAAAGCTGTAGACTGCGCGTAAGCTTTACGATATGGAACGGCATGGAATACACTTTACGAGACCAGACGGTGGTATTGTTTGCGCGTGAAATCTTGAGCAAAAATCCATTCCATGTGGAAGCGTAAATGTAGTCGTTTGTTAAAGTGAAGTTGAACGCTTTTCCGGGGAGTAGCAAGGGTTTGTTGAATGAGTCCTTGTTCATGTCGTAGATGGTCATCTGGTAGCCGGTCGAGATGACAATTGAATTTTCATCGGACTGGATGACTGGGGCGTTTCCGATTTTTCCGATGTACTTGCTCCAGCGCTGCTTGCCGTTTTCGGTGTTGATGCAGATAAGCTGTTCTGTGGCGGGGTCCACCGTATACAGGTTCTTTTTGGAACCCAGGAGCTGCGGGTACATAGTCTTGGGCGATACGATAAGCTGGCTTGCAAAGTTTGCGCCAATGACCCTGCTATAATATTTCAAGACGATGCGCGCAATTTGCGGGCTACCTGTTGAAAGCCTTACCGCTTCGGCCCATGCCTTTTGGCGGTCCTTCTCTGAAACGTTTTGTTGTTCTAAGTTGAACGCCTTGAGAAAGTGCGCTTCGGCATTGCCCGGTTCATTCTTGATGATGGAATCGAGAATTGGGTTTATGTTGTCCCAAAGTTTACGCTTTGCCATGTGAACCGCTTGTGAGGCAAGCTTACTGGAGTATAGCGGGCGCTGACCGTAATAGTGGGCGTCAATGGCGTAAATTCTCTTGTTGTCAAAGGGAACGTAGATGAACCGTCTTTTGACAATCGGTCGCATCATGGGCGATTTCGCCAAGTTGAATCCCCAAAGCGGGCGGAGCAATGTATCGACGGTGATGACTGAACCTTCGTTCGAAAAAAGTCCGAGTGTGCCCTGGGCTAATGTGTAGATGTTTGACGCATTGGCGCGGACGCTCGCAAGAATTTTTCCGGTATCGTTTTCGTAAAGGCTTATTTTCCCGGACGCTTCGAGCGCGACGATGTTGTTGTCAAAGGCCTGGATGCTTTCTATGTTTCCGACTGCAGTCTTCCAGAGGGGCGTTTGGGGATTCTGCAATGTATAGCAGAAAAGCTCGTTTCCAGAGACAAGGAAGACTTTGTTCTTGAATATGAATATCTTTTGAATAGCATCGTATTGGGCGATAATCTGGCTTTCCGTAGCTGAGCTTGCCGATACGAAGTGAAGCGCATTGTCGGTGCAGTTGAAAATAAAGTTGTCGTTAATCATCTGGTCATTTTGCAACTGGCACGACGAGTAATCTGTGTCCCCCTTGCTGATGGATCCTTTGCGGTCTAGAATGTAGAAGTCCTTTTTGGAGACCGCTATTGCAATTCCGTTTATGGCAGTGAACTGCGAAACGTCCTTGATTTCAAAAGAGGTTACTTGATTGGGAGCGTTATGGGGCTTGTAAAAAACGGAATCGCGTGCGGAATTTTGGTACCACATCCCATCGGATCCGATGTGTAGCAGATGATCGCTTTCGTTTAATTTTGAGGCGATTTCTATAACCATCCCGCTTTCGATTTTGGCGATGTGCCCATTTTCGAAAAGGATATTGGCTGTTTTACCGTCAAAGAACTTGCGGATTGGGCTACGGAGTGGGATGACTTTTTGTAGAAGCCTTTCTGGTGCAAAGTTGGTGGCCGCGTCACGTTTGGCAAGCCAGTAGGCTTTGCTTGTCGTCTTGGTGAAAGCCTGGCTTCGGCTGTAGAAATGGTTCGCCTGAGCCTTGTTGCTTGCTAGTTCGTAGATTTTCCCGAGATAGAAAAACGCAGATTCCTTGTCATCGTCATCGCCATGACGCGAGATTTTTTCGAGCAGTCGAATGGATTCGTCAACTTCGCCCTTCATTTCGAAGAGGTAAATCGCTTCTTGGAGTTGCGAGGCCATCTTGCTTGCCAAAGCTTGGCTTGAAAACAGCGAACAGAGGGCGAGGATTGCAAGAACCCACGCCTTGAAAACGTTTTCTTTTCGCCAAAGGTTAAGCATCGAACTTGTAGCCTGCTCCACGGATTGAAAGGATGATTTTCGGATTCGCCTGGTCGTCCTCGAGTTTACGTCTCAGATTCACGATATGGTTGTCAATCGTTCGCGTGGAGGGCATGTTGTCGGGCGTGTATCCCCAAAGGTCTTGCAGCAAGTCTTCGCGCAAGACGACTTCGCCGCGGCGCTGCCAGAAGTACTTGAGAATCTGGAATTCTCTTGTGGAAAGTTCAAGCGGAACACCTGCCTTTGTGGCGACGAATTTTTTGAAGTCCAAATGAATGTCGGCAAAATCAATGGCATCGACGGAGGCAAGCTGCTTTGTCGGGCTTGCTTGCGACTGCAAGTCAATACGGCGGAGGAACGCTTTTACGCGTGCCAAAAGTTCCAGAATCGAGAACGGCTTTGTCACGTAGTCGTCGGCGCCCATGTCAAGTCCTGCGACTTTGCTCGTTTCTTCGGTTTTTGCCGTGAGCATGATGATGATGCATTCCGGGTGCTTCTTGCGAATGAGGCGGCAGACTTCAAAACCGCTCTTCTTCGGAAGCATCACGTCCAGCAAAATCAGGTGCGGTTGGAACGAGTCTGTCTTGGCGATTGCTTCTTCGCCGTCACAAGCCGTTTCGACTTCATAGTTTTCGAGCTCAAAGTTGTCCTGGAGCCCTAGCCGGATGATTTCTTCGTCTTCAACAATGAGAATTCTGTGTTGCTGCATAATCATTCTGCCTTTTTGAATCTTACGGTAAAGGTGGAGCCTTTGCCGGGTTTGCTGGTGAGAGAAATGGTCGCCTTGTGGGTCTCGGCTACGCGTTTTACAATGGCAAGACCTAGGCCGGAACCTTTTGTGCTGCGCGTCATCTCGTCACCGACTCTATAAAAATCATTAAATATATTTTTTTGCTCTGACGATGGAATGCCTATACCCGTATCTGCCACGGAGAAAACGATTCTATCTTCGTCTGGAGAAACGGTTATCGTGATGTCGCCTGGAGCGTTTGTGTATTTAATTGCGTTTTCGATAAGGTTTTGTACTAAGCTGTAAAGAGCGGTGTAATCGCCAATGACGAATAGGTTCGGCTCAATTTTTGTATGGAACATCAGGCCTTTTTCGACGCCAATGTCTTCTACGTTATCAAAGACCTTCTGCACGCAGGCCGAAAAGTCGAGCTTTTCCCAGTGGAAACCGCCCTTGCCGTGTTCCATGCGCGTGTAGTTCAAAATGGCGCCAATGAGGTTTTCAAGGCGGGTTGCTTCTTTGCCGATAAGTCCTGAATATTCCTGCACTTTTTCGACTTTCTGTACGCGTCCGCGGGCCATCATTTCGGCAAACATCTTGATGGAGGTGAGCGGTGTCTTGAGCTCATGCGAAACGCTCGAAAGGAAGTTTGCCTTCATGGCGAGTAGCTTGTGTTCTTGCGTAAGGAATCTAAACATCACGACGGAACCGAGCAGCACGGTAATGAGCGAGAAAGACAAAAGCCCGTACATGAGGAACATGCGCTTGCGTGTCTCGTTCTTGATTTCGCTTAAGCCCTTTTCGTACAAGGTTAAGTTCCAGGCGATAACTTTGTCCAAAGTCACTTGCGCGAGTACGGCGGAACTGTCTGAAACATGGCCTAGAATAAGTGCTTTGTCTGAACCTTCGGTGATGGAGTAAGGAATCCCCTTCCAGCCTTGAGCGGATGTTTTGAGCTTGGAGCGCATGCGCTCGCGGTATTCATCGATGTTTACCTTGGCAAGCACCACCTGGTCGCCCGAGAGAATCGGGTAGCTCATCTTGATGAACGTCGACTTGTTGTCGCTCATGATGTCGATGCCGCTCTTAGACGTTGTTTCCCTGTTCAATAGCGATTGGACGATATCCTTGTTGTTGAAGAATATGTCCATGTAGCCAAGTTGTCGGTTGAAGTTCTCGCGCAGGTTCCAGAACGCTTCGCGCTTTTCCTGGCTTAAGTTTTCAAAGGAGAGGATTTGTGTGAATGCCGTTTCGAAAAAGAACTTTGCCGAAGGGAGGTTCTCGATGTTTTCGCTTTGCAAAAACTGGTTTAAGACCGCAATTGTGTAGTCTTCGGCTTCTTTGTGCTTCTTTTGCGCTACAAGAATTTCAAAGTGCAAAAGGTTCACCGAACGCGTAAGGTCCGAGTGGAGGTAGCCCTGCTGGTGCGGGTGCTCTTCGAGAATGTTCAAAAGGCGAAGTGCTTCGTCGTAGTCCTTGGTCTTGTAGGCTATGCGTATGAGTCCAAGGATATTCTGGATCTGGTCGTCGATGGATTCAAACGAAAAACGCAGTTGGCGGGCCGACTTGGAGAGGCTTACCGGCTGCGGCATGGCGGATGTGACATCTTCGCGGAACAGCATCCTTTCGAACTGGCTTGCGATGCTGTTGGAATAGTCCGATGTTTTCGAGAAATGCTTTGACGAAATGTCGGGGTAGATGAGAGTCCCGTTGTTGTACAGGAACATTGCCTCGATGCCGTTCACCGTCTTGAACTGTGTAGCGTTTCCGAAGTCGAGCAGGCTGTGCGGTTGTTCGTAAAGGTACAGCGATGCTGACTTGACTTCCTGGAATATCTTGCTCTGTTCCTTGCTGATTGTCGATTCGCACTGTTCGCGGAATGTAGCAACGCTTTCGTTATAGTTCTTTTGCGCAAGGAACGCCTCGTTCTGGATGTTTCTCACACTCAAGAACGAAAGAATTGCCGTCGGTAAGACAATTCCTCCTGCGAAAAAGGAAAGAAAGAGTAAATTGCTACGAGATATCCTCATTGGCGTCCATCCTTAAAATGGAATATGCGCCGACAGTTCAGGAAAATTGAGTATCAGGACACTCCCAGCCATGAGTATGGCTAGAATTGAAATAGCGATGCCTATTATAATTAATAAGTTCTTTGTCACTGAGCCAAGTTTGCCTGATGAGTTATGGATACCTTGTTTCCAACTTCAATGCGACGGCTGTTCGAATAGACTTCGCGAACAAGAACCGTGGATTCGTTATCGGAAGCTCTGGAGATGATGCCGCGTCCAAGAAGTCTCGGAGGGAGGCCTGCATCGGACTTGTCTTCTTCCCAAATTGCGATGGCATCCCCGGTATTGTACCCTTGCTTTGCACCTTTGTCCACCATTATGTAGGCGTATGCGCCGATGATGAGCATCGGGTCCATCGTGTAGCGGATCATAGCCATTTCTTCAAGCTTTGCTTCAGGAACGGCTGTGTAGCCAGTTACGTTCAGAACATTGAGCGGTTGTTTTAGACGCGCCTTGGCATGGTCCATCTTGATTTCCCTAAAGCTTTGGACAATCTTCGCTCTAGAAAGCGTGTCGCCAATAGCGGTAATCTTTGCATATCCCGTGAGTCTTACCAATGCATAGTTGTCAAAGCTCTTGCCTTTTTGCGTTGGCACTTCAATTGCGCGTGCATCCAGAATTTCGACGAGGTCGCCTTTCTTGAGGCTTGCATCTGTCTTACGGCCAATGCCTACGATAACTTCGGATTCTGGGATATGGATAATCGGTTCTTTCTTTTCTCCGGAGCGGATGGAGAAGAAACGCTGGTCCTTCTTGATGGAATCGAGCGTGTAGATTTCGGGGGCAAGAATCTGGTAGTAGCCGTTGAAAATCTTCGGAGCTGGGCGCTTTTTATAAAGGTAGGTGTCCGCAGCCTTTTTCTTCTTGTGCTTCTTGTCCTTGTCGCGGAGGTTTCCGAGCATGTTCTCGAAATCGCCGTTGCGGGCGTCACGTTCGTCACAGCCGACGGAGGTGATGCCCTTGGGCAAGTTGGAATCGGCGACAGCCGCTTCGCACGGTCTCGTTTTCGGGAGGCGGTAACCTTCATTGACTCCATCGCCTAAATAGATGGAGTCTCCCGGGTAAATCCAGTGCGGGTCTTCGATGTGCCTGTTATTTTCCCACAGGTCCGGCCAAGCGAACGGATCGTTTAAAAATTCGGCACTCAAGTCCCAGAGGGTATCGCCTTTTTTTACCACATAGGCAGATGCAATCAGAGCCGAAAGACCAAGACAGATCGAAGCACATTTTAAAAATCGCATACTATTCCCTAAGCAAAAATTTTGGTATTTGTTAAATAATTTAATCTTTTCTTTGCTTAAAAGTGGGCGTTTTTTGCACAAAATGCGGAATATCCGACGAATTCGAGCGCATGGGGCGTTCTTTCGGACGCTGGATATTGCGGGAACGATGTGCAAGGGCGGGGTTTTGACCCAAAATGCCAACTCTATCCGGCACGAACAAGAAGAGAATTTCAAAAGTGCCGCGGCCCGGTTCCATGTAGAGCGGGATGTTCTTGCGGAGCATGTAGCCCTCGTTACGGAAAGCCTTGATGGCCTTGGAGGCTGTTTCGAGGTTCCCGGTCTGGAGGAGGATGCGTTCGGGGCGAGAACCGGCGAGCGTGAGAATCATTTCCGAGGTGAGATTGTCGTTTATGCCCAGGTTCAGGTAGAACGTCCAGCGGCCTTCGGCGTTATCGCTCTTCGAGAAGAATTTCGAGACGAAGTTGGCGTCCAGGTGGCTGCGGTGGAAGCGCATGTTCTGCGTAACAAGGTTACGGATGTTCAGCTTGGAAGACTGCATGGCCACTTCGCGGCAGTCGAGCGATTCGACTTGCTTGAAGAATGGGGCGAGCGATGCCGAAACGTAAGAGGATCCGGAGCAGAATTCAAAGAAACGGTCTTCGCGATTCGGGTGGATGGCGTCCTTGATGCGTACGGGGAGGTTTAACCATGCATCCTTGATGCGCGGCGTCCAGTCGAGAACGTGCATGCTAAAGCCGGTTGAGGCAATTGGCATAAAGCTGCTGCCGAAGGAGCATTTGGATTCGACCTTCATGCCCTGTGCATCGGCGGGGTCGAAGAGACGGTCCGGTAAGCACTGGATCTGGTGGCAACTGATAACTTCGGGGCAGTTGCGTTCGATAAAGTCGACGAATGTCTTGTAGCCGTGTGCCGAAATCTTGCCTTTGACATTCACTTGTACGAGAAGCGCAAAGCGGCCGTCGCCTGTGGCGCGGAACCAGATTTGGCGCAATGCCTTTTTGAAGATGCGCAAATGTTCCTTGTGGAGCTGCTCCAGGACGCGCTTCACGAGCTCAATCGGCTTCATGTCGCGGGACGGTGCGTCAATGACCAGGTTTTCCTGGGCGCCGTGGTATTCCTTGATAATTCTCCAGTCGGAATTCTCAGGAGTTGCATCAGCGGTGAACCAGGCTTGCAACTTTCCCGGAATGCGGTCGTTTTCCATCCATGCGGCAACTTGGGTCTTGATGTCGTCGAACGAAAGAATTTTACGGACAACTGGCTTTTCGGCCTTTGCCTTCTTTTCTTCGAGTTCATCGTCCTTGCGGACATCGGATTTTCTGGAAGCGTGGAACTTGCCTCCGGCGAGGGGTTTGCCGATTCTGTTGCCCATGGTGTTACGGGCAATGCTGCCTTCGGAGCGGCGTGGAAAGCGATTGTTCTGTTTGTACATCTTTATAATCGTGTTGAATGTTTAAACTACAAATCTAGGATAAATCCAGGAGCATTCGCGGGCGAGAGTCTTCGGGAATTCGCGGAACGAGCCCTTAATTTGGTACGTGTTTAGGCTACCTTCAACCGGCGTGAGTGAAATGACACTGTCGGCACGCGATTCAAGGTAGGGGTATTCGCCAATGTTTGTGGACGTGACAACGGCGCAACCCGTGAGAGCGATAATCGAATCGACCATCTGCATCAGAATCTGGTGCGGGGAACCGCTGAGTCTTGAAGATTTCGGGTTGTGCAAAACGGCTGAAATCGGGTCTATTACGACGACCTTGTAATCGTGATTTTCGAGCTTCTTGGCGCCTTGAATGCGCTTTGCAATGAGCTGTGCGATTTCAAGCGGAGTAAGCGCTGAGCCGCGGAGATTCAGGAAACCGAATTTGAGCGTGTTGGGTTCAAGGTTGCGTTTTTCGCCAAGCAAAAAGAGACGGTTCAAGAACACGGACTTGGTGAGTTCCAAGTTGATGTACAGAACGTCGTTTTCGTTTGTCGTGTTGCCGAGCCAGTCTTCGCCGTGGCAGATGGAAAGTGCCATGTCCATAAGTGCAAGAGACTTTCCGCTTTTCGGCGGAGCTGTGAACAAGAAAAATTCACCCGCGCGGAGTACGTTCTCGATAATGCAGGGGTCTTTTTTCGGGGCTTCTTCGCTATCGCTAGCAAGTTCTACAAGCGGCTTTCCGTCAAGTGAGTATTCCGCCCATTCGCGCCATTCCGTGAAGTTCTTGGCACCTTGTTCCAAAGCGATGAGGTACTGCTGCTTGCCGTTGCGGAGCACGCCTGGCATGCGGACCATCTGGTTTGGATTGCGGTTGCCGTCATCGACTTTGAAACCCTGCGATTCAAGCGTCTGGAAAAGGAAGTCAACACGTTCCTTGTATTCTTCCTGGTCGTGCGCTTCGATCTTGATCCAGGCCTGCACGGAGTTTGCGCCCGTGTTTACAAGGGCGGCGCAGGGGAGATTCAAGGCCTTGTAGTAAGCGAGCTGCTTCGCGAGCGTCATCTTTGGGTTGTCTACGACAACGTAACGGTAATGCCAGCTTTCGTCGGTAGCGTCGGCGCCGCCTTTCACTGCGTTAATCGTGAGGAGCGCTCCGTCCGGACCGTCGAGCTGCTTCATGATTTTCTTGAGCGCTTCGTCTTGCGCGATAATCTTCGAGACGATTTCGCGAGAACCCGATGGCGTGTTCGAAATCTTGAATTCAACAGTCTCGTCGGGTTTGAACGTAGCCGCCAAGAGCTTTGCAAAGTCTTTGCGCCAGTCTGGAGCGGGCCATGGAATCGAGAGCGCTTCAGGGTCAATCTTGAAGTTCTGCAACAGCTCAAGAGACTGGTTGTCGAGACCGAGTGCAATCATCTGTTGCATCATCGTTGCCGAAAGCGGTGAGATGACTGTTGGACCCATCGTAGCGTAGCCCGGAGCCATGCCCGGCTGTGCCTGGGCGGCTTGAGCCTGTGGAGCTTGTGCGGGTTGCGCTGCTGCTTGAGCAGCTGCCTTTTGTTCGGCTTCGCGTTCGGTACGGCGCTTTTCTTCGGAGAAGGCGTTGCGCAAAATCTTCTCGACATCATCTGCCGAGAGCCCCTCGTCGCGAGCTTTGCCACCGAGCTGGAATGTGGCGTCCATGAACGTCCAGCCTTCGTCAAGCGCTGCAACGCCTGCTTGGAACAAAGCCTTCTTCAGTTCATTCTGGTCGGCGAATTTGCTCTTTACGAAGTCGTTAAGAATTTTCTTTCCGTTTTCCATGGACTCCTCCAATTCTCTCGAGTGGTTTGGTGAGTTTCAGTTTACTTCAGCGGGTCGCTGTTTGGGTCGAGCTTGCCGGTCTTTACGTATTCCTGAATGTCTTTAGAAATGCGCATTGAGCAGAACTTCGGACCGCACATCGAGCAGAAGTGCGAGGACTTCGCGCCATTGCCCGGGAGCGTTTCGTCGTGGAATTCTACGGCGCGTTCCGGGTCGAGCGAAAGCGCGAACTGGTCGTTCCAGCGGAAGCTGAAACGGGCGCGCGAAAGCGCGTCATCGCGGAAGTGTGCTGCAAAGTGGCCCTTGGCAAGGTCAGCTGCATGGGCGGCGAGCTTGTACGTCACCACGCCTTCACGCACGTCATTCTTGTCTGGGAGGCCCAAGTGTTCCTTCGGCGTCACGTAGCAGAGCATGGCGGTACCGAACCAGCCTATCATTGCAGCACCGATAGCAGACGTGATGTGGTCGTAACCCGGAGCAATATCTGTGGTGAGAGGGCCAAGCGTGTAGAACGGTGCGTTGTGGCACATTTCAATCTGGCGGTCCATGTTTTCGCGAATCTTGTGCATCGGCACGTGACCCGGACCTTCAATGATGACCTGAACGCCCTTCTTCCATGCGATTTCGGTGAGTTCGCCGAGCGTATCGAGTTCGGAGAACTGTGCCATGTCGTTTGCATCTGCAATGGAACCCGGACGCAGCCCATCGCCCAAAGAAACGCAAACGTCGTACTTAGCGAGAATGTCGCAGATTTCGTCGAAGTGCGTGTAGAGGAAGTTCTCTTGCTTGTGGACCATGCACCAGCGGGCGATGATAGAACCGCCACGGCTCACGATGCCTGTCGTGCGTTCGAGTGCAAACGGAATGTACTTGAGTAAAAGTCCTGCGTGGATCGTAAAGTAGTCGACGCCCTGTTCGGCCTGTTCAATAAGCGTATCGCGGAACACTTCCCACGTGAGGTCGTCAGCGATGCCGTTCACCTTTTCGAGTGCCTGGTACATCGGCACCGTTCCTATAGGTACTGGGCTGTTGCGCAAAATCCATTCGCGCGTTTCGTGGATGTCCTTGCCGGTCGAGAGGTCCATCACCGTATCTGCACCCCAGCGCACGGACCAAACCATCTTTTCGACTTCCTGTTCAATAGAAGAAGCGACAGAAGAGTTTCCGATGTTGGAGTTGATTTTCGTGAGGAAGTTACGTCCGATAATCATCGGTTCGCATTCCGGGTGGTTCACGTTGGCAGGGATGATGGCGCGGCCTTCGGCGAGTTCCTTGCGCACGAATTCCGGCGTGATGGCATCACCGTTGCTGCCAAAAATTTCGTCCATCTTCTGGTTTTCGCGGATGGCAACGTATTCCATTTCGCGAGTGATGACGCCTTCGCGGGCGTACTGCATCTGAGTCTTGTGGGCGCCGTCTTTTTCCAAGCGTTCGCGGATCCACGGTTCACGAATGCGTTCAAGTCCTTTCTTTACATCAATTGTCTTGTCGGGGTCGCCATAAGCGCCACTCGTATCGTAAACAGGGAGCACTGGGCATTTCGGGTCGTCGAGCGAAATTTCGCGCATGGCGACTTTCAAATCCGGGAAAATCTTACCGGGGACATAAATCTTGCGAGACTGCGGAAAAGGCTTGAAAAAGCCGTTGGATTCAGACATATTCGTTCCTTTTGTTCAATTACGAACCAAGTTCAAGGGGTATAATCTCAGCCCGCGTATTGTGTGCAGGCACCCCGCTTATAATATAGATAATTAAGTAGGAAATAGGCGGTAGACAGTAGGAAGTAGACAGTAGGAAGTGGTTAGTGGCTAGTGGTTAGGGAGGAAAGCTGTCATCCTCCATTAGGAGGAGCCTTACAGGGTCTTGTTGTAGTTAGAGACTTTTTTTGACGAAAAATGCAATTTTATTTTCGTGCAATAATTAGATTTTTTAGGTATTTTTTTGAAAAATGCAAAGGAGAATTTTATGTCGGAAAAAAAAATGAATAACCAGAGGGCTATCTATGCACTTTCTGACTTGAGAATGTACGCGAGTTCGCATTCCTTGGATGCGATTGATTACGCTATTGAAGTTTTGCAAAAATTGGAAAATGCAGGAATTAAAAATCCGCTCAAATCCTTAAAACCAGAGGAAAAGTAATTTATGGAACAGGCCACAAATACAATAATGGCTTATGGAACTTTCTGGGCTCTCGTGCCGGCTCTTGTCGCGATTATTCTCGCCCTTGTCAGTAAAGAAGTTTACTCGTCGCTTTTTGTGGGCGTCATTGTCGGTGGACTTCTTCTTTGCCAAGGAACAGGCTCGGGATTCTTCGATGCCGTTTTCAAGAATGGCTTGATTGCGAAAGTTGCAGACCCTTATAACGTGGGCATTCTCATATTCCTTGTTATGTTGGGTGCAATGGTCGCTCTCATGAATAGGGCGGGTGGTTCAGCCGCATTTGGCAACTGGGCTAAAACGCATATCAAGTCAAAAGTCGGTGCGCAAATTGCGACGATTTGCTTTGGAATCCTGATTTTTATCGATGACTATTTCAACTGCCTTACTGTCGGTAGCGTGATGCGCCCGGTAACAGACCGCTTCAAGGTGAGCCATGAAAAACTCGCGTATTTGATTGACTCTACCGCGGCTCCGATTTGCATTATCGCACCCATCAGCTCCTGGGCTGCTGCAGTTTCGGGATTCGTGGAAGGCGAGGATGGCCTTACGCTTTTCATCAAGGCAATTCCGTTTAACTTTTATGCTCTTTTGACAATTCTTACGTTGTTCTTGGTTGTCATTTGGAACGTGAATATCGGTCCGATGAAAAAGCATGAAATGCATACAAACGCTGTTGGCGGGAATTTGGAAGACTTGAATTTTACATCAACGAAAGGCAGAGTTTTGGATCTTGTGATGCCGATTGCATCTTTGATTGTGTTCTGTGTGCTGGGCATGATTTATACGGGTGGCTATTTTGCGTCAGGCGATGCGGCTAAGGGCTTTGTCGATGCTTTTGCTTCTAGTGATGCGTCTGTCGGTCTTGCAATTGGCTCGTTTGGCGCGTTTGTCTTTACCGTTTGTTTCTATATGAGTCGTCGCGTATTGCGCTTCGGTCACTGCATGGCTTGCTTGCCGGATGGCTTTAAGGCGATGGTTCCTGCAATTTTGATTTTGGCTTTGGCTTGGACGCTTAAGGGCACGACGGATGCGCTTGGTGCAAAGGAATTTGTGGCAGGCCTAGTGAAGGGCAGTGCCGCAGGATTCATGAACTTTATGCCTGCGATTATCTTTGTGATTGCGGCATTCCTCGCTTTTGCAACGGGAACTTCTTGGGGCACGTTCGGTATCCTTATCCCGATTGTCGTGGCGGCTTTTGGCGGTGTGGATTACAGCCTTATGGTTATCTCGATTTCGGCTTGCATGGCGGGTGCCGTTTGCGGAGACCACAGCTCTCCGATTTCGGATACGACGATTATGGCAAGTGCGGGTGCAGAATGCAATCACGTGAATCACGTCAATACGCAAATCCCGTATGTGCTTATTGTGGCTGCGATTTCATTTGTCACCTACATTATCGCAGGCTTTACCCGTAGCGCAATACTTTCGCTATTGTTCGGTTTTGTGCTGACCTTCGGTACGCTCGTGATGATCAAAAAGCGTGCCAAGAAAGAAGACTAATGCCGTTTCCGCGTCATCCTGAACGCAGTGAAGACAACTCAGAAGGCGAGTGTTGCAAAAATGAGTATACTCATTTTTATAACCGAGCCGAAGAGTTGGGGCTTTGCCCCATCCAGTAAAGTCTTGTAAAAACGAATGGCTATCTGCGTTTTATATTGACTTGCGCAAGGATGACGGCAGTGAACATTAGCACGCATCCGATTGCTTCTTGAAGGGTGAATCGCTCACCGAGCATCACCCATCCAGAAATCACGGAAAATACAGATTCAAGGCTCATCAATAGCGATGCTATGGTGGGCCTTAATTTGTTTTGCGCGATAATTTGCAATGTGAACGCCACACCGCTCGAAAGGATGGCCGCGTACAAAAGCGGAATCCACGGCTTGAATTGCGAATAGACGTCTATCACCGAGCCAAACCCCGCAAAATTTCCTTTCAAGTCCACGAAAAACATCGGGAAAATGGAAAGCGACGCCACCACTAGAAACTGTATTGCCGAAAGTCTCACATTGTCCATGTAAGGGCCGTACTTTCCGACGACGAGAATGTGTGCCGCAAAGGCGAGCGCGCAAAGCAACAGAATAATATCGGATGGCTGGATGGTAAAATCTTCTTTGATGCAGAGCAGGTATAGCCCTACGACTGTAATGGCGACGCAGAGCCAAATCTTTGGGGAAATCTTCTTGCCAAAAAATGTGCTTAGAATCGGAACGAAAATAATGTAGCACGCGGTCAGGAACCCAGCCTTCCCGGCTGAACATCCGAGAAAAAGCCCTGTCTGTTGCAAGTTCATTGCAAAGAAAAGCGTAAGCCCGCAGAAAAGTCCTGCTTTCCAGAGAGCTCTGTTTTCTTCTTTAGTTTTCGGTTTTCTAGGACTTTTGTTGAATTTGTCCAATACCTTCGCCAGTCCGAAAAGGACTCCTGTGGCGATGAAATTTCGCATGCACACGAAAGCGAACGGGCCGACGTCGTTCCCTTCGATTTGAGCGACAAATGTGGAACCCCACAGAAATGCCGCCAGTACCATTAAAAAACTATATCCAATATTTGCCATTCTAGCGTAAAAATAGAAATGCTTGTCAAAGATTGTTCAGTCTAAGCCCTAAGTTCAATAACCTTATATTGCCACTATTTCCTCACGTCTCACGTCTCTCGTCTATTTTCTATTTTCTAAATTTCCCTCGTAAAATTTTAAAAGGACCCTGTTATGGAAATCCCCGAATCTTCGAATTTTATTCAGGACATTATCGTTAACGACCTCCAGACCGGCAAGCGCGATCACGTGTTGACGCGTTTCCCGCCCGAACCGAACGGCTACATTCACATTGGCCACGCCAAGTCCATCTGCTTGAACTTCGGCACTGCCAAGAAGTTCGGCGGCTTTACGAACCTCCGCTTCGACGACACGAACCCGACCAAGGAAGATGTGGAATACGTCGATTCCATCCGCGAAGACGTGAAGTGGCTCGGCTTTGAATGGAAAGAAGAATTTTTCGCAAGCGACTACTACGACCAGATTTACGCCTTTGCCGAAAAGATGATTGAAATGGGCAAGGCTTACGTCGAAGATTTGACTCGCGACGAAATGCAGGAATACCGCGGCAACGATGCTGGCAAGCCCTCCCGCCCGAGCCCCTACCGCGACCGCAGCGTCGAAGAGAACATGAAGCTCTTCCACGAAATGCGCGACGGCAAGTACGCCGACGGTGAAAAGTGCCTCCGTGCCAAGGTTGACCTCGCAAGCCCGAACATGAACATGCGCGACCCGGTCATCTACCGCATCAAGCATTGCACGCACCATCGCACTGGCGACAAGTGGTGCATCTACCCGATGTACGACTTTGCCCACCCGATCAGCGACTGGATCGAAGGCATCACGCACTCCATCTGCACGCTCGAGTTCGAAGCCCACCGTCCGCTTTATGACTGGTTCCTCATTGAACTTGGTTTGCAGAACCGTCCGCAGCAGATTGAATTTGCTCGCTTGAACCTCACGTACACGATGATGAGTAAGAGGAAGCTCCTCGAACTTGTGCAGACAAAGGCTGTGCTTGGCTGGAACGACCCGCGTATGCCGACCGTTTGCGGTTTCCGCCGCCGTGGCTTTACCCCGAGTTCCATCCGCGAGTTCTGCAGCCGCATCGGTGTTTCCAAGGCCGACTCCATGGTCGATGTGAACCTCCTTTACTTCTGCATCCGCGAAGAATTGAACCAGACCGCTAACCGCGTGATGGCCGTGATTGATCCGGTCAAGCTCGTGATTGACAACTGGGAAGCGGGCAAGGTCGAAATGATCGAAGTCGAGAACAACCCGAATGACCCGAACGCAGGAACCCGCAAGGTGCCGTTCAGCGGTGAACTCTACATCGAAGCTGACGACTTTATGGAAGAACCGCCGAAGAAGTACTTCCGCTTGAAGCCGGAAGGCGAAGTCCGCCTCAAGGGCGCTTACTTTGTCACTTGCAAGAGCGTCGAAAAGGATGCAGACGGCAAGGTCAAGGTAATCCACTGCGTCTATGACCCGCAGAGCAAGGGTGGCGAATCTCCGGATGGCCGCAAGGTCAAGGGCACGATCCACTGGGTCTCTGCTGCACACGCTGTGGATGCCGAAGTGCGCCTCATCGATAACTTGTTCACGCTCGAAGATCCGTCTCAGGTTCCGGAAGGCGAAGACTGGCACGATTACCTGAACCCGAATTCCATGGTCATTAAGCAAGCGAAGGTGGAACCCGCTCTTGCCGACGCGAAGCTCGAAGACCGCTTCCAGTTTATGCGTCAGGGCTACTTCTGCCTCGATAGCGAAGACTCCAAGCCGGGTCACCTCGTATTCAACAGAACTGTGGGATTGAAAGATTCTTTCAACCCGACAAAGTAATTAAATAGTAGGAAGTAGACAGTAGGCGGTAGGAAGGAATTGTAATTAGAACATTTCTATTACATTCCTAACCACTAATCACTAACCACTTATTACTGAATCTTATTACCTCGGCTTAACCGTCGGGGTCTTTTGTTTTATTGTGATTATTTTGTATTTTGTTTTAGTAGACTAAACTAAGAAGGAATGGGATCTATGAAAAGTAAAATTCTGATTTTAATATGTGCGCTTGTGGCGCTTTCGTTTGCCAAAGATGAAAATCCTTTGCAAGAGGCGATGGAAATCATTAAAGAGTCAAAAACTCTTTACTCGTTAAAGTATTTGGATAAACCAATTCCAGTGCCTGATCGAAGCCGGCTGATAAACTACCCGGTCTACCGTGAGAAAAATGGCGATAGCTATGATGTGAAAGCGATTAAGGCTACGGGCGAGGCTAAAAAATTACTCGACAAGGCTGAAAATTATTTTGGGTCCCATCAGTATGCCAAGGCACGTGATGCCTATACGCTGGCTTTGCAAGAGGATCCGAAATTGTATAGCGCTATAACCTATATTGGTCAGACTTACGGGATCGAAGAAAATTGGGACAAGGCTGAACTTTGGTATAAAAAGGCGATTGAGGCAAACTATGTAGATTTTCTCGCACACTGGTTGCTTGCCGATGTCTATAAAATCAAGGGCCAAAAGGAAAAAGCTCTTGATGAAATTTCTATTGCAAAAGTCCTGAATCGCAATAACCCGCGATTGGAAGCGTTGCGCAAGGAAATTTACGGATTAAATGGCTTGAATATTAAGAATTGGACTTTTAACCCGCAGGTAAGGATGTCCAGGGATTCTGTTACGGGGAATGTGAATATTGTTGCCGACTCGATTTGGTCGTATTATGCATTTGTTCAAGCGGCATGGTTTTATGAACCCGTGTATAAGGCGAAGGCAAAAAAGTATTCAATGCCTCAAGCAATGTATAGGGAATGCTTGATGGGGTTCCTTCCGTTTATAGGCGATAAGGCTCTTGTAGATTCCGTTGACGTACTGAAAAGACTCGTTAAGGTTATTGAAGCGGATAAGTTGGATGAATTCGTTTTTTACGATATGCTCCTTCTGGATTATCCGACAGCATCGTTCCAGTTGGATAAAAAGCAAATCGAGGGCCTCAAGGATTACTTGATTTGGGCAAATCAAAAGTAGTTTTTGGATAATCTTGAAACCAAGGGGTGGTCGGCGGCATCTAATAAGATGTATTTTAAGGATAAGGAGGTTCCTATGTTTAAAAAGACGTTAAAATACGTTTTGCCATTGGTGTTTCTTTTGGCAGGATTGGCGAACGCCCAGACGCGCTATACGCCTTCGGAACTGGATACGCTCGTTTCGACGATTGCGCTTTATCCGGACCCGCTCTTGGTGCACGTATTGGATGCGACAACGCATGGCGAAGACCTTCCGAGTGCATCTGCGTTTGCAACTGCAAATCGCCATTTGAAGGGTGATGATTTGGCGGCTGCAATTGAACGAGCCGAGCTCGATTACGATGAGTCGGTGATTGCGCTTATCCCGTTCCCGGATGTCCTCCGCAAGCTTGCAAAATATGCGACGTGGGCAAACCAGCTCGGCGAAGCGGTCGAAATGCAAAAAGCCGATGTGATGGATGCTGTGCAGAGAATGCGCAAGGTCGCCCACAAGAATGGCTATTTGAATAGTGATGATAAAATTGCTGTGAAGGTTGATGACAACGTGTCGATTCAGCCGGTTCGCGAAGAATATGTGTACGTTCCGGAATACGACCCGCGTGTTGTCTATTACGTTGTTTCGGACGGTAGTTTCCGCTTGCGTTATGTGAATGGCGTTTGGACTGGGGCCGGTCTCGTTTACTGGGGCTGGGATCCGTTCTATTACGATTGGGTGCATCGCCGCCCGCATTACCGCCATCCGCATCGCTATGCACCGCCTCCGCGTCACCGTCGCTTTCATGAATCGGCGCGCCCACCGCGCCATAATAGGCCGCATTACGACAGACCCGCGCCGAGGCGCTTTGATAATCCGCCGCCGCGTCCGCGTTCGTCGTGGGATGGGCGACCGTCGGCACCGCCTCCTGCGCCTCCGGCACCACAGGCACCGAATGGCTTGAGAAGAATGGCGCCCTCCGCTCAGGCTCCTTCGAACAATGCTCGACCGACGCCTCCGCCTCCATCGAATTATAGGCGGCCGACACCGCCTCCGCCGCAGGCTTCTAGCTCAAATGACGATGAAAACAACCGCTGGAATTCTCGTCGTTCAGAACACCATCACGGTCCGCGCAATGCGCCCCCTCCGCCACCATCGCGTAGAAGGTAAGGGCTTCTGCGCACCTTTGTCATTCCTCTTCGAGGCATGACATGTTCGCCTCGGATATAGAAACATGCAAGCATGTTTCTGCATCACTCGGCTCCTTTGTCATTCCCGCCACCGAGCGGGAATCTCCTTTTTTAGGGTTACTTGCGCTTTTTCACGACAGAGCATATTGGGCATTCTTCATCTTTGTGCCCGCGCGCTTTGCAGTAGTTGCGCCCAAAATAAATGATTTGCAAATGACGCTTTTCCCATTCGCTTTCGGGAAAAGCTTTTTTTAAATCTGCTTCGGTCTTTTCGACGCTCGAACCGTCGCTTAATCCCCAGCGTTCGGCGAGGCGGTGGATATGCGTATCGACCGGGAATGCCGGGAGCTTAAAGATGTGGCTCATGATGACGCTCGCCGTCTTGTGGCCGACTCCAGGGAGGCTTTCAAGTTCCTCGAACGTGTGCGGGACTTCGCCCTTGAACTTTTCGACGAGCGCTTGCGAGAGCTTGAAAATGTTCACGCTCTTGGTGTTAAAGAAACCGCATGGCTTGATAATTTCGGCAATGCGGTCAACGCCGAGCTTAATCATTTTGGCTGGCGTGTCTGCTTCTTTAAAGAGAACCGCGGTCACCTGATTCACGCGGATGTCTGTGCACTGGGCGCTTAAAACGACAGCCACGAGGAGCGTGAATGGGCTTGTAAAATCTAGCGGAATGGGCGGATTCGGGTACAGCTCGTCCAGCTTATCGCCGATAAATTTGATTTTCGCTGCTCTGTTCATTTGCACGGATCTCGCTCTTCTAGGCTATAAACTAGTGACTGCGGCGAAGCCTCGTTAAATGTCGCGAGTGAAGTCCTGTTGCATGTTGAAGCTTGGCATTTCGTCGTGTGGGTGGCCTACCTGGACGGCTGGCACGCCAGCATACGTCGTATGAGCGGGGACATCGTGAAGCACTACAGCACCTGCACCAATTTTTGCGCCATCGCCAATGTGGATGTTGCCAAGCAACTGCGCATGGGCGCCGAGCATCACGCCGTTACCGACTTTCGGGTGACGGTCGCCAATTTCGTTACCGGTACCGCCCAAAGTCACTCCATGCAAAAAGCTTACGTTGTTCCCGACTGTCGCTGTTTCGCCAATTACGATGTTTGTGGCATGGTCAATCAAAAGCCCGTGGCCAATTTTTGCTGCCGGGTGGATGTCCATGCCGAACTTGCGGCTGATGATGTTCTGGAGCATCTTTGCCGGGAAATGCCTATGTTCTTCCCACAGAACGTGGGCTACGCGGTAAGCCTGCAATCCCTGGAAGCCCTTGAACAAAAGGAGCGGTTCCAAGTGGCTTGTGCAGGCCGGGTCGCGGAGAACGGTTGCTCGCAAGTCCTTTGTCGCGCAAAGGAGCAGGTTGGGATACTTTTCGTACATGGCACTGAACATTTTCTCGAGTTCAGCACGGTCGATGACTTCACCGGCGAGCTGACAGGCGAGGGTCACGCAGAGCATATCCGCAAAGTTCTTGCGGTTAAGGACTTGCTCTTCGAGCATTAACTTTGAAAGCGGCTCGGTATTGACGAGTTCTTGCGCTTCCTTGCGGAGTAACTGTTCCATTTCTTCTGGTGTCATGATGACGCCAAATATAAAAAATGTTGAAGGCTTCGCCTTAGAGTAGATTTTGAATCAAAATGAAAATTATGCGGGCGGGGCCCCAGCTCGGAGTTGACGCCTACGGCGTCAGCGGCTTCACTCGGTTATGTCGGTCTGCAAGCAGCCCGTCGCAACACTCGTTTTGCACGCTACTGCGAAGGAATGGCCTTGGCCGACGCTTTTTTCAAAACTTTTTTAAATCGGAAGTTTTAATTATATTTTTAATACAATTTTGAAGGTGATGAACCATAAAAAATAGTCCTTTTTCTAAATTTGTTGGAAAATAAGGATTATTTATGTCAAAAGAAGTTTTTGCAGCTCCTAAGCCGCGCAATTCCAATCTAGAGTTGTTTCGCATCATCGTGATGCTATTGATTGTCGCTCACCATTACGTGGTTAACTCAGGATTGATGCCAATTATGGCGGAAAATCCGACATCGGTAAAGTCAATGTTTCTTTATTTGTTTGGGTGGGCTGGTAAGACAGGCATTGACTGTTTTGTGTTGATTACCGGCTACTTTATGTGCAAGTCGGACATCAGCCTAAAAAAGTTCCTAAAACTATTTGGAGCGTACTACTTTTATAAGCTTCTTTTTTTCGGCATTTTCGTCGTAACGGGTTATGTGGAACTTTCTCCTAAATTTGTTATCAAGTCTTTGATGCCGATAAAATCTATAAAAGATGGATTTGTCAGCTGTTTCCTAGTTTTCTTCTGCTTCATTCCGTTCCTGAATATTTTAATCAAAGGCATGACCAAACGACAACATCAGTTGCTCTTGGGGCTTTGCTTGCTTGTGTACAGCGTTTTCCCACAATTGTTAATCAATGTTACGTTTAATTATGTGGGTTGGTTTATGGTGATTTATCTCATTGGGTCTTACTTTAGGCTTTATCCGCCACAGTGGTCGCAAAACACCAAACGTACGGGTTGGTTGGCTTTGGGCTTTATTACATTGTCCCTAGCCAGCGTGTGGGGGGGGTACAAATGTGCAGTATAATAAATAAGAATTTAAGCTATTTCTTTGTGGCCGACTCAAACAAGCCGCTTGCAGTCGCTACGGCCGTCTGTGCATTTTTATTTTTCAAGAATTTGAAAATGGGTTACAGTAAGATAATCAATACTATTGCTGCTTCCGCATTTGGTGTTTTGTTGATTCATGCAAACAGCGATACGATGCGTCAATGGCTATGGCGTGATACACTCAATAACGCAGGGCATTATGCAGGGAATATATACCTGCATGCTGTAGCCAGTGTTCTTGCTGTTTATGCAATATGCACCTTGATTGATTTCGTGAGAATTCAGCTTTTAGAGAAACCTGTATTCAAAAAACTTGATTCAAAATTATAACTCTAGTAGCGCTTTGGCGGGAATCCAAAACCAGTCGGGGCGAAATTCTAGCTCGTAGCATGCTTCGTAGATAGCTTTCGCGAGAATGTAGGGCTTGGATTCCTTCTCGATTTCTTCGGTGGAAATCCCGGAAACCTTGGAATATCCTGTGACAAAAGCTTTTTGAGCTTCGGTTGGGTCGGTCTTGGCGACGGCGCCTGCGTAGGCAAAACTGCGCAACATTCCGGCGATATCGACTGCGGGGGAGCGGATGGTGCGCCTATAGTCGAGGCTTCGCGTGGGTTCCCCTTCAAAGTCAATAATTTCGAAATGCTTGGTGCCGTTGGCGCTTTGCGTAATCAGAACTTGCCCGAGGTGATAGTCCCCGTGGATGCGCTGTTTTTTGATGGTCTTGTCGCTGAATGTCTCGCGGAGCAAGTCGCTGTAGCGGAGCCGTAGTTCCGGGAGCTTTTCTCGCAGTTGCGGGGTGTGTTCGGTGTCGGATGTCGCTTGCAAAAGTTGCGCCAGCCGGTCAAATGGCGGCTCTATGCTACTGTACTTGGGACCGCTTAATCGCTTGAGGCTTTCGTGCATTTGCGCCGTGGACATTCCGAGCTGGAAAGCGTCCGTGCTATTCATGTTATTGCAGAATTCGCTCCAGGCGTCAAGTGCGTTCGGGAAATGCTCTTCTAAAATGCCCCATGTGTAAACTTCACCGCCTTTGGCCTTGTAGTTGCAGACGGCGTAAAGTCTCGGAACGCGGCTGCTGTCCGCCTTGTTCATAGCTTCAAGAATTTCGGCTTCGGGGTGTAAACCCGGTTCTAGCCTGCGGTAAAGCTTGAAGAAAAACTTGCCGGGAGCGCAAAATGCAGAATTGCTTTGTTCCTTAGAAACGGGCTTGATACTCGTGAGAGCCGCTCTCGAAAACGGCGCTGTAATCCGAAACGAGAAAAATCCGGAGTCACCTGCGAAAACAGACTGCTGAGAGCCATCGAGGAATGCGTCTTCGAGAATTTTACCGACCGCATTTTCGTCATCGATGACAGTGTAAATATCGCTTTCGCCATCGTCAAACGAAACCTTGATAAGCCTGATGCGCGTGTTGCCGGCTTCTGTGGAGTCGAGCGTGTCAGCGCGTAAGATGGTTCTGTTTTTCCCCATGAACCAACGTTGTTTGCTAAAATACTTGATAAGGTTCATAATATAAACTTGTCATTCCCGCGAAGGCGGGAATCTCCCTACACGTTTTGTTTTGAATATATATTTTTTGACTAGAAAATATTTTTTTAATAATAAACCGTTAGACCAAAATAATATATAATATAAAACGTAGGAGATGGAAGGGTGGATTCTCCTTGGAAAAACAAAGAAAGTGTCTTCGATTATGGTCGATGTTTGGTCGATACGGATTAGGAGAGGGCACTTTCTTTTCTTTTTTGCCCGTTATTTTCCCGTATTTTGGAGAGGTGCGAAATAGCCTTGCGTGCGCAATGCTGCTAGGATTTTTAGCTGTTGCGGCACGGGTTCGCGCGGGAGCCCTTCAATGACGAAGGGGGGAATCTGCTTGATGGGTTTGAATGCTTCTGGAACATCGCTGTAATCACAGAGCTGCCATGCGGCAAGCAGTTTTTCAATGAATTCCGTCCATGGAAAACTGTCGGACGGATGCATGGTAAATCTTGCGGGCTTGAGGTTGTCCCTCGCATCGAGCAAGAGGCTCCCGTCTTTATAACAAGCAATAACGGCGGCCTTACGAGAAGCTCCGTCGGTTGCTTGTTGGGCGGGTATGTTCAGAATGAGCTGCAAGCCTATGCCGTTGCGAGGAGTTCACGCTGGAGAAGGCTGTACTCGTGTTCCGAAATAGAGGTGATTTTTAAAATCAGCTCGCGTTTGAGCCCTGCTTTGATGAGCTCTTTTGCTTCGTCAATTTTACTTGTTGTTGCCATATTAAGCCTCTTTTCTTAAAAGACGTAATATAAAAATAATCTTTCTGTGATGAAAATGCCAATACTGGAAAGAAAATTTTTTGGCAAATATATAAAAAATGTGCGCCGTAACACATTGATGATCAATGAATTAGACTTGACGAATTGTCCAAGAAGTGGCTTTGCTGCGGCCGTTTTTGTGTGATTGGGTTCACTCGGTTTTTACTGTTTAGCCCTGTTCTTGCGCCAGTTCTATAAAAATTCTGGAGGGACGATGCCTTCGAGAACGGGGAAGGTTTTGCGGTAGTCTCGTTCCGCTTGGATGTCCAGTTCGGCATAAATGACGACTTCGTTTTGGGTCGGACCTTCGGCGAGAATGTCTCCGTTCGGCGAAATGATGAGAGATGTGCCTGCAAGCGGGAGCTTTTGGTTGGGGTTCTCGCTGACGGCGTTCACGGCGGCGATATAGACCTGATTTTCGATTGCTCGTGCTTTGAGGAGCGTTTCCCAATGGGCTCGTCTCTTGGCGGGCCACGCCGCCTGGATCGTGATGAGGTTTGCTCCTTGTTTGGTTGCTTCACGGAAGATTTCGGGGAACCGCAGGTCGTAGCAGATAAACGAAGCTATGGTCCAATTATTAAATTTAAATAAATTAATTTCTTCGCCCGCTTTAAAGTTTTTCTTTTCGGGAAAGAACAGGTTCATCTTGTCGTATCCGCAGAATTCCTTGGCTTCGTGTGGCTTGTAGATGCTTATGTGGTTATAAAATCCGTGGCTTGCGCGGGTGATGCCTGCTCCCATGATGGTGCAGTTCGTTTCGTCTGCGATTTCGGAGAGTGTTTGTGTTGTTGCTCCTGACTCGTTTGAACTAAAGTCTTCGGCGGCATCGTCCAGATCGGCAGGGACATACCCTGTGGCAAACATCTCGGGAAGGAGCACGAGGCTCCTTGCAACGGGCTTTGCTTTGAAAATCATCTTCTTTGCACGTGCGAGATTTACGGTTTTGTTGCCTTTGGCGCTATCGAACTGGACTAAATAAACTTTAAGCATGCGTATAATATAAGATGTTGAGAGCTCGCTTGAATTTTCCTTGCATAAAATATCTATTTTGAAAGTATGAATTCTCGCCTTTTTTTCTCTTTTGTCTTGTTTCTTGTTGTAGGGGTTCTTGCTGCGTCTCCGACAACGGTTATCGGTGTCGTCCTCGAAGCTGATTCAGACTTGCCTGTCAAGGATGTCGCAATTACATACCAGTCCGGTAAACGAATCGGGGAAACGGATTCCCGAGGTCGATTTGAACTGACCGTTGATTCTAAAAATGCAACGCTTGTGTTTAAAAAGGACGGCTTTGATAGCGTCTTTGTGGATTTGCAAGACTTTGCTGACTTGATGGATATGGTCATTACGCTCAGCACGAATGTGACAAACCTCGGGTCGAGCACGATTATCGGTGGTGGCGAACCCGTCAAGTGGGAAGTGGAACGCACGGTCAAGCTTGAAAAACTCGAAGATGCGGCTGGCATGCGTTTTGATATTACGGATCACCTGAGCCAGATGCCTGGTATTTCGGGCCAGAAAGATTTCAGTAGCGCTCTTTATTATGAAGGTTCCCGTGCTGGCGATGTAGCTTATCACTTGGGACGCCTGCGCATTCCTAACATGCGACATCTGGATTTAGGATTCCCTGGAAACCTGTCCGTTATCAATCCGCATACTTTGAGCGGAATAGAAATTCATGACCATTATGGACAAGGGCCTTTGGGACAGGGCCTGGCAACGTCTATTCAGTATATCCCAGAGCAGACGAGTGGTGAATGGGGCTTGAGAGGTTCTGCTACAATTGCCCAACGTGAAGTCCTGGTGGACGCCCCGTTCTTTTTTTGGGACAGTTTCCGTTTTGCGTTCCGTACGCTAGACGACGGCATCCTCAAGATTCTTGGCGAAAAGTTCTTTACGGAATTACGTAAGCGCGACGACAAGTCGGATGACGGCAAGGTAAAGTCGTCGAATCCGTTTGACCTGACTGCGTTTGACATCTATGCGCAGTTGAACGGTTCTGATTCTTTAGGAAATGCAACTTGGGCTTTGAGGACTTTGTACAGTTCTGATGAATACAGAATTCGTCAGGATACCTCGAAACTTTATAGTAGCGTCAATTCAATTGACATTGCCGAAGGTAGCCAAAGCTACTTGGTGATTGGTGGTGAATACGCTTCAAAGTTTGGAACGAGTTTTCATGCTGGATTTGTCCGCGAGAGCTTGAGTGATACGATTCGCGATACGACTGGATTCCGGTCTGGAAAATTTGTAGATGAATCCGCAAGGACTTTCATTGATGGTTACAGCCAAACGCACACGACTTTGAGTGCTGGTGCAGATAAGCGATTTAATGCCGATATTCTTGGCGCCGATTTGCGCGGTGCTCTTTTGTATGAACATCATTTTGTTGAACGCAGTAATCCAATTTCTGGCGGTGAAGAAAGCCGTGATTATCAGACGGGAGTCTTGTCCGGTGCTGCAACACTTGATTGGAAGAACGATTACTCGGAGCACATGCTCTCGCTCGGTGCCATTGCTGATGTCCATGACCATCACGCTTTGCCGACGGTCTCGTTTGATATGGACCGCAATTTGTCTAAAAAGGACTCCGCCTATTGGAGACTCTTTGGCAATGCTGCCTATCGAGCAGACTGGAAACACTATTATGATGATGGAGACCTGACGGGGCGCTTGGAATCCGGAACGTCGCTCAAGGCAGGCTTTGGATATCGTTCCAAGTACTTAGCGATGCAGTTGGCTGGCTTTGGGCGTTTTTACTTTGACCCTCTGCTCCCGTTGCCGAAGGCATTTGCAAATTACGATGATGTGACTCCTGTGGATTATGCTTGGGTATCTGGTGCAACAGGTTCTCTGGAATGGAAAACATCGCACCATTTTTCCATGGCGATGAATGCAAGTTCTGTTTATGGTGAGTACGAGTTGACGAACGGGAAGTCGTTGCCGTGGGAAGCGAACTCCCGCTTTGATATGGTGTCGCACTTTAGATTCTATCCGCGCAAGGATTCCATCGTCTCTGTTATCTTGACGCACCATGCTGCATGGCACAGACCGCTTTACTACTATGCAATTAAGCCTGCGACCAATGAAAGTAACGGAACTCGCGAACTCAGGGATTATAACAAGTTTACGAATTTGTACAGGACTGACATTCGCGTGAACCTGGATTTGACGAAGTCGAAGTTCTTCTTTAAGCACGCCAGATTCTATTTGGAAGTCGATAACATTTTTGCGAAACTTGATGTTGAAGCTCTTAGATTCCTGGGTTCCCAGAACTGGCGTGAACGTTCATGGGTGGCGAAGGATAAGGACAAGAATACCGCTAATGGATATGATTTGGTGCCGTTCATTGCGAAGGGCATGGGGCTCAATATCGACTTTGGTGTAGAAATCCAGTTGGGAATATAATTAGTAGGCGGTAGGAAGTAGACAGTAGGAAGTTGCGCAAGTTGCCATTGCGAGCCTTTGGCGCTTTCAGGGCGCTGCGCTTTGAGCACATACCTGCATTTTCATATGATTCGATTCTTGTTATTTGTTTTCTTCGCTGTTGCTTTGGCTTTTTCTCACGAAACTGATTCTTTGTTTGTACCGCCGAAGCCCGCAAAACCTTTGCGCTATTGCACTTCGGCAAAGCAATGGGTGGATTACGCCAGTCACGATTCTAATTTGGTCGAAATTACGTATATGCGCGGACTCCGCATGGATTTGCGCTATGCCACTTTTAATAACGTAACTGGTCATGACATGTATTGCGGAATCCAGCGCGCTTTTGTGCACAGAGATGCGTTGCCGAAGCTAAGGCGGGCGCTTTCGCTTCTTGCCAAAGAGCTGCCGGGATATTCACTTGTGATTTTTGATGCGGCTCGTCCGATGTATGCGCAATCGGTTCTGAAAAGTTCTGTGGCGGGGACGCCCTACAGTCATTTCGTTTCGTCGGGCAAGACGGGTGGTCTCCACAATTATGGGCTTGCGCTAGATTTGGGAATTGCCGATAGCACTGGTAATTTGCTCGATATGGGCGCTGACTTTGATTCGTTTGAACGTTGTGCGGGTGTAGTGGGCGAGGCTGATGCTTTAAAGTCCGGGCGCCTCACGCAACAGCAAATCGATAATCGCAATTTGTTGCGCCATATCATGAAGCGTGCGGGGTGGGTGATGCTCCCTAGCGAATGGTGGCATTTTAATGCATTCACGCGTGCCTATACCAAGGAACACTACCCGCTGTTCCCGATGTGAGTTAAGAACTCTAAGTTACGAGTTTCTAGAAAATTTTATGTCAATATTTTCTAATGATCAATGACTACTAACTAGTAACTATAATCTCGTATTTACGGTAATGACTTTATACTTGCACGTTTTAAGCGGTCGTTGAGTGCCATGCCGACGCCTGTGTTCGGGATGGGGTCTACGAGAATCAGGTCGTATTCGGATTTGTCAAGGTCGTGCATAAAGGCATAAAGCTTGGATGTTGCTTCGACCATGTCGCCTGTTGCTGACAAATTTACAGTTGCAGGAACAGGGCCTTGCTGTGTACCGAATGCTATGCGAACGGTATGCTCCGGCAGTTTGTAGCCTGCTGGAACTTCACCGTAGTAAAGCGGGACTTGCGGGCGGTAATGCGTGTCGCATTGGCCGGGGGCGAGCATCGGCTGCCCCGGCTTGGATGTAGATTCCTTGATTTTTACTTCACCGAGGATGGCCTTGAACATCTCTAGCGTGATGGCGCCTGGACGCATCACAGTCGGTTCACCGACGAGCGAGATGATGGAACTTTCGACACCGACGGAACAGGGGCCGCCATCGACAATGCCTGCGATGCGGTCGGCGAGCTGGGCGGCAACGTGTTCAGCGGTCGTGGGGCTCACGTGCTTAAAGAGGTTTGCACTTGGAGCGGCAAGCGGGAGTCCGGATTCCTTGATGATTGCCTGTGCAATCGGATGGCTTGGGAAGCGCACGGCCACGGAGGGAAGGGCGCTTGTGCAAAGGTCGGGGATGCAATCCTTCTTGGGGAGGATGATGGTCATCGGGCCTGGCCAATAGGCTTCGGCGAGTCTGTAGGCGCTATCGGGGATGTCCTTCGCGATGTCGGTGAGTTGTGCAATGTCTGCGATATGGACAATCAGCGGGTCGAACGTTGGGCGTTCTTTAGCGGCGAAAATCTTGGCGAGAGCTTTGGGCTCGAAAGCGTTACCGGCGAGCCCGTAAACCGTTTCTGTCGGGATGGCGACGACTTCGCCTTCCTTGAGGAGGCGGGCTGCTTCGCTTACACTTGTCCATGGCGGGAATTTCATGAAATAAAAAATAGAAAATGCAGAAGGATTTAGTCTGTTTGTCATTCCCGGCTTGACCGGGAATCTTCATTCTCTAGCGTATAAAAAGGAGATGCCCGCTCGTCCCCGTCAAGCGAGGACAGGTAGGCGGGCATGACAAGGTCTTTTAAGTGAACTTGGCAAGGTCGTGGAGACCTTCTCTGATCGCTTAAGCTTCGGTCGTTGCGGCTGCCGGAGCTTCTTCCTTCTTTTCGTCCTTGCGGCCGAAGGCGAACACCTGGTCGCAAGCAGAATTGAAGCGTTTCCAGATCTTTTCGGAGTGTTCACGAGGGACGGCTCCGACTTCCTTCCACAAACGGCGGAAATGCTTGACCTTGTTCATCGAGGCAACGACCGTTTGATCATTCAAGTCGGTGAGCAAGTCTTCGGCCTGTTCGCAGAGGAGAATCTTCTTTTGGAGATTGTTCTGGCGAGCCTGTTCCTGAATGTCGAGCTGGTCACGACGACGGGTGAAGAAGTCGTCGCAGACATCGCGGAATGCCTTGCGGAGTTCATCATCGTCACTGCCGCAAGAACCGAGCGTGACCCATTCCTTCTGGATGTCGCGAACGGCATCGGCGAGCTGGTTGGAGCCTGCGCTTTCGGCAAACTGGCGGACCTTTTCGATCATTTCCTGCTTTTTCTTCTTGATATCTGCAATCTTGGCCTGGAGTTCCGGGTCAGATTCAGCCATCTTGGCGACAATCTTATTGACGATAGCGTTGAAGCGTTCGTTGATGCTTTCGACGGCGTCCTTCGGGACCATGCCAATCGTCTTCCATTCGGCATCAATGGCCTTGTAAGCATCGATGACTTCCGGAGTGATGTTGGCGATGTCGAGAGCTTCGAGCTTTTCGCAGAGGGCCTGCTTCTGTTCGAGATTCTTCTGTTTGGCAGCATCCATTTCTTCAAAGTGGCCGCGCTTCTTTTCGAAGAAGGAATCGCAAGCGGTACGGAAGCGCGTCCAGATTTCGTCGGACTTGCTCTTCGGCACTGGACCTGTAGCTTTCCAAGCGTCCTGCAACTGCTTGAGCTTGGTGGAGGTGGCGTTCCAATCGGTCGAATCCTTGATGGCTTCGGCTTCGATACAGAGAGCGACCTTCTTTTCGTAGTTGGCTTCGCGGCTTTCGTCTTCGTGCTTCACATTTTCCTTGTGTTGGGCGTAGAAGGCGTTCACAGCGTCCTTGAAACGCTTATTGAGGGCTGCAAAAGCTTCTTTCGGGACCATGCCGATGTTCTTCCAGTTTTCCTGGATTTCCTGCACTGCCTTGAACTTGTCCTTCCAGAAAATTTCAGCGTTAGCAACGAGGTCTTCGACCTTCTGGCAGAGGGCTTCCTTGTCGACGAGGTTCTTTTGGCGTTCGGCGTTCTGTTCTTCGATGAACGGTGCGCAGTTTTCCTTGACCTTGTCTACGAGAGCTTGGAATCGGTCGCGGTAGTCTTGGAACTTGGCTGCAGAAATCGGGCCGATTTCACGCCACTTGCTGCAGAGTTCGCGGAACTTGGCAAGCACAGCCTGGCTCGGAGTTTCTTTGGAGAGCGCGTCCATTTCTTCGATGATGGTGTCGCGGTCCTTTTCGTTGTGCCAGTTTTCCCACTGCTGCATTTCCTGGAAACGCGAGGTGGCAATCTTGTATTCCTGCCAGAGGTCGTGGTACTTGAACTTGTTCTCGCCGACGATTTCCTTCCATTCCTGATAAGTGTCGCGGAGAATCTTGTGGATTTCGCGGAATTCCTGGTTTTCGTCGATGTTCTGGATGCGTTCGATGAGACCGCGGAGCTTCTTGGAATTTTCTTCGATGACCTTCTGGGCCTTTTCGTTGAACGCGCCGATAAGTTCGCTTAACTTGGTGCGGAGAGCGTTATAAGCCTGGAGAATCGGGTCATCGCCTTCGAGGAGCGAAAGCTTTTCCCATTCGCGGACGATGGCATGCAAGTGCTTGCCCGTGTTTTCATCGATTTCCGTTTCGGAGAGTGCCTGGAGACGTTCGAGAAGGCTCTTGCGGATGGCTATTTCTTCTTCGCTTGCGTTTTCAGATTCTGCGGACGGAATTTCAATCTTCTTTGCTTCCTGGGACTTGAAGTAGGCATTGTTGAAGCGCTTGATCAAAGCGGCGTCCATGACGGACTTGCCTTCGTTCCATTCCTGGATGATGGCGCTTACGCGGTCAGCGTTTTCTTCGGTCGTGCCTGCTTCGACAAAACCTTCGAGTTCAGTAAGCGCTTCCGTGAGGCGTGCAATTTTTGCCTGCTTTTCGGCTTCGGCATTTTCGGCAGCCTTCTTTGCAGCGTTTGCTTCGTCGTAGAACTTGTTGAAGCTTTCGTAAATTTCATTGAGTGTTGCAGCAGATTCGCCCATGCCGAGGGCGTTTGCTTCGTTCATCAAATCGTCGAACTGTGGCTTGGTGGCAAAAGCGTCCTTTTGGGCGGCGAGGAAGTGTGCCTGCTTGATGAGGGCTTCGCGCTTGCTCTGCAAGAGTTCGGCGGCCTTTCTGCCATTGTCTTCGGCTTCTTTCTTTGCACGAACTTTATCCGAAATCTTCTTGCGGACGGAAGTGTGCTTGGAACTCTTGATGAGGTCTGCCTGCAACGATTCAGACGTTACGCGGTCTGCGGCTTGCAGTGCGATTTCTTCGCTTGCATCGCGTGCTGCAATCTGGGCGAGCAAGGACTGCTTGGTGCACTGCTTGACAAGTTCTCTCTTCAAAGTTACGTTGTTTGTTGCTTTGAGGACATCTTCGGTATAGCGCGTGTCCTTGATGGCTTCGATGTAGCCGAGGACTTCGCTATTCAGAGTGGATTCGTTAAAGTCTTTCAGCTTCTTGACGATTTCTTCGAAAGCTCTCGATTCTGCCAAACGGCGTACGCCGGCATCGCTGTCTTTTGTCGAAATATCCTGAAGTGTCTTAATAATTGCAAGTTTCTTAACTGCAGCCATTCGCACTTCGACATTATCATCAGAAAGGGCCACTCGTTCGACAATGTCTTGACTAGTGAGTTCATCCAAGTCGGCAATCGCTTCGATGCGCTTTGCTGGATTGGAATTTTGCCATTTCGGTTTAAATGCGTCAAAAAAGCTCATAATATCTCCAATAGGTAGGCGGCGCCTTTTCGGCTCCGTATAGCATAATCTAACTAAAAAAATATTAAGGTCAGGAAAATCTATACGAATTTATGCCCATTTAAGCTTGTAACAATACTATCTTTGCCGCGTGGCCAAAAGAATTCCCAAAACGTCTGCTCCGGAGATGGTTAAGGTACGCTGTAAATCAGCGCTTCTGTCGCGTTTTTGCGAGGTTTACATCCCATTGTCCCCGTCGGTATTTACTTACGGGGTGCCGGAAGGTGTAAATATCCAGCGGGGGAGTGTCGTCTGGGTGCAGCTTGCCCGCCGTAAGCCGACGCTTGCTTTGGTGAGTCGTGTCCATTGCGATAAACCGTCGTTCGATGTCCGGTATGCGTGTCCGCATGAGTCGGGCTATGTGTTTTCTGAACGTTATATGGAATCGCTAGAATGGGTGTCTAAGTATTATATAAGTTCGCCCATGCGCACGCTGAACGTGTTTTGGCCTGCTGATTTTGACAAGTTCCTCGATGCCTTGCTGGCTGAAAAATCTGAACCTCGGGGCGAGGCTCTATCAAATGGACCTGAAATGGAGGTCTGTTCGGACCTGCCCCCCTTGACAGGCGAACAAGAGACTGCGCTTGCCAGTCTTGTTGAAGATTTGGATAAGGACGGTTTTCGTGGAACGCTCCTGCATGGCGTGACCGGCAGTGGCAAGACGAGAGTTTATCAGGAATTGGTGCGCGAAGCACTTAAGCGAAAAAAGCGCGTGCTCATTCTTGTGCCAGAAATTGGGCTTACTCCGCAGACGGCGTCTCGTTTTGAAGATTATTTGAAAGTTCCTGTTGTGGTGTTGCATTCGGCGCTCTCGGCTCCGCAAAAGCGTGCGGGCTATTTGGCTGTGCTCGATGGTTCTGCGAAAGTGGTGCTCGGGACGCGCAGCGCCATTCTTTCGCCGTTTGATTTTGATGTTGTTATTTTGGACGAAGAGCATGATTCTTCGTTTAAACAACAGGATCCGGCTCCGCGTTACCATACGCGTGACTTGGCTTTCCACTTGGCACAGAAGTATGGAGCGCTTGTTGTGCTTGGTTCAGCAACGCCTTGTCTTGAAACGTTCCGCAATGCAAAGGCTGGGAACCTCAAGCTGTTGACTCTCAAGAATCGTGCGACTGCGGCGCCTCTCCCCGAAGTGAAAGTGATTGATATGGGCAAGGTGCGCCAGCAAAAAGGCGTGCTCATGTCTCCTGCATTGCGCGAAGCGCTTTCGGATTGCATTGCGGGTGGCGACCAGGCGATTATCCTCATGAATCGTCGCGGTTACTCTAAGATTAGAGTTTGTTCTGAATGTGGTGAAACGCTTTACTGCAAGCATTGTCATATTCCGCTAGTTTATCATAAACAGTACAATGCGCTGATGTGCCATTACTGCGCAGCACTTTATCCGGTGGATACGCCGTGCCCGACATGCGGTGCCGAAACGTATGAATTTGTCGGGGGCGCAATCGAAAAACTCGAAGAAGAAATCCATGAATGGGTGGCCGATGCGAAAGTGATTCGCATGGATCGCGATACGACGCAGAATGTGGGCGCTGTCGAAAAAATATTGACATCGTTCAGGAATCGTGAATACAACATTTTGCTTGGAACGCAGATGGTCGCGAAAGGTCACGACTTTCCGGGCGTAAAGCTTGTAGGAATTGTCGGTGCCGATTCGGGCCTTGGCATTCCCGATTTCCGCTCAACGGAACGCTTGTATCAACTGTTGAGTCAAACGGCGGGCCGTGCGGGGCGCGCAGGTGGCGGTGGCCGCGTGTTTATACAGACGCTCAATCCGACAGAACCGGTGATGCAGTATGCCATTCGCCATGATTTTGAAGGCTTTGCCGACTTAGAATCTTCGAACCGCCAGATGGCGTTTTATCCGCCGTTCTGCAAACTTGTCGAAATTAGTTGCGGTTCGCGTGATGAAAACTTGCTTCGCGATACGGTGAACCGCCTCGAAAGCATTTTGCGCAAAGAGTCTACGATGACGGTCCTTGGACCTGTTGATGCGTTTGTACCGAAAGTGCAAAATGTGTTTTGGGTAAAACTTTATATTAAAACGCAAAACCTTGCGGTCGTACGTAAAGTCCTTGCTCCGATTCTGAATGCGCCCAAGGTATGGGTGCCTGGCGTAGAAATTAAAGTAGAATTAGAATAAGTGTATTGTTATTTTGATAACAGTTTTGTACATAAATGTTGACTGTGTAGAATAAAATTTCTAAAATTGCGGCTGAATAAAAAAAGGAGCTAGAATGATAAAGAAATTTTTGATTGCCACAATTATGTTTGCAAGTGTCGTCTTTGCAAATAATCCGTATGGTTACACTTCTTCAGAAGAGACGTCCGCCGCTGCTGGAGTCTTGAGTAAAACTCAAGAAACTCAGACTTCTGCTCCGAAAGAAACTCAATATGATGATTTTAAGATGGCGTTGGCGCTTCATCCGGTATCGCTCATTGTTGATGGCGTTCAAGGTCTTATCTATTTTTATGTTACCTTTGAATTGGGTTTTGGTAATCGCTTTTCCCTTATAACGCGTCCTGGAATTTTGAGCGGTGATTATGATGGTACGACCAACTCCGGTTTTAGTATTAACGAGGGATTCCGTTTTTACCTAAGCGGTAGAGGACATCGCGGATGGTATCTTGAACCTCAGTTTATGTATCTTTCCAATGACGTGAGTAATGGTCGCCATAGCGGTTCTATTTCTATGGTGGGTATTGAATTGCTTTTGGGCCGTAAAGTTATGAATGGTCATTTTGTCTTTGGTTATGATCTTGGTCTTCGTTTTACATCGACAAACAAAATAGCGGATGCCGGTGTTGACTTTGAAGTCATTGGAGATGGTCTTGGTATAGATCTTAACTTGTATTTAGGTTTCGCTTTCTAATAAAGGGAGGTTTAAAATGCGTTTATTTGTTTCTACTATTCTTGTTACGCTGTTTTTTGCCTGTGCGTCGTTTGCACAGTCTTGGGATAGTTACTCATCCAATGGGGCTGCTGTAAATAGCGAATCACCTGCGGCATCACGGACGTCGGATGGAAAAATTGCTGTTGTTGAAAAAAAATGGTATGTAGGCGGAAATCCCGCAACTTATGAAACTGTAGAAACCTTGTTGAAAACAAATCCTGAGGCTGCAAGCGAACTTAGCACGTCTAAAATCTTTTATTACCCTGGATTAGTCTTTGCCGCTATCGGTGGTGGGGCTGTTGGCTATGGCGTTGTCGCTTGGCTTACAGGCGATAGCGATATCGGCATGCCGCTTACGCTTGGCGGTGTCGGCGTTTGTGGTATCGCATTTTTGCTTGGTTATGTAGCTGGCAATTATGTGGATTCCGCTGTGGAAATTTATAACAAGAGCTTAGATTCTCAGTGGAGCCTCCAGGTAAAAATGGGTGTGACTCCACAGGGTGGAATTGGTCTTGCTTTTGCGTTCTAGCTCTTATTTGTCTTTGAGCAACCCGAAGATTTGACCTTTCACAAGCCAGCTCACACCAAAGAACGTGAGTGCAATTGCTTCGACGATGAAAATCTTTGCAGGAAACTCAATAGGCAAAACAAGCAGGAACAAAGTGCAGAACATACCGATGCCTCAGACCCTGTAAATGATGTTACGAATCCTTTTTTGCTTGGTGTCACTTTCGCCAAGCGTGAAAAGGAATAGGCTGTTGATGGCCAAAAGTATAAAGAATATAACGGCCGATGTTAAGTGGATGATGTTAGAAACGGCTATGGGCAGTTGGAAAAAGCCAACAATCTTGCTATCTGCAGCGGAGCAACCGCAAGGGAATATGACAATCATTAAACCGAAAATTCCGGAAATGGTTGTGACAAGTTCATCGCGCCAGTCATAGCCCTTGTAGCACATTAGGACGACTGCGGCTGTTGTAAGGATGCCTGCAAGTGCAGGGGTCAAGTAATATGTGGCCGAAATGGAGAGCGTGGCCCAAAAATCATCGGGGATTTTGGCGGGCTGAGCATGTGCGACGAAAGCCGCGCCGACGAGAGCTATCCACGGGAGAATCATTCCCAAGAAACCTGCAAAATTTCGGATTCGTTTCATCCAGGATTCTGCGCACCTCTTTGTGATTGCTTTTACGTCTTCAGAATTGCAACTGGGAGTAATTTTTTCCTCGCTCATAAAGTACCTGCTCTTTTAAGTTGTCTACAGATTGTAATATAACAAACTCTTGAAAATGTTTAGTCTATAATTCTACGATAAATCGATAAAAACAAAGCGCAGAAACGCCGAGGATAAAGGTGAGCACGATTACGAATTGCACAGGATGCTCGTGAAAATCGTAATCGGCTTGACCGTACGTGAACTTACCGCGGACAATCGCGCTTATGAAAAGTGCTAAGAAAAGAATGCCTAAAAGAAGTGTCATGGGGAATAAAATAGAAATATTATTTCCTAAAAATCGCTAAAAAACTACATAATGATTTTTACAATAATTGCAACTAAGTAATTGCAAAATAGCAAATAAGGCCAATTTTTGTCACTTGTAAATTTAAAGGCGTTTGTATGCCAGCAAATAAGCCAAATACTAGATAGTATGATAAGCCCGAAACCATATACTACTGCAGAACTTCCATAAAAGTTAAAAAATATCCCAGAAACATTTTTATAAGAAGCTGTTTTAACTCCACTATAAATCAATAACAATATTGAAAAAACTGTTGCTAATTTATGGATCATTTTACTTTACCTTAGCTCCATTCACTTTGCTGATTTCTCCGTCGAAATAGACGAAGTCTCTGTCTTTATTTTTCCATACTGCGCGGAAAACGGTAGGGCGTTTGATGCCGTCGGAGTAGGTTTTGTAGTTTTCGCATTGTGCTTCCCACGGGGTGTATTCAATGCTTCCGTCGGGGGCAATCTGCCCGCGGTCATTTGTTGTAAACGAGGTCATTTCGTAAGCGTTGTTGAAATGGAAAATTCCGGTTGCGGTTACGCCTTTGTTTGTAATTGTAGCTTCGACGGTGTGGTCATCAATTTGCTTGAATGTGATGAAATCTTTTAGGAGTGCTTCTGGCAAAAAGAATGCTTCGGCGAGATAGGTGATGAGACTTGCCTTGTCCATTGTTTGGCCGGTCTGGTCGAATAGCGTGATGAGTTTCGCGAGGACACCCTTCATGCCGCCTTTGCCGTTCATGTAATAATCGTAGCCTTGGAACGGGATGCCGAACATTTTGCTGTCGATGAACGCGAGCCTGTCGGGCGAATCGGCAATGTCCACATGCGTGTAATCGATTTTGATTCGCGGCTTATTCACGCCCATGCCAAAATCGACATCTTTGTATTCCATGGTTAAGTGCGTGCGTCTTTCGCTGCCGATGTAACCGCTTGTTTCGAGATATTTTTGAATGAGGGGAGGGAGGCTTGCGATACTCGCGGAATCTAGTGTTCCGGTGAGTGCTGTGACGCTTTGCAACCTTGCTTCAACATCGTTCTGAAACTGCGTCTTGACGGGCGAATAGGGAATGTTGAACCAAAGCGCCAATAGCAAAATGATGGCGCCGATGATAATCAAGATGGTCATGAAAGTTTTCTTCATTTTTTTTGATGTTTGAAATTAATTGGAACAACCTTTTGTCGGGTTGATTTTTGAATCGTTTACAAGACTCGCGGTTTTTTTTGCTAAACGCTGGGCGTTGGGATGATATTCATCAATGTCTGGAAGTTTCAATATTATCGTTGTTGCGTTTTTATTATTGGCAAGTTCAACAAATGCGAATGGATGGAAACATAGGTCTCCTACCCAGGTGTATTCAATTTCCGGTTGATAATAGGTGATTTCTTCAATAATGTCTTGAACTAAGTCACGCGGCAAGTCGTTGCGATAACAAGAATCTTTTTGCAATTTTTCGCTGCTTATAATTTCACTGCTTATATAACGGAGTTCTGTTGCTTTTAGAGTTATAGAATCTTTATATACGGATATATTCGCTGTGAACTCATCTTCTCCGTTTTGTATAGATGCGAATATATTGATGTCGCTATTTTTATCGGCTTCAGGATGGTTCGAGTAAAAATCGTTTATGGATAGTTCAAACCGTTCCGTTTGAAAAACGTATCCAAACGCTCGATTGTATAGAAATTCAGATCCTGACAGAATTAGGAAAAACGTAATAAATGAAATGGTGAGATAACAGGTCTTTTGCTTTTTTGTTTTTTGGCTTGTGGTGAGGTCAAATGTTGATAAAGGAAAAATAGCTATGAGTAGCCAGCAAATACACCATGCAAAAATATAGGGTCGCTGTGTAGAATCCTGCTCGTTGATTGCGTATATTACGGATATCGAAAGTGAGATGACAGTGATAATTGTGAGTAGAATTGATACGGTTTTCCCTGCAATGGACATTGCCCTGGGATGCTTGGTCGAAATGTTGGCGAAAATGCCTAATAGTAAAGGAATTATTGCAAAAATGATAAAAAGTACAATATTTACAATTATCATGAATAATGCGTCTGTCGGTTCCATAAATTCATTCCATTAGTTGTCTGTTTAAAACAAATCCAACGTGCTGTCCAAGTAAATTTCTTCGCGGACTTTGAGTTGGTGTTCGGGCTTTGTCATGTAGTAAAGCAAAAATTCCAAGATGAGGGCACTGCCGAGGCTACGGCCTTCGATTTTAAAGTGTCGGAATCCTGCGGGTGCGTAGATGTTTTGAATGTCCTCGATTCCGATGAAGCCTGGATTCTTCATGGCATCGGAAAAGCGGTAGCCCCTCTGGGCTGTGGGCGAGACGCATTCGTGGTCTTCGCAGTTTTCGCCGAGGCTTTTCTGGCTCACATTTTCGTAGCATTTTTTGCGGTCGGGGCATCCGAACCAGCAGCATTCATTGCACAAAAATTCGACCTTTTGCTTTTGCGCATCTGTGAGAGCTTTCAATTTGTCGAATTGCTTGTTCAGGCGGAAGTCCGGCACCACATAGCGGAATTCTTCGCGGTTCAGCTCTGCTTTGAATTGCTCAAAATCGGTGATTACTTTTGTTGTTGAGGAGACAAAGTAATAATTGGGGTACTTGGTTTTGATGTAATTCAGCAACAGGTCGGAATGGATGATGATGCCGTTTTGAAACGCACCGCTTTCAAACATTTTGCACAACTTGTTGCATCGGGCATCGGCGAGGTGTTCTTCTCGAATCAATGAATTGCTGAAAGTGAGCCTCGCTGAAATTCCGTATTCCTGCATGAGTTTTGCAACTTTCCGTGGCTCTGCATCTCCGAAACCGACGCGTCCGCCTCCCCAGATGCAGTCGCTCGGCGCCCCGTAAATAGAACCGATTTCGCACCAGTCGTAAAAATATTCCCGGTGCTCGCGAAATAGCGGCATAAACGCCTTGTACAAGTCGTAAAATTCAAAAAGTCCGGGGAGGTGGTAGAAAATGTTCATGTCAATATCAGTCGTACTGCATTAGGGATTGTTTGGCAAGTGGTCAAAATCAATACGCCAGCTTGAGCCTGTGCCTAAGTTATATTTTTTGTTATCATCCAAAGTGGTCATTTCTAGATAGACTTTGTCGAAGATTATTCCTCTGTCGGTTCGTTCTTGTAATTGAATTTTTTTAACGGTTTTACCATCAACAAGCCATTCGATAATGCAAGGCTCATAAGAATATGAACAGGATGTTCTACATTGCAAAAAGCGCATGGAGCCTCAAAAATGCAGCCAGTAAGTACCAATAGCGAAAAAAATAGTATGACAATCATGGCTTAAATATACCTTAAATTTAGTTGTTTCTAGAACATGTTTTTGCTGAAAAAAAAATAATTGAATTAGAAAATTTTTTTAGAAATATCAAAATGTCATAATATGACATTCTTTAAACGTATATTTGTCATGTAACCCTCAGAAAGGAGGCCTGCAATGGCAAATGGAATGTTTTATGTCAAGATTGAATCGCCCAAAAATGCGACTGTTTACGCATTTTCGCGTAGTGTAACGGGGATTCTCGATTACGTCGGGAAAACAACGCCTACAGGTGATGAACTTTCGCAAATGCAGTGCGTTGACGGGAGTGCTTATTTCACGCCTTCGTGGTACACCTATTTGCCTAGTGAGTTGCGGGCGACAGTTTGTGTTTATATGCCTAGCAATGTCGAGAATCTGGATGCTTCCCAGTATTCGTTCTTGCTGCATGTGGGGGCGTTGTTGCTTGCCGTTGATGAACGCGATGGTCTGCTTGTCGCGGAACTTTTGCGCCGTCGTGCTGCGGTGTTTGCAAACTTCTTGCCGCTTGTGCTTCACCTCATAAAGCCTGTAGCGGTGGAAGCGCTTTTTGCGTATGTCTATGGCGGTTTCCGTGGCGACAGCGGATTTGAGCAAGTTTACAAGGCGAATGCTCCGATTGCGACTGGTGAAACGGATGTTGCTGCAATTCTCTTTGCGGCTGCTCGCGATATGCTTAAGCCGAATCCCGAAAAGGAATCGCCGGAAGAAATGTTTATCCGCTATTTCCGCGAAGCAGATTCTTTTGATTTTACAATCGGACTTGTGGGTGCGACGAATCACCCGTGGGTAGCGGGCATTGAAACGTTCGAATCTGCGGCAAAGGCGGCTGCAGCATTCCATTTCTTCGACGATTCGACTAAAGTTGCAGTTAAAAGTCTGGCGATTTACGATTCGCTTTCGACCAAAGTGCAAGCAGAACCGTACAACCCGCACGATCACAATGCGATTAGCGTAAGCATTGACGATTTGGGCGCCAAACTCAAGGGTATGCAATCCAAGAGCAAAGCGGGGTATCTGCGTGCAACGGGGGCTGCGATTTTACGCAAGGCGCGTCCGAACTTGTTTGCCTATGGCTCTAAGTTGTGGCGCTTGGGGGCCGATCCGAGTTTCTTTGAAAATTCCATTGTCTTAAGAATTCACACATAACACCTCACACAAAAATACCCGCCTCTCGGTGAACGATGGGGCGGGAATTTTATCAAATGCGAATTCGATGTAGGATTAAGGCCAATGACCAGCAAGCAATTTACTTCTGGCTCAAAATAGCGCGGAGTTCATCGGCGGCTTTCTGCAAGTCGTCGTTCACGATGGTGTATTCGTACTTGCCCTTGGTCTTTGCAAATTCGATTTCCTTCTTTGCATTTGCAAGGCGGAGCTGGATGACGTCTTCACTGTCAGTGCCGCGGCCACGGAGGCGGCGTTCGAGTTCTTCGTCGCTTGGCGGCAAAATGAAGATGCCCGTGGCGTCCGGGTAGACCTTGTCGAAGTTCACCTTGCCGAAAACGTCGAGGTCAAACAACACTCGGTTTCCTTCGGCGAGAGTCTTCTCGACAAAACTCTTGGGCGTTCCGTAGTAGTTTCCGTGAACCAGGTTGTATTCGACCAGGGCATCGTCCTTGATCATCTGCTCGAATTCTTCCTTGGTCTTGAAGAAGTAGTGGACTCCGTCAATTTCGCCTTCGCGCGGCTTGCGCGTCGTAGCGGAGATGGAATACTTGATGTCCGGGAAATCCTTAATGACAAGATCCTTGAGGGTAGTCTTGCCCGCGCCACTGGCGGCACTCATAACGAAAAGCTTGTTTTTCATTTTTTAGTCAATGGTCAATAGTTGTTAGTCAATAGCCATTAGCTTTAACTAGGCTCTATATGCGCCAAATATAACTAATAACCAATGACTAACAACTCGCTCGTCTATTTCTTGTCTTCGATGTACAGCGGGCGCTGCTTGACTTCGTCGTAGATTCGGCCGATGTATTCGCCGAGAATGCCGATGGTCAAAAGCTGTACGCCAGCGAAGAACACGATGGCGGTCATGAGCGAAGCCCAGCCCGGAACTGTTGTCGCAGGGGAGAGGAACTTTTCGAGAATCGACCAGACGAGGAGAACAAAGCCGACGATTGTAGCAATGAAGCCCATGTAGAAGCTGATCTTGAGCGGAGCCGAGCTAAAGCCCGTGATTCCGTCGAATGCGAGGCGCAACATTTTCTTGAGCGGATACTTCGAGGTGCCTGCGGTGCGTTCGGCGCGGTCATATTTGACGCCAATCTTCTTGAAGCCGACCCAGCACACAAGCCCGCGCAAGAAGCGGCTGCGTTCCGGAAGGTTCTTGAGCTGGTCCACCACGCAACGGTCCATGAGTCTGAAGTCGCCGGTGTCAGGCGGAATGTCGATGCTCGTGAGCTTGCCGATGATGCGGTAGAAGCAGAAAGCCGTAAAGCGCTTGAAGAGCGTTTCGCCTTTGCGCTTGTTGCGCTGTGCGTAAACGACCTGGTAGCCTTCGCGCCACTTTTCGAGCATCTCGTGGATAAGGCTCGGCGGGTCCTGCAAGTCACCGTCGATGATGACGACTGCATCGCCTTTGCAATGGTCGAGGCCAGCACTAAATGCAGCCTGGTGACCGAAGTTGCGGCTAAAGTTGATGATTTTATTATTCGGGTTCCCGGGGAGGAGGCCTTCCACGATTTCGCGGGTGCGGTCCTTGGAACCGTCGTTTACAAAAATGAGTTCGTGTTCGATATCCTTGAGCTCTTCCTCCAAGACGCGGTAGGTTTCGGCAACGATCTCTTCTTCGTTAAAAACAGGTATAATTACGGATAAAAGCATAGTGCAATTATAGCAATTAAAAAAATAGTTACTAGTTAATAGTTATTAGTTACTAGGGAATTTTTGTATAAATTACTTCTAGTAAGTTGGTCATTAGTCATTAGCTAAACAATCGCGGCTTTGCCGCCATACAAAAAAACTAATGGCTTGTGACTATTGACTGTTGACTATGGTATAAATACCGGGTTGATGATGTCTACGTGGCTACAGTTGATGCCTTCTTTGGGGAATGTCTTGATAGTAAGCTTTTGGACACCAGCGATGTTTGCCTCGACTTTGAGCAATTCGCTGTTCTTAAAGAACGGCGTCTTTGCAAGCGACTTGCCATCACCGATAACTTCTACTGCAACGCCATCGCTGCAAAGCGATTCATCGTCAAGCCCAACGGAAAACCTAACCGTGGTAAACTTTTGTCCGATGTCGAATAACGTTGTAGAAGATGCGTGCGTGCCAATGCCGTTTATAAATTTTTGACCATTAACGCTGAGCTTGTTTCCTTCAATGCTTTCGTTCTTGTGCATTTTACCCCATTCTTGCTTGTGGCTTTCAATGGGGTAGTCCGTGAGGGCTATGGCGCCGTTTCCCTTTTCGAAGTAGAACTTGGAAACATCGGCGAGCTTGCTTTTGGTCGCTAGATCTTGCACCAGGAATCTCACCTGGTTGAAGCCGGCCTGTAAACTGGCGAGGTCCACTTCCTGGTCGTAAGATCCGAATTTGTAGTCGCCTTGTTCAATTATTTTGTCGTTGATAAGGAATGCAAATTTCCATTTGGTGGCGGCTTGTCCTTGTTCCTTGAGCTCGTAATGAACTTTGAGCATAGCGGGCTTTGCTGCTGCGGAGTCGGCGGGAACAAATTCCGGTTTGTTCACCTTGATAATTTTCTCTGGATTGTAGTTCTTGCGGCCGTTGAACTTCGCTATCTGGACCCAGTAGTTGTTCGTAATCAAAATGTTCTTGACGCCTGTCAAATCCATTTCGCGTTCAAAAACATCGCAGGTCGTGGCGATACGGTGTTCCACGGCTTTCTTGTGGTACGTGTGGCTATCCCAGCAGTCCAGTCCGCGGATGTAATAGACTTCGCCTTTGTACTTTTCAATCAACTCCTTCATTTCGCTGTTCGACATTCTGCGGGCGTTGTCGTAATGAATGGACGATATGCCGTAGCCCACAAAGTGCCAGGGACGACCGTAAATAAAGAAACGGTCCGCTTGTGGCAGTTCCTTGAGCCATCCGAGAATTTCATATTCTTCGATGGTCAGGTGATTGCGGTTGTACATGATATTGTCATTGAAATTCTTCTTGTAGTGGAATGTCCATCCGGTAAAGGCTAGAGCCACAATCAATATGCCAAGAATTGCGCCCATGCCGTTCTGTTTTTTACTGCTGGTCGGAGTGGTAAAGTACTGGACCATGTGCGTAATTGGGAGGGCTGCCACAAATGCCATGGATGGCAACATCACGAGGCTATAGCGCTGGTTGATTTCGATACTGAAATCGCCGGAGACATTTTCGAGAATCACATACGTTTGAACATGGTACAGGAGTAAAAATCCGAGAATCTTGAGATATGTGAAATCGCTTTTTCTGGCATCGTTGATGGCACGGAAAATGAGGTAAATGCCACCGATGGCGAACAAGTAGTTAAAGTAGCTGAGGAACGGATTTGTGAGATTGCCATTCTTGTCGAGCTTTGCAGTCATCACATCCCAGTTCTTGGCGAGGTCTTCGAAGAAGTGACCGTGGGCTTCAAATTCGCCACCCTGGAAACCGAATCCCTGGAAGTAGCTGATTGTGAGGAGCACGGGTATAGAGAAGAGAGAAAGCGTCACGAAGAAAACAGGGGCTTTCTCGTCTTTTTTGTCAAGGAGTCTTGGGAGAGCAAAGATGACGAACGCAAAGACGCAGAAGATTGTTTCTTGGCGGGTCTGGGCGAAGAATGCTAGGATGAGGGCGAGGAGCATCCAGTGCATGACCGTGTTCCTATCGTAAGCCCACTTAAACACGAACAGAGCTAAAGCCGAGAGGAATATATAGAGCGGTTCAACGGACATGGCGCGGAACTGGAAAAGTACCGTCGGTTGGAGTGCCATGAGTAGCGAGGCGAGGAAGGCAAGGAGGGGTTGTCTGGTCCAGGCGACAATTGCAAGGAACATGAGTAGGAATGAAAGCGGGAGCATCACGAATTCGGCCGTGAAAATCCAGCGGAGATCGCTGCCGAACAATGGCATGCCGAGGTAGTAAAGGAAGGATAACCCCTTGGTCTTGAAACTATTTGACGTGGCCTTGCATTTGAGGGTGCCTTTGTCGAATTCGCCCTGGTTGCAGGTGCCGGATTCGTGGTTGTAGTACATGTTTTGGGCGACGGACATAAAGACGCTTTCGTCACTTTGGACGCGGTGGCGGGCCTCGATTTGCGTGAAGGCGAAAATCGAAACGGCGACGGTGAACACGAGCGTCATGATGCTTACGGACTTTGTGGGGAGAATGCCCTTGATCCATTCCCTAAAATCCTTGCTCAAAAAACAGAAGAGGATGATCCCGAGAATGAACTGGATCCCAAAAAGCGGGAGTGGCCAGCTCAAATCCATCTGCCGGATGGTTTCCCTGTGTTTGATGTTCGGGGCGAGGTAAATAAGGAAGGGGATGGCTATGGCAACGATGGTGCCTAAAATGCCTGCGGGGTGAGCTAAGTTCTTGAATAATCTCAAGATAGCGTCTTTAATATTCATTGGGTTCCTTCTCGATAACACGTAAAAGCGCTCCAGGAATTGCTTCTTTTGGGACGTTTTTGGATTTTTTTAGGTTGTTGCGAAAATATAACTTTTTATTGCTTTGGGCTTTTCATTTGACAATATACCTTGAGAGTTTCGCAAGAAAAAACTAAATTTGCCGCGTAAAAACAAAACTCTAAAGGGGTTAGACCGTGCAAGATTCATTAGTTACAAAAGCAGCTGACAACGTCCGTATCCTTTCTGCCGCGATGGTGCAGAAGGCCAAGTCCGGACATCCGGGTGGAGCCATGGGCGCCGCAGACGCCATTACGCTTTTGTTTGCTGAATTCTTGCGTTACGATCCGGACGATGCCAACTGGATGGCTCGCGACCGCTTCTTCATGGACCCGGGCCACATGAGCCCGCTCCTCTACTCCGAACTCGTGCTCACGAACCGCCTCACGCTCGAAGACGTGAAAAACTTCCGCCAGCTTGGCAGCCGCACTCCGGGCCATCCGGAAGTTGATGTTGCCCTCGGTATTGAAAACTCCTCAGGCCCGCTTGGTATCGGTCACGGCATGGCTCTCGGTGGCGCTATCGCCGAACGCTTCATGGTCGAACGTTTTGGCTCTATCCTCGAACACAAGACCGTCTGCCTCGTTTCTGATGGCGGTCTCGAAGAAGAAATCGCATACGGCGTGGGCCGCATTGCAGGTCACCTCAAGCTTTCGAACCTCATTTTCTTCTACGACGCTAACCAGGTCCAGCTCAGCTGCAAGACTGAAGACGTGATGGACCACGACTTCGTTGGTCAGTACGAATCCTGGGGCTTCCGCGTCATCGAATGTGACGGTTCCAACATTGCAGAACTCCGCAAGGCATTCAAGGCCGCTTGGGCTGAAACCGAAAAGCCGGTGCTTGTCTATGGCCACACCACGATGGCCAAGGGCGCTATCGCCGAAGACGGCAAGAGCTACGAAGGCGCTGTCTCTACGCACGGTCAGCCGCTCAATGCCGCAGGTGCTTCTACTTCTGCTACGGTCAAGAATCTCGGTGGCAATCCGGACGATCCGTTCCAGGTCTTTGACGACGTGAAGGCCGGCTTTGAAGCCCGCGCTAACGAACTTCGCAAGCAGGTCGCCGAATGGAAGAAGGCTAAGGCCGCTTGGGACAAGGCTAACGCCGAAAAGTCCGCAACCCTCAACGAATGGCTCTCGGGCAAGGGTCTCAAGATTGACCTCTCTAAACTCAACATCAAGGAAGGTGTTGCAACTCGCGTCACTAGCGGTACGGTTCTTGGCTACCTCGCCGAAAATTATCACAACATCATCTGCAGCTCTGCAGACCTTTCGAACTCCGACAACACGCAGGCATTCCTCGATAAGACGGGCATCTTCCGCGCTAACGACTTCAAGGGTGCTTTTGTCCAGGTTGGCGTTGCAGAACTCACGATGGGCGCTATTGCAAATGGTATCGCTCTCCACGGCGGTCTCTATCCGATTTGCGCTACGTTCTTTGTCTTCAGTGACTTCATGAAGCCGGCTATTCGTATGGCCGCTCTCATGGGCCTCCCGGTCAAGTACGTGTTTACGCACGATAGCTTCCGCGTTGGCGAAGACGGCCCGACGCACCAGCCGATTGAGCACGAAACGCAGATTCGTTTGCTCGAAAGCCTCACGAAGGCTAGCGGCAAGGCCGAAATGCTCGTGCTCCGCCCGGCAGACGCCTACGAAACGCTCGCTGCATGGGAAATGGCTTTTGAAAACAACGACAGCCCGACAGCTCTCATCCTCACTCGCCAGGTCGTGAATACGCTCCCGGGTGAAAATCGCTACGAAGCTGCCAAGGCTTGCCGCAAGGGTGCTTACATTGTTAGCGACAACACCGCCGCTGGCAAGAAGCCGGATCTTACTTTGGTTGCAAACGGCAGTGACGTTCTCCTCGAACACCAGGCTGCTGAACTCCTCCGCGACGAAGGCAAGTCTGTGCGCGTGGTTTCCATGATTAGCCCGGCTCTCTTCCTCAAGCAGCCGAAATCCTACCGCGATAGCATCATCGTTCCGTGGACTCCGGTGTTTGCAAAGTCCAGCGGTCTTCCGCTCTTGTTCGCCCAGGTCGTGGGTGGCTTCGGTAAGGTCTCCGGTCTCGAACGCTTCGGTGCATCTGCTCCTGCTGGCGTCCTCGAAAAGGAATTCGGTTACGTTCCGGAAGCTGTTGCCGCAGCCGCTAAGGAATACCTCGCTGAATTCGCTAAGAACGTCGAAGACTTCAAGAAAGCAAACGCTTAATTAGCTAACGCAATCGAAACATTTAAAAAACGGTGCCGATGACGGTGCCGTTTTTTTTGCACTACTTCTAACTGCCTACTGTCTACTTCCTACTAAAACAATGTAATTTTATAGTGATTTTGCGCACTTTCCCCTTAAAAAGTGCTATATTCAAAACATGATTTGCCCTTTTTGCAAGAATGATAACGATAAGGTTGTCGATAGCCGCGTGAGTGGCTCGTCGATTCGTCGTCGTCGTGAATGTTGTGCTTGTGGCCGTCGCTTTACGACCCGAGAATATATCGAAGTTCAGCCGTTGACCGTTATCAAGCGCAGTGGCGAACGCGAACCTTTCCAGCGTGAAAAATTGCAACGAGGCATTATGAACTCCTGCAAAAAGCGCCCGGTGTCCATGGACGATATCGAACAGCTTGTGACGCGCGTGGAAAATTCGTTGCAGATGTCGGAAGGCTTTGAAGTAAGCTACGATCAGATAGGGAACCTCGTAATGCAGGAACTCAAAAAGCTTGACGCTGTGGCGTATGTGCGTTTCGCCTCCATCTACCGTGAATTTAAGGAAGTGGGCGAGTTTGTCGACCAAATCAAAACTCTTGATAAATAGACGAAAGAACGGGCCTTTGGTGGCCCTATAGACGACAAATGCGTACGGCGAATGAAGCAGGATTGCTTGCAAGCCTATTTCTGAGCCGAGCATTTGGCACTTGTGCAGAGACGAAAGAGTTGTCATCCTGGAGGGCGTGAAACGACCGACGGGATCCAGTGAATTTTCTATTTTTTCTGTGTCATCCTGAGCCCTTCGACAAGCTCAGGACAGGCTCCGCAACGAAGTTGCGAAGTCGAAGGATCTAGGATTCATTTTCTCAAATGGCTTTTGATTTAAAAAACAAGTTATCGATTGCGCTCGAAAAGCGCGCTCCGTTATTTGATGTAACGGATGCATTCCGTGTTGTGAATGGCGCTGCTGACGGTTTCCCGGGACTTACGATAGACAAGTTTGGCGACCGTTACCAGATGCAGTTTTTTGGACCGGAGCTTTTGACGAGCAAAACTGAAATTGTCGAGGCTTTGGCCGCTCTTTTCAATCCTATTTGCGTTGTCTCAAAGGAACGCCTTTCGAGTTCTGGACGTTCGCTCGAGAATGCTCCGATGGATGTCGTGATTGGCTCGCGTGAAGATGCCGTGGGAACCGTCCGTGAAGGTAATGCCAATTTTCATGTGGATTTGCTTGATACGATTAATCCGGGACTTTTTCTTGACATGCGCCATGTGCGCCTTGAAGTCGAAGAACGCTTCCGCGCCATGTCCGGCGCATCTCCGTCGCATCTCGCTGACTCGGCGAATCTTGAAAACGTCGTGCGTTCTGGGCTCCGCTTCCTCAATCTTTTCAGCTATACGTGCAGTTTTTCCGTACATGCCCGTCTAGGCGGTGCCGCGGTCGCTACAAACGCTGATATCAGCGGCAAGATTCTTGACAAGGGCCGTGAAAATTACGCCTTAAACGGCCTTGATTTGCGTTTTGGAGAGTTCTTCCGTGGTAATGCCATCGAATATGTGCATTGGGCTCAAAAGAAAGGGCATCGTTTTGACGGTATCGTGCTAGACCCGCCGAGCTTTGCGCGTTTCAAGGGCTTTAACTTTAACGTGCGCGAACACTTGATGCCGCTCGTTGCTGACTGTGCAACGCTTTTAAATCCCGGCGGATTCTTCATGGTGAGTTCCAACTACAGTGAATTCAACTTGAATGCTTTTGCCCGCGATGTGCTCGTTGCCGTTTCTTCCGTGCATCCGAATGCAAAAACGTCTTGGAAAAAATCCCAAGACGTAGACTTTGTCGGTAGCGGTTCTACAAAAGATTCTTGCTTAGTCGCTACTCTTGTAGAGGTGTGAACTTAGAACCTAGAACTTAGAACTTAGAACTTAGAACTTAGAACTTAGAACTTAGAACTTAGAACAATCTCTTGTCTAAGAGCGTAGCGGTCTAAGTTCTGCCAACTGCGGCGCAGCCGCTCACTCCTCACCACCGTCCATTTCGATTTTGAGCTCTTTGAGCTTGCGCCAAAGTGTGGCACGGCTAATGCCGAGCTTTTTGCAGACTTCAGTCTTGTTGCCTTTGCAAATGCTTAGGGCATGCAAGATGTGTCTGCGTTCCATCTCGTCGAGCGAAAGAATTTCTTCTTCTTCGGGCGCAGGATTATGCGTGATGAACTTCGTCGGGTTGTGCGTCAAAAGCCCTGCTCTATCCGTCTTGCCTGAAATCGGTTCAAAATGAATCGGCTTTCCGAGCGGATTTTCGGCAGACTTTTCATTCTCTTCCGCATCTTCGGCGTTGTCAAAAACAGGCTCGCTAGCGCTTTCTTTAAGACTAGCTGCGTCCTTGATATGCGGAATCGCAACCGTCTTTTCGCGTGCTTCCACTTGCACGTATTCGGGCAAGTCTTCGAGCTTGATGACTCCGCCTTCCGAAAGCACAATCGCATGCTCCATGATATTTTCGAGCTCGCGAATGTTGCCAGGGTAGGGGTACTTTGTCAAAGCGTAAAGAGCCGCGGGTTCAATGTCGTTGATTTCTTTGCCCTGCGATTCCTTGTTCTTTAAGATAAAGTAACGAATTAAGTTCGGGATGACGGGCTTCCTGTCGCGGAGCGGTGGAAGCTGCAAGTGGAACGTGTTTAAACGGTAATAAAGGTCTTCACGGAATCGTCCTTCATGCATTGCTTGTTGCAAATTGCGGTTGGTCGCTGCAATAATGCGGATGTCGAGATAACGGGCGTCCGTTTCACCCACGCGCCTGATTTCGTGACTTTGCAGAAAACGTAAAAGCTTGACTTGTGTTGCAAGCGATAGTTCACCGACTTCGTCCAGAAAAAGCGTACCGCCATTGGCGGATTCGAACAAGCCCTTCTTGTCGGAGGTAGAACCAGTGTACGATCCCTTCTTGCTACCGAAGAGTTCGCTTTCTACAAGGTTTTCTGGAATGGCGCCACAGTTGACCGGCACAAACGGTTCGTTCGCGCGCTTGCTGTAGCGGTGGACGACGTTTGCCAAAAATTCCTTGCCTGAACCAGACTCGCCGGTTATAAGCAAGGTGCTGTTGGTCGGTGCGACCTTATAAACTGTTTTAAGAATTTTGCGCATCTCGGGCGTGTCGCCGAGGAGGCTGTCCAACACCTGAGATTCCATAAGTTGCGTGTTGGACTTGTTTTGTTGCTGCGCCTGGATTTTACTTGCCGTGCTCTCCAAGAGTGAAAGCGTGACCGGCTTTTTCAAGAAACTGCTTGCGCCACGGGTAATAGCGCTAGCGGCTCCCTGCCAGTTGCGGTCGTCGCACAACACGAAGATTTCAATGCCAGGCTGGCGTTCCTTCAAATAGCTGATCAAATCCATGTTGTCGAGCATCAAAAAAGGAACCTCGATAAACGCAAGGTCTATCGACGTCTTTTTTATTAGCGGCATCAGAGTCTTATCGTCGGAGCAGACCAGGAGGTTCGTTCCGGCAACAGACCAGTTCCGCTGTAGCTCCTCGACAAATTTCCGATCAAAATCAGCGATCAGGATATTCATCATTTACGCTATTACGAATGTGCTTTGATGATCTCGTCAACCTTGTTGCGGAGCAACTGGAGGTCCAGCGGCTTGCTGAAAATTGCGGCTACATCGAAATGCTGTGCCGTAGCAAGGTAGTCTTCGGCAGATGTACGGCCACCACCGCTAATCGCGATTGTGCGGTCGCTCATGCCCATACGGCGGAGGTCAAGGACAACTTCAAATCCATCGCCTTCCGGCATGATGATATCGGTGATAATCACATCGTACGTATTTTTCTGGTAAAGCGACTTAGCCTTCTTACCGTTGCATGCAGTATCGACAGTGTAACCTTTCAATTCCAGTGCTGACTTCAACATGAGGTTGAGTTGAGCGTCATCGTCAATGATGAGTATTGTAGACATTAAGCCTCCATTTTCTCGTTTCTTATAGGCCAATATAGATAAAAAATAGTTCCTTCGCCCAAGGTTGTTTGTACAGTATAGCCCGCATTGCCTTCTTTTAGCAGTCTTAATGCCGAAGACAAGCCCAAACCGAGGCCTTCACCTGGCGCCTTGGTCGTAAAGAATGGTGAAAAGATGCGTTCAAGGGTCGCCGTATCCATGCCTGTGCCTGTATCCTCGACTGTAATTTTGGCGTATGTGCCTGCGTCAATCTGTGGGGCGTAAGGCGTGATTAGCGGTTCCGTAAGCACTTCGCGATTGAGTGCAATCGTAAGCGTGCCGCCATTTTCCTTCATGGCAAAAATAGCGTTGTTCGCAAGGTTACTGATAATGCGGTCGAGTGCAGAGACGTTTCCGACGATGCGGATGTTCTTGTCGAGGTTGTCGGCCTTGACCTTCACGTTTGGCGGGAGCGTAATCCAAAGCTTTTTCACCACGTCGTCGATGATCATGTACGGCGCAAATTCGGTAAGAGTGTTCTTTTCCTCGGTCTTTCCTCGGATGGTATTTAAAAGTTCCTGTAGAGAATCCTTACCGCGTGTGGCTGCCTTACGCGCTTCCTGGATGAACATATATGCTTGGTTTTCCTTGTCAAGAACTTCAAGGGCTAGGTCGCAGAAGCCGATTTGTGAACCGAGAATGTTGTTGTAGTCATGTGCAAAGCCTCCGCAAATGGTGCCCAGTTCTTCGAGCCTTGAGTGGATGTGCTTTTGCTCTTGCAACATGTCGCGCTCTTTTTCGAGGCGCATCTCATTAGTAATGTCAATCTTGATACCGATAATTTTATACGGCTTGCGCGGCGCCATAATTGGGATGAACATGTTGTTGAAAATCATGATATCCTTTGCGACGCCCTTGCGGACAGCTTTGTTGTAATCGTCTTGCGTTAAAATTTCAATGTCTTCTTCTTCGTTGTTTTCGTTAAACGATTTTTTTATTCGTTCATAAGAGATGAAACTTTGTGGTTCACCTTCGTTACGGGCCAAGAGTTCCTGCGGCAAAATCTTGTTGTCCGGTTCGGATGTCTGTAGCAGGTTTCCGCGATTCTTGATGTCGTTTTGGTTCTGCGTCATGAACACGCCCTGCTCGTTCTTGGACCAAAAGCGGAATGGGAGCGTGCTGATAAGCGTATCCAAGAAGTACTTGCTTTCATCGACCTTCTTTTTCCAGATGTTCAAGCGTTCTTGATAACGGATTTGGTCAAGCTGGTATTCCTTGAACTGCTCGTCACGTGTTTTAATAATTTGTTGATAATGCAGAGTGTTGGATACATCGCTAAAGAAGGCTACATTGTAATTTGTTGTTAATGATTGGCGAATCTGGAAAATTGAAACATTGAAAATATGGTCTTCGTTGTCAATTTTGATCCTTATTTTATTGTAAGTTGCTTCGCGTGTGGGGTCTTGAATCTGCGGAAAAATGGATGAAATTTTTTTATTGTGGATAGTCTCTTGCGTTGTGTGCAAAATGCTGAGGGCGGCCTGATTTGCAAGCTGGATTTCGCCTTTGTAGTTATAATAGATAAGGCCATCCATCATTTTGTCTTTTAGCTTGTCTAAAAACCAGGAAGCACTTTTGTTCTTGAATGAAACCGATGTAAAGTATTGCCCGGAAAGAATTGCAAGGAACACAGAAATGAACTGGGTCCATTTTAGAAACTGGTCAAACTTGTTGAATTTCGTTGAAATAGGGAGGACAAAGTCAAAAAGGGCGGCCAGTGTCACAAAAAACATAAAGGAAGTTAGCATGTAAATGCTGACTTGCTGGGGGAGCGTTGTTTCGCTAGACTGTACGATGTTGCGGAGCATGATGTAGGCCGTCACGATCAGGTTTGGGACTACGAATACGCCAAACAGCAACGAATAGAAACTGAAGTAAGGTCTTTCAGCAAACGGGTGGTAACTAAAAAAGTTGAAGTTTGCAATAGAAGAAGGGTCCTTGATGAACAGATAGGACGAAAGGACAACGGCTAGAGCCCCGAAAATGTTCATGAGCTTCCAGCCGTTCTTTCGCTTTATCTTGAGGCTTATTTCTGCTGTATGCTGTATGGCATTTCCAAGCTGTATCCATCCTAGAGCGGCGGCAGCAAAGATGATATGCCTTGCTGTATATGCTTTGGTGCCTGCAATAAAGTTGTCTCCGCTAAAGAATATGTCGCCAATCAAGTTGCTCGCTTGCCAGAAAATGCTGATAATCACTAGCTGGTGGATTGAATTTGGAAGCTGCTTGACTGACGTCTTTTGCCCAAGCATTATGGGAAAATAGCATACGATGATTAACGCCACTACAGATAGCGCAATAACGTAAGGTGAGCTTGTAAACAGACTCTCTTGCATATTTTCCCAAATCCTTTGTTACTTTGTTCTCTTGATGCCGAATGTCTTTGTCTGTTCGAAGGAATTCTTCGTCGAGAAGTTCTGGATGATTTTTGGATCACCCTTGACTTCGGGATTGTTCATGTTGGGCGAGAACGTTGCGTCGATTGTTGCCTTGTAGATGAATGCGCCCGTGCCAACCGCTCTGTCTTCCTTGGTGCGGATGCCTGCGACACCCTTGTTCGCCCATTCGATGGCGAATTGCACCAGGTTGTTGCTGGAGAGGTACTGCTTGGGTTCTACATTGAAGGTGCGGTTAAAGCGATTGACAAAACTGCCCAAGTTCGAATATATCGGAATATTGAACTTGACAGCGAGCTTTTCCCATGCGCACTCGTCACCGAGCGATGCCCCTCGAGGAACCGTGAGCGTTACATCAAAGATTGCACCTCCAATATCTGCGGAGTCGATTCCCGCGAGCGTGACCTTGTCGCCCTGGATAAGGTCGAACTTGCCCGTTGTCACATTCTTGATGTAGAGACGCATAGTCTCGTCCACATTCACCTTTGTACTCTTGCTTGAACTTGCATCGGTAACGGTTTCGCGGAGCTTGACATCGAACTTGACTCTCGGTGCGCCATTGCCGTTGACAAGAATCCACGGAACTTCAAATTCTGGATAGTTGCCGTTAGCATCCTTGAACGAACTTGTCATTCCAGAACCCATTCTCACAAAGTCACCTTCCATGATGGTACCGGAACGTTCCGCGGCATAGAGGAGTGTAATTCCTGCGTTGCTATGCGTGAAGCTCCAGCTGGTGAACGAACCGTTCTTTGCCGATGAGTAGGTCTCACCTCGCTTGTGTCTAAAGTAATCCTGTGCGGAATCGGCGACGACGAGCGGCTCGCTAGCCATGATGTTCACGATGTCATTTGTACCGGCTTGGTTTATTTTAGCTGAAACGTAGACCGGACCGACCTTGTCTTCGGCAAGGACGGAGTTTGTTTCGGTTGCTGCACCGGTTCCAAGGTACTGCGTGACTAGGCCTGCGTTGACAAGCATTTTGCCACCAGGGGTTGTTCCTTCGTAGTTGCCGGCAGTGTTGCCGAACTGGAAGGGCTTCTCAAGGTCAATGGAGAGGTTTTCTCCGTTGAAAGCGTACTTGCTCTTCTCGACGGTGAGTGTTTCGGGATTTGCCATACCGAAGATGATTTCCAGTTTTTCTGGCGTGTGTTTTTCGTCAAGTGGCTTCTGGAATGTCACATCGACATGGCTTGCGTAACCGTTTTGGAACTTGTCTGTTATGACGGCGTATGTCATCGGGATTGGCAAAATCTTCAGGAGAATTTCGACTTTTTCAGGCGTGCAGATTCCTGCGACTCCGTTGCCATTCAAGTCGGTAATCGTTCCTGCCGGATTGAGCTGTCCCCACATGCCTGCGGTAACTAGCGAGACGTTGCCTGCTCCAAACGGAATTTCAAAGTCCCAGATGTTTTTTGCTTCGTTATAAATCTTTGCGGATAGGACCGTTGGTGCCGTGGCTGGGGTTACTCCGTCTGCTCCATAGAGAATTAGCGGGAAGTTTGTGCCCGGTGCAGAAATTGGCTCGCTGAATTGCAAGTAGAGATGGTCTGTCGTAGAAGTATCCTGGCGTTCGAGAACCGTTGCCGAAAGGAGTGCCGGCGGCATTCCGTCAGAATAGGAGTCATCGACTGTTTTGACTTGTCCCTGAATGTTGCTGGTGAGCGAAATCTTTCCGGTTGCATTCGTTACAATTTCTTTCGGCGCGTTGATATCGACGATGAGTGACTTGCCGTTCTGAGATTTCACTTTATCAGAGGTAATCGTTTGATTACCGTAAGAGAATGAGATCGCGGTAAAGCTCTGGTTTGCCTGGTATTCTGACGAGAGTGTGATATCCATGGCATCAGGAATGTGGTCGCAGTTCAGGTCCACAAGCTTTGCAACATCGATAATCGGCCAAGGCGGCAGTTCTTCAATGTTGAGTTCTGCTGTTGCAGGCGTGTAGGCGTAATCTTTTGTATTCGGGTGTGTTGCCGAAATGATTGTTTTTACGGCAACCTTAGAGCTTACGTAAATTGTTGCAACTCCGTTGTAAAGAGTAATTGTCGTTACAGGAATCGTCGCAGCCGGGTCTGTAAAGAACTGTATGTTCGGGTCTTCACTGATCAAATCTACGTTCAAGTTCTTTTCGTCTTTGAGAAGTTCAAGGGTGCTGTCGAGGAGCGAAATCTGCACTTCAATGAACTTATCCTTATAGCCGACGATGTTGCTCTTGTCGAATATGAGGTAACGTTTTTCGAGAGGCTTTGTAATACTGTCGATTTCGACATTGGTGCGGACAACGGCGCAGGCGCAGTCATACTTATTTTCGGCCTTCTGGTTGGCATTTCTGTTGTGCCAGCTGACCCATTCCATATAGTTGTTGCCGTAGGCGAGTGTCGTGTCTCCGCCGAAGGTGATGGCGTCTGTGCGATTTGATTGGGTGTAAATGAATGGGTACGGATTGCCGTTCATTTCAACTGCATCAAGCATGCCGTTCGGCGAAACCTTGCTTGTCGCGAGGTAAGTCGTCTGCGGATTTTCTTTTTCGATTGAGTGAATGGGGCTTACGAACGGGCTTTCAAAAGCGATGTCAATGGTACGTTTGACTTGCGGTCCTTTCTCTGGTGTGTAGTCTGGAGCGTAACCATAAACATATTTGCCGTGGTAGTAGGCGGTTACATAATATGTTCTGGTGAACGCCTTTTCTGTTTTTCCGTTGACGGTTTCGACATACATGTTGGAATTGGACTCTTCCTTGTAAAGAGGTCCGCGGGTTAAATCGATGCCTTTGAAATAGGCTGGATCATCGTCGCTTGTGTGCGGTCTCAATGACCAGCTATTATCGAGTTCCCCGTATGTTGGGTTTACGATAAATTCAAAGAAGTAGCTTCCGGATACAGCGAGTTTACCCTCAATATGGACTTGCGTGTAGTAGCCATTTTCTACAGATCCATTCATTGATGTCACATTATATGGGACCGGTTCTTCGAAAACGATGGTGGGCCAGCCAACTGCTTGACCTGTACCGTCCCAAATGGACTTGTTGTTGCTGGCTCCTCTGACTGGGACGGGGAAATAGAATCTCATATCGAGATCTTCATAATCGACCGTATCCTTGTTTGTAATGAAGACGAGGAATGTATTGCATTTTTTCCAGTCCGAGGTGTTGGCACAGCCGTCTTTTTTGAGCGGCTTAATGTAAATTTCCATTTCGACTGTCGTTGCGTACTGCTCTGTCGTGAATGAGTATTCCTCAGAGGTTGTCTTACCCGAGGATACGGTGAAATAGTAAGTTGTACCTGGTTCAAGCCCTGTAAGGATTGCTTCGTGGAATAAGGCTGAACCGCCATTGGCGATATTATGTTCTGTGTAGGTGCCTTTTGTTTTTCCGTAATGAATCGTTCCATCGAGGCGGTCGGAACTCCACCAGTAAATCTTTGCACTGCGGTTATCGACCTGGCAAATGGTGACTCCACTGATTGTGGTGGCGGTCGAGGTCATGGTAAACTTGTACCAATATCCATGGTTGTCGTCAGTAGAGATATTGCCTTTCTGGTCAACACCTTCGAGGAAGAAGTAGTAGGTCTGGCCAGGAACAAGTCCTGTTAGCGTTACGGAGCCTTCTATGACGGCTTCTGTCATTTGAATGGTCTTTGCCGTAGTAGAGTTTGGTGTTGCGTCATAGGTAACGGTCACTAGGGCGAGTTCATCGGTCTTCCAACTGATAATTGCCGTAGAGTCTGAAGTCGGGATGCCGACAACGTCACTGAAAAGAGGTCCGTCGTTGTCGGGAGGAAGCTGTTCGGCGAGGCTTTGTGCCGGGAAAAGGAACTGTGCCGAGAAGTCGATACATGTTTCGGTCGATGTGTATTTGCTCCAGTCTTCGATCAAAGGCAAATTGGGCGCGCGGCCACCCATCAGAGCGCCAATGGGGCACTTGTATTCATAGGGCATACCGCCTGCGTTGTATCCGTCCGGATTTGCGGAACGGTTATGCGGGTGCTGTGGGTTCTTGTCGCCTGCGCCAAGCAGCAAGGAAATATCCCAGGGGTTTGCGCCCAAAACGTAATACATGTTGTCAAGAGCCACTTTTAAGTAGCGTTCATCCTTCGTGAGTTCGTACAAAAGGAAAACGGCCACTGCAGAACCCATGTTGTATCGCATCACGCCCCAGTCAAAGGATGTCCACACCAGGTTGTAGGGCGGTTCTACATGGAGCGAAGAACTGCCTTCGCGGGGTTCTTCATTGCCAGATCCCGGGTAAAAGACTGCGACGGAATCACCGTTGGAGTTCGTTTCGACCTGCTTGCGGAATGCCGCCATGACGCGCTTGGAAAGAGCATCTCTTTCCGTTTCGTTAATATTGAATTTTGCTTCGTATTCTGGGTCGTTCAAGATGAGCTTTTGCATGGCGAAAAGCACGTATGCAAAAAGGTTCTGGTAGTCTGTTGCCCAGGAGTTGTTGAAGCCTGGACCCGTGCCGAGATAGCCTGCTGGGAAAAACGCCAAGTCGTACTGTGCTGTGGAATTGATCATTCCATTTTCGTTCATGTCCGTATTCTTGTACAGGTCGTAGGGGTAAATCGTGTCGCCGGTAGCGTACCAAAGCGAAACTGCTGCTGCCGCTGCGTCGTCTTCGCAGAGGCCCATGCCGCTATAGTAGCCCTTTCCGTTGAAGTATGGGGTCTGGTTTTCGTATGTTGTTGCCTTGCCGCGTCTTGCGCACTTGTCGTTGGCTTCGTACTGTTCCGTGTACGTGATGAATGTTGGCCTTACTATTTTGTCATAGATTGTCTTAGCGGCGTCAAGCAATTCCTTGGAGTAACCCGGATTGATAAACCTGAAGCCTACTGCGACGTTTGCGAGTGTTGCTGCATAAATGCCTGCGACGTTTGTGCCGATGCCCTTCAATACGAGGCGGTCTGGGCCGCCTTTTTCTTGTATTTGCATGTCCTGTTTCTCAGGCACATCCCAGTATCTGTGGTCCCAGTCGCTCATGCCGACGGTGTGGTACATGTCGCCTTTTTCGATCAAGCCGTCTGCGACGGAGGCGTTATAGAGCTTCAGAATGTAGTCGGCACCGACCTTTGCTTCGTAGAGAATGTCCGGAATGCCGTCCTTGATTGTGTCGCCATAGGAATTGCCGAATCGGTCTTCAGCCTTGTCCTGGTAAGTGAGGTAAACCATGGAAAGTACGTATGCGGCATAGCCGACCGTTTCTGCGACTTTAAAATGGTCCCCGCAATCGTGCCAGCCACCGGTCAAATCGTGACCTACAGCCGAACCGTCTTTCAGGTGGCATGCTCCATGGAAATGCGACTTGGTATCGCCGCAACGCTGGATGCCAAAGAACATCAACGACTTTTCGAGAATGGAATTATAGATATAAGGGCTGATGTGGAATGTCGCTGAAGTATCTTTCCCGACAACGATGAAGTATTCACCTACTGTAGATAAGGAGGTGAAATCTGCTCGGTAGAGTGTTTCCTTAGCATCGGTTGTATCTCCAAGGAATCCCATGTCCTGAATGGAGTTGAAGGCTTGCCTCACCATGATGCCCGGCTTTGTGACCGTGCCGATTAAGGAAAGGTTTCCGCCACCGGGGACTTCCTTGCCGCTATTGGCGTCAATGACCTTGAACGTCATCTCCTTCGGGTCTGCAACGTAGGCGTATTTGTAATGCTCCGGCTTGAATCCGCTTTGGTTCAGGCGGATGGGGCGCCTGTTGAAGACGTTTACCGTATCGTTGTACTCGCGGGAGCAGGTTTTACATGTCCTGTCAAGGTTGGGGAGGGTATGAATTTGAGCTGCCGCTGCAAATTCAAAACCGAACAGGGCAAATAAGAATATGATGCTAATGAGTTTTTTCATACTGCTTCTTTTTTTATTCAAAAAATAAAGAGCCGCCAGGACTACAAGTCCTGGTGGCTAATTGCGTAAATTACTTTCTTCTCTTGAATCCGAAAGTCTTCGTCTTGCTGTCGGAAGCCTTCTCTGCCCTAGCACCGACTTCAGAGCACTTCGCCTTGTAGTCGTTGCTGGATTCGTCGAATGTCGCTGCGCAGAAGGATTCTGCCGTGAAGTCAAACTTCGCGATGTAGGCGCCGGTACCGATCTTGTTGCCCTTCTTGGCGACCGGCGCTTCGTTGTCCTTGGCGGCCCATTCCAGGTTCAGCCTGAGGGAACCGTTGTCGACCAGCGGTCTTACTGCTGCAAACTTTTCCTTCGGGATTTCGAACTTGTACGTGTTGATGTACTGGCCGAGGTTGTCGTAGAGGTCTGCGACTATCTTCAGGTGCATGTCGTACAGCGGCTTGCCATCGCGGGTCGTGAAGCTTGCGGAAGGCATCATGACCTCGATTTCGAAGTTCGGACCGGAACCGTGGTATGCTGCGGTGTCGACCTGTCCGAGGACCGTTCCATCGCCGTTCACGAAACTGTACTTGTCGCCGGAGACTGCCGTCAGCACGAAGGCGTCATTTGCAGTCGCTTCAGGACGGCCGGCATAGGCGTAAAGCTTAGGCGTCGTGACAGGTTCCGTGAGGTTCACTGCGAAGCGGATGTTATCGTCGCCGGTGATGCGCACGTAGGGGTTTGCAATCGTCGGGGCTATGTTTACCTTGTCGACGTAGGCGGAGCCGAGAATCTGCGGGACGAGGCGTACGCGGTCGCCAGCATGGAACACGTTGTCCTTCTCGTTGTAGATGAACAGCTGGGCCTTGCCTGCGCCGTTCGGTCTCACGGCCGGGATGTACTCGTCGCGTTCACGTTGGATGTACTTGCCCGTCTCGAGTATAGTGAGCGGTTCGGACATGTTGACGGTGAGTGTCCCGTTCTTGATCAGGCGTGCCGATGATATGACAGGGGCGCACTTGTCGTACAGGGTGTAGCTCGTTTCAAAGAAGCCGTTTGCAGCGCCCTTGAGCGGAGAAACCGTTCCATTGCCATCTTTATCGCCGCTTGTAGAACCATACGGGTAGGCGAGATTTGTCGGAATGGTGATTTCGATGATGCTGTAGGTGTTGACGGAATCCTTTGTAGTAACCGAGTCAATCTGAATTGTGAACGGAGCCGAAGCTGTATCGCGGATGGTCCAGTAGCTTTCCTTCGGCACGATGACGCCGCCGGTCGTATCTGCAGTCGTAATGAAGCTGCGTGTGATGCCCGGGTCGCCCCAGACGGTCACGATACTATCAAAGACATCCTTAGGCTTGAGCTTTCTTTCGAACATGATGTAGACCTTGTCCGGAATGCCATCGCCTTCGATATCGATCATTTCCGCATGGTAGACCGGGACCGGGCGAGAAATGAGCGTTACAGGAACACTCGGTTTGCAGCCGACCGGGTTAATCTGGTTGAGATTCTGGTCGGTAATCATAAACCCGCCTGTGGTTTTGGCGCTAGCCAAAGCTCCAATCGGCACAAGCGTATTGTTGACGTTACCGCTGATAACCAACTGCCATGTCTTGCCGTTGTTCGTTGTCGTCGGGGCTGCAGCAAGAGTCGGTGCACTTGTTGTACCTGCAATCACGAGCGGCCATTCGTTCAAGGTCGAGAAAATGACCGGTTCCGAGAAGGCTATCATGACTGTATCGAGACCGCTATTGTCGTTGTCCGATTTTTCAAGGATGGACACGCTCACGAGAGTGGGGAGGATGCCGTCGGCAATCTTCGCGTTTTCGGCATTTGCAATACCGCGGTCAGCAACGTAGGTCGTAATCTTACCAGATGGATTAGCGTTAGTCGGAATAAGGCTTGTGTCAAGGGCAATGAGAATTTCGTTCTTGTCCATATAGCTTGCGGGTACGAGCGGAACGCTAACCGTATCGCTCATGCCTTCGATAAAGTACCTGATGCTATCCAGCGGATAATCAATGCTGAGCTTGTTCGTGAAAATGATTCTAAGCTGGTCGGCCTTGTTGTCGCAGTTGCTGTCTTCGGCGAGAACTGTCTGCGGAGACGGAACCTTGGATTCGGCGTAGAATGTCTGTTTGGAGATGTCTTCTTCGTCATCCGGGTCGGTGTAGACAACCTGGATCGTATCGCCTGCGAAGAACGAAATTTCGGAAGTCTGGTTCCTCGTTTCCTTGGAATGGTTGACGGCGGTAATCGGACCTCCGATAAAGTGGCCCGGATTGGCGGCGTCTGCCGTCAAGGTGACCTTGAGGACATCGTTCTTCTTGTTGTTGAGAACCTGGACTTCGAGCGTCTGCACGTTGCCCTTAATCTTATCCTTGTCCATCAAGTCGATAAAGAATACTGTGCCTTCGGTATTTGCAGGGCTTGTAATCGGATTGCCTGCAGCATCCTTGATGACAAGTGTCGAGGCTGTAGCATCGCCCTTCGAGAAGTTGATGTAGTAGGTTCTGTTTTCAAATGCGCAACCGCCATTTTCGGCACATGTTTCGCATGTGGGGTTTGCACCTGCAAAGATGGTGATGTCCACCTTCTTGGAGCCAATGCCCATCTTGACAGGAATGTCGAGATCCCACATGTCCGTTGCCACATCGTACTTGGCGATAATGTCGGTACCGGCTTCGTTGAGCAACCACTTGTCGAGGCTGACGCCGTCGTTGAACGCCATGCCGCTGACCTTAACACCATTTGCCCAAATCTTGGTAATGTAGCCGCCTTCGGTCACGTGGGCCTTGCCTGTGACATGGACAATGCTGCTTGCCTGGTCGATATCAATATGGGAACCGTTAGAGACGTTGAATGGAGGATCAAGTACGATATCCATTCTGTAGTTGGCTCTCTTGTTTTCCATTTCCTTCTTGGACGGGCTATAGCCCCAGATGAACTCGTCCTTGCGGTAGACGGATACGTATGGGTTTTCTGCAGCGACGGTAAAGTCTATGTCACTTGCATCTTTTTCCTCACAGGACATGCCCGGATAATCCTTTTCTTCGTAATTTTCACGGGAGTGCGGCATCCAGCTCCAATCGCCCGGATTTTCATCAAGAGCTTCTTGGCTGGTAAGGTCTGTGACCCAGTGCCACTTGTTGTCGATATCGGAATGGCAGTAGAACTTTTTGTTCTGTGGTGGAATATCGAGCGGATCGTCTTGGCCCACAGCTCGGATACGAGCGACAAAGAGCACGTCTACGCGGAATCGGCTAGAAGACTTGATTACCGTTGGTCCTAGCGGGATGGGGAAGTACCATTGCCAGGTCTTGGTCTTATCGTCATAAGTATCTTCTATTTTGACCGGACGAACATGGCGGAAGCCTTCGTTTAATTGAGCTAAAGTTTCCTCATCGCATGGCCCATTGAAACCTCCTTCATCGTAGGCTTGGCAAATATCAGTACGGATGGCAACGTCGTCATAGAGATCGTCGTCGCCGCGCATGTACATGCGGATGGTCAAACTGTCGAACGCTCTGGCTTCGTTGTTTATGATGTTCATGTTGATTGCTGGCTTGCCTGCCCATTCATACTGGTATGTTCTCACGCTGAAGTCGTACCATGTGACTGGTGTTGTAAACTTGAGCAGGTTGCCGTCGTCATCGACGGTAGACTGAGCTCCGTTACTTTCGACCATGAAGTAGTAAGTCGTCTTTTCCTTGAGGCCGCCAATCTTTACGTAGTGGAACTGCGTCGGGATGCCAGACACGTCTGCGTTACCAACGCCCGAATTGTAGGCGAATTCGTTGGCGCTTGAGTGGGGCTTTGTATCCCAGTAAATCTTGGATTCGTATTCGCCGTTCGGGGTGTACCACATGATTTCGGCACTGTCGCCGCTAATGTTACAGACGGTCACGTTTTGAATGTTGGCGTTTTCAACCGTGCTGAGCGTTGTGAATGTGAACGGCGTCTGAGTGCTGTCGACAAGGAATTTGGTCTTTGTGTTTTCTGGCTTGTAGGCATTTGCACCAGTGACATAGAAGTAATAGGCAGTTCCTGGTTTCAAGTCGCGGAGGATGATATCGTGCTGGACACCAGCGCCTTCGCTTGTTGCGTTCAAACTGTACTGGCCTTCCTGTGTGCCGTAAGAGATTGTTGCTGTGCCGCGCTGGGTAAGCTTGACGGTCACGAGTGCGGAGTCCATGCTCACGTGGCGGATTTCTACGCTGATATCTGGAGCGGCTGTCTTATCCACATCCTGTGCGACTAACATTGTGCTTCCGACAAGTGCGGCGGCTGCGTCGATACATACTTCTGATATTTGATAACCTTCCCAACTTGTGCCACTAGTACCGCCTCTTCCCAGAGGATCCCATGCAACACCTGCTTGAACACCACCCAATAAGGCTCCAACAGGGACCTTGTACGGGTAACCTGCACCAGGCATGTTTTTGCCTTCGGGGTTTGCTGCACGATGGTGTGGGTGGGCGTCGTTCTTGTCGCCAATACCATAAATAAAGGATATATCCCACGGGTTCATGCCTAACATGTAGTTCAGCTGGTTGATGCCCAACTGGAACATTTCTGTCGATTTCCAGTTCTGAGCTCCGTTCTGCGGAAGTTTTACACCTTCCAAATCCTTTGTTACATCAGCGTAGGTCAAGACGTCAATGGTATTTCCCAACTGGTATCGGTTGTAAATCCAAGGCTGTTGTGTCTTCATGGTGTACCACAAAGGTTCATACTTGACGGTTCCGTCAGAAGTCCATCCACCGCCTTTAGGCAATACGATTGATTCTGATGCTCCATCTGTGTATGAAACTGCAGAAACGTTAGTGCTCATTGTGTAAGCAATGTCTTCTGCATATTCTAGGCGCCTGTTGTTGTCGATGCCGTAAGAGGCTGCTGTTGCTTCATCTTTAAGAATCAATTTGTAGAAAGCATAGAGAGCATAGGTAAAGGTGCTTGCCCAGTCCGTGTTTGCTCCGTCCTTAAAGAAACCGGCTTGCTTGAAGGTGAACCAACCACCGCGGAAGAATCCTTGAGGGTTGCTATACGCAAAGTCTAACTTGCTTTGACCACCTCTCAAAGCGGGATTTTCAGCGATATCGTAAAGGTAGGTTGTGTCATGTGTGGCGTAGAGGAGAGCCACAGCTGCCAAAGCCATATCGTCATGGTAAACGGTAGAACCGCTATATGCGGGTGTGTTTACTATTGGGTCTGTGTTATTCTTGAATTTTTTGCCTGTCGCTAAATCCTTACTGAAGTCGTACATCTTTATAGCGACTTCCAAACAGCTATCTGCGAAGGCTTTATATTCCGGATATTCGGAGAACATCTTACCTACGATAGCCATGCTGGCTGCAGTTTCACCACCGACACTAGAACCAATTTCTCCAAGACGAACAGCTCTTGCTGCTGGACCGCCTCTATCGGTTGCGGATGCAGAACCATCAACAGGCAACAAATCCTGATTTTCAGGTTGGCCCCACCAACCATGGTCGGGACCGAAGCTGCCCACAGAAAGTGCCATGTCGTCAATCACGCCCTTGGCTCGAGCGTAAGCTTTCAAAACGAAGTCAGCACCGTGTTTTGCTTCGCGGAGCATGTCGGGAATACCGTCCGTATTGACGGTTTCGCCCTGGTTATAGGCATAGACGTCCATGTCTGCATTGGGGTTTGTTGCCGCCATCACAGCGGCAACAGCCGTGGCATACATTTGGGTTTGGGATTCCTTCAAATGGTCACCGCAGTCGTAATAACCACCAGCAAGCGTTCCTGCAAATTCTGGGTGGTATTCGCCTCTGGCTTCGTCTTTACCAACAACAACACCGCCTGCACCGTCCTTGGTATGGGAGGGTTTTCCTTTGCGGAACCAGGATTCTGCGTACCCACTACGGTTGATGCCGTAGAACTTGAGGGCCGCATTGCGGACCATGGAGTAAACTTCATCGCTTACAATGAATGTACTTGAAATTTCGTTACCGACTTTAATGCGAAGTCGGGTTTTGGTAGGTACACCTGCTGGAATATTTCCGATTAGGATTGTCCCTGTCGGACCTTTAAAATTGATCTCGTAACGCAGCTTATCGTTGGTGGCTGCGTTGGTGCCTGCAACAATACGCCAACTCGATGAGGTTGTTTTTGTGCTAGGCTTGAAGGTTCCTTTGACAGCTGGAGACAGCGATTTGCCGTTGACATCGACAACTTCGAACGATTCAGCAGTACCTACGTAGAAGAACTGCTTTTCTGGATCTTTCTCGAGATATCCCGCCTGATTGACACGAATGGGGGATATGTGCATGTTCATGGCATCTAAGTATGCCTGATTCAGTGTGTCGGGAACAAATGCGTTGGGAGCGTACTGTGGTGGAGTAAGCTTCTTGGGCAGCATGTTCTTCTTTTTGGTGACCGATGTATCAAAGTTCTTAAAAACGGTCGAGTCCCAGGTCAATGGGAAAACAGGGCGAATCAAATCATACGGAGTGGGTTGTTCCTGCTGTGCACTTACCATGGATGCTGCGGCACACAACGCCAATAGATACTTCTTGATACTCACATCGTCTCCTTTACAAATGTAAAAAGCGGGCAAAACATGTCTTGCCCCCATTTATGGTCTCTCAATATCCTAAAATAGATTATTTATGTCAAAATGTTTTACGATGAAAGCTTTTTTGTTCTCAAAATGTACTCTGTTTAGGTGTTTTTTAGCTATTTGTTTTTTGTAAAAAAAATCAAATTGTATGAAGTATTTTTATAAGTTTTCAGCTTGTAAAACATGATAAAATACCCCTCCATGTTTGGGAAGGGTACTCTTTTCTAGGTAGAGATGTTTTACAAAAGGGGAAAAGTATGATTAATATGATGCGACATCGAATCCTAACACCATTTGTCCAACATTTTCAGAACGAGAGTCTTCACTAACAAGACGAATACGGAAGATTAAGTAATCGTCTGATGAATTAAATTCAATTACTCCATAATTTTCATTATCGCTTGTGGAGTTGGACGAATGCCATATCAGAGATGTTGACATGCTTAAATCTCCAGTATTATTTGCGGTTGCTTCCAACGCAAATGTTTGTGGTATTTTCCCAAAATTTGCGATATCATTACCGCTACTTAACCATGCTATAGCTGCAACAAAATGAGTTTTATTTGCTGGGCGTTTTACGCTGAATCTTATTTCTTTCTGAGATCCTGAGGTAGTCATAATTGAATTAATGTCACCAACCCAATATCGTGTTTCGTGACCACAAAAACTTGCGTTAGAGTAGTTTGAATTATATGAGCCACTTTGATTTAATGTAACTAAACATTTGTATGTTGGTATCTTGTATGACGGATTTGATGATATTCGACTTGATGTAATTAAGGCTGCTTTGACGGCTTCGGGATGCCAACGGTAGAACGGGTTCGTATTTAATAAATCTGAAACCATTCCTGCTGTGTATGCGGCAGATACTTCTGCACCATCAAAAAGTGGTTTATAAACAAGATTTGAACTAGAATTTTTTGTATATGTTCTTCGGGAACCTTTTAGATTTGTTCCATTTGAAAGGGCCGCATTTGGAATAAACATATGTGTAAAATTAAGGATTTCTGGCTTGGTAGGTCCCTGATTTGATCCTGAACCATTAGGGCAGTTTCCTATTCCGTTTGGGCAGTATCTCGGAATATATTTTGAAGAATAATTTGTCAAAGTTTTAGTTGAAGCATCGACTGCTCCCACTGTGATTGCATTTGCAGCTGCAGCCTCAGCTGCAAAATATCCAGTTCCGTTAGGATTATTTGCGTTTACTTTTGTCGAAAAATTACCGGCAGCTACAATTTCTGTTGTTCTATTTTCGTAAATGTAGTTGTCTAGTAATTTTGCTGTGTTCGAGTACATTAGCGAAGCTGAACTATTTCCATTTACTCCTTTCCGAGTGTGAAGTCCCATATAAATTTGAGGTGTTTCTTCGGATGGTGTTTCTGGGTAATTTGTTCCTACAAAAATAACAGAACTTTTTGATGAATTCTTTAAGATTTTGTAGGTTTTTGCCGCAATCATTTCGTGACCAGGCATTGTTTTAAAACTAGTTGTTGGAGAATATCTTACGTAATTTACTTGATCGTTTGGCTCTAGTTTGACTGGGCGAGCTTCTGATGCCATGTAAACACCAACATCGTTCCAATCGTTTGATGTAGCGTATGGTGGATAGCTATAAGGTGGATTTCCATAATACCAATTTATTATGTAGGATCTGTGAGAATGTGTTGAGTTATCTCGTACGTTTTCTAAGTTTAAATAGGTGATTTGTTTGTTGTATTCGTATGGGGATGCATCTTGCTCTGGATTCGAAAAAGAATAATTTTGTGTTGAAACGGAATAACCGCTTGAATTCGCGTAGGTTAGAGGGCTTTCTTCGTATTGCTTTACTCCAGCTATATATTTTGAACCATGCTCTTGGTATGTAGCAGCGTTAAAGTAGTTGTTTATCTCAATGGGAATAAAAGCTTCGTTGGCATTGTTTGCAATTCCATACCTTCCATAAAAACCCTGAGACGTTGCAATTTTAGGATTGGTGTTTTGATTTGTATATTTGATTTCTAAATGATAGTAATGATCTTGTGATAAGCCAACCATGTTACCTTGGTTGTTATAAATTCCTTTAATTGCGGCTACATTATTAGGTAAACCGATCTTTGCTAAATGTTGGCTTTTTAGAGATTGAGTAAATTGTTGTTTATCTTTTTTCGTTTTCGAATAGTCGATGTCTTTATAGACCATTGGGGAGTTCATTTTGCTCCCTTTACGACCTAAAAGGTCATAGTTTATAGAAGATGCGAAAATTTCTGCACAGCTTAGTGCTACAATTATAGCTATTTTTGAATTCATTTAAACACTCCTTTATTAGAACAAAGGAAATGTAATAAATGAAGTTAATCTTGGCAATGTTATATGGATATTATTTTGTTGTTTAAATTTAAGATAAAAACTTATAGAGCTGTAAATTGTTTGATTTACATGTTTTTTTTAGAATAGCAGGAATTTTGCTATTCTTTAAGGTCTTTTGAAAAAGCGTTGTTCCCCAAAATTATTGCTGATGGATTGAAAAAAGTTTTTTGATTTAATCCAATGTTTGGTTTCTTGTTTTTGCTGTATTTTGAAAAAAAAGTGAAATGTAACGTTTGAATCGAACTAGATGATAAATGTTGTGGGGATGTGGCTACGCATAAAAAAAAGACCGCCTCATGGACGGTCTCTAAAAATTCGCAATAAAGCTTTTTTTGAAAAAGACTGTTAGTCCCCAGTGAAGATAATCACGAGAACAGAAGCGATGAATGCTGCTGAAACGGCGATGAATTCCCACGGATTGTCCATGACGGCGGACTTAGCGGTGCCGCTGGTTTCCTGAGCAACTTTTTGTTCTTCTTCGGCTTTTGCCTGGGCTTCTGCTTCAGCAGCCTTCTTTTCTTCTTCGGCCTTGGCGAGAGCGGCGGAGTCTACCGGAGTTTCGGTCTTTGCTTCGAGAACTTCTGTAGCTTCTGCGGCCTGAGCTTTAGCTGTGTCGACAACGGCCTGTGCCTGAGCCTGGGCAGAGTCGGCGGTTACAGCTGCCTGAGCTGTTGCAGCCTGTGCTGCGTCAGCTGCCTGAGCCTGCGTTGCTGCAGCGGCTTCTGTAGCCTGTGCCTTTGCGGTGTCGGCAACTGCGGTTGCTTGAGCTTGTGCGGCTTCAGCCGTTGCTGTTGCCTGTGCCTGGGCGGCTGCGGCTGTATTTTCGGCAGCCTGAGTTGCGGTGGCGGCCTCTGCCTTTGCGGCATCGGCGGTTGCAGTTGCCTGAGTCTGAGCGGCGGCGGTCGCTTCAGCGGCCTTAGCTTCTACTGCAGCTGGTGCTTCGGCTGCTTTTTCAACCTTGGCGGCGACGGCTTTCTTTGCCGTTGTTACCTTACTAACCTTTTTTGCAGCCGGGGCTGCAAAAACCATGGCTGCCGAAATCATCGTGGCGAGCAGAATCTTTTTCATCGTTCAATCCTCTTGGAAAATGAATTTTTTTGTTTCGTTATCAAAAATAATACATCTTATGTGATTTTGGTCGTAAAAAAAGTAAAAAAGTTCAAAAAATATGTGAAAAGGGGGGATGAATAGTCAAATCTTGGGGATGAGTGGAACGAAATTGGGTGGCTTTTTCGATGGAAAGAATTATTTTTACAACCGAAAGTAACGAAATATGGTTTTTAGTAGTTGGTCATTGGTTATTAGATATAATTGCGCCTTTGGCGCCTAAATAAAACTAATGACTATTGACCAATGACTGTGGACCTGTCCTTTAACTATCAACTGCGCCTCTGGCGCCCAAACTACTATGGCATTCAAATACGAAGCTACTGTCCAGCACGGTGAAGATACTACCGAATACGTAAATCTCGGTAAAGATGGCGTTTCTGTCGCCGAATTCGAAGGTAAGAAGATTCTCAAGGTTTCCAAGGAAGCTTTGACCAAGATTGCCCAGGCCGCTTTCGAAGAAGTCGAATTCTGCCTGCGTCCGGCCCACACGGCCAAGGTCGCAAAGATTTTGCAGGACCCGGAAGCTTCGGACAACGACAAGTTTGTCGCGCTCACCATGCTCAAGAACGCCTGCGTTGCAGCAAAGGGGATCCTCCCGTTCTGCCAGGACACGGGTACGGCAATCTGCGTTGCCCACAAGGGCCAGCAGGTCTGGACTGGCATTGACGATGCCGAAGCGATTTCCGAAGGTATCTACAACGCCTACACCACCAAGAACCTGCGCTACAGCCAGATTGCACCCTTGACCATGTACGAAGAAAAGAACACCGGTTGCAACCTGCCTGCCCAGATCGACATCCACGCCGAAGAAGGCGCCGAGATGAAATTCCTCTTTGTGGCGAAGGGCGGTGGCTCTGCCAACAAGACTTACTACTGGCCCATGACCAAGGCGCTCCTCAACCCGAAGTCCTTGGAAAAGTTCCTCGCCGAAAAGGTGAAGACCTTGGGTACTGCGGCTTGCCCTCCGTACCACCTCGCGATCGTAATTGGCGGTACCTCTGCCGAAATGAACACGCACATGGTGAAGCTCGCTAGCTGCGGCTACCTCGACGATATTCCGACTTCCGGTTCTGAAGGCGGCCGTATTTTCCGCGACCTCGAAATGGAAGAAAAGGTTCTGCACATTTGCCAGAAGACGGGCATTGGCGCCCAGTTCGGCGGCAAGTACCTGGTGCACGACGTTCGCGTGATCCGCGCTCCGCGTCATGCTGCTAGCTGCCCGGTTTCTATCGGCGTGAGCTGCTCTGCTGACCGTAACATCAAGGCAAAGATTGACGAAAACGGCCTCTGGCTCGAAAAGATGGAACACCATCCGGAAAACTACATCCCGGCTGGCAACGCCGTGAACCTCGCTCCGGCTGTTGAAATCGATCTCGACCGCCCCATGAAGGAAGTGCTCGCCGACCTCACCAAGTATCCGGTGAAGACCCGCCTCAGCCTCAAGGGCACCATGATTGTGGCCCGCGACATGGCACACGCGAAGATTGCCGAAATCTTCGACAAGCAGGAACGCGGCGAAGAACTCACCGACGAAGAAAAGACCGTATTGAAGGTTGTGTCTGACCACCCGATTTACTACGCCGGCCCGGCTAAGACTCCGGCAGGCATGCCCACCGGTAGCTTCGGCCCGACAACGGCTAACCGCATGGACCCGTACGTGATGCGCTTCCAGAGCAAGGGCGCCTCGATGATCATGGTCGCGAAGGGCAACCGCAGCCAGGATGTGACCGACGCCTGCAAGAAGTACGGTGGATTCTTCCTCGGTTCTATCGGTGGTCCGGCAGCCATCCTCGCTGAACAGAACATCCTTTCGAACGACATCGTGGCCTTCCCGGAACTCGGCATGGAAGCCATCCGCAAGATCACCATCAAGGACTTCCCGGCATTCATCTTGGTCGATGACAAGGGAAATAATTTCTTTGAAGGCTTGATCTAAACCCGAATTGTCATCCTGAGCGGAGCCTGTCATTCTGGAGCGAAGCGATAGAATCCAGGCGAAGTCGAAGGATCTAAATAGAAACGCCCCGCAGGTTTGTGCTTGCGGGGTGCTTTTGTTTGGTTGTGAGGAGTGTGTTATTTCGTATTTGAAATTCGAATTGTTTTGCTATTGGTCTTGATGACGTAAATGCCACCTGGTAGATTTACACGAGCTTTATCCCAAATGTTTTGCATAGAGCTTTCGCTTGCTTGGAATGAGGTCACGCGGTTCCCAAGGACATCATAGACGGAGTAGGCTTGCGATGAATTTGTCCGAATGCTGAATTTAGGCAATGCCGTTTTTTCTTTGGCCGCAGCAATTTCAATCCAATCGAGATTAAAGTATGGCTTGTCGATTCTAATCTTGAGTACGTGTTCGCCCGCGGTAATTGCAGGTACGGTCGTTGTGACGGTTTCGAAGTTTTTCCAGTCACCGGTGTTGGGAACTGTGATTTTGGCGATATCTTTATCATCAACGAGAATGGAGAAGAATGTGCTATCGCTTGGCGACGAGACGCGTGCGGTAATGTCGAGCGAATCGTTCTTGGAAACTTTTACCGTATAACGCAACCAGTCGTTGGCGTAACCCCAACCGTAAATAATCGCATCGCCTGCACTGTCGAGACCTGCGTTGTCTTCGCGGTAGAGCGAGTTCTCGTTTTCAATGTCGCTGTCCAGGAATCCGCGACCGTTTCCGCCTTTATCGTAGTTCTCGGCTTCGATTTTCCCGGGAATCGTAAGCGTGTCCTTGAACGGTTCAATTTCGACTTTTTTAGAAATGTCTATTTTGCTTCCGTAACCGGCGGCGACAATGTTTGCTTGTACCAAATCATCCACAGAATCGGGCGGGTTTCCGATGGTCATTACGCCTTCGAAGAACGTTCCTGCACCACCGTCACTGCCGTCACCGCCGTTGCCGAGTACGATGGCGCCTTGCAGCTTGCGCGGGCTGTAGCCTCTTTTGCGCGGGCCGTCCCACATGGTGTTGAGATTTCCTTTTTGTGCACTGCCGCCTTTGAGCTTGAATGTTCCGTCGTTCGGGCCTTTGAGCATGGCGGTTACATAGTCTGCTTCAATAGAAAGTGCGTCTGGCCACGGTGTCGTATGGGTCTTGCCCCATTGCCAGCCAGCATCGTTTCCCTTGAATACACCGTCTTCCAAGTCGGCGGCAACCCACGGACCGTTTCCTTGTCCTGGACCGCCCCAGTCCTTGTCGCTTCCGAAGTAGATGCATTCCATAGTTCCCGGGCCGTCATCGTTACCGGTCGTTTCTGCGTTTCCGTAGTTGAAACAGCAAAGGTCGTTATAGTGCTTGCCGTCAACCACCATGTACATGGATTCTTCTTCGTCGCCGGTGGCTACACCTTTGGTGTTGTTATTGCGGTAACCGGTAGCGGACCAGGCGTCGCGATAGAACCCGTAAGCCTTGCGCCCGCTGATGTAAATCGGGGCCCTGTTGGCGTCCGCTTCTTTGGCACCATCTTTAAGCCAATAGACTGGCGGCGATTTCTTCAAATCGTTCTTGTAGCTGCTCTGGTCGTAAATGATGGAAATGGTGCATTTGGAGCCTGCACAAAAATCGTCTTGCACGGAGGATTTGACAAAGCCTCCCGGCTCTTCGACAGGAATGTCCTTGGTTTGCCCATCGGCTCTGCGGATTTGATAGAGGTTCCCGCTGTAGCTGGAGTAGAGTGCACGTGTCAAGCTGTGAGCGGCGACGCATGGTGTTTTTGCTTTTGCGTAGATGTCGCATGGGCCTTCAGCGATTGCTTGAGAGATTGTTGTAGCCACAACAAAGGCTGCAACAGACATAAGAGTGTTGTTGTTCATCCAAATATCCCCGTTTGGTGATTACTATTAAGAAAATATCTCTTTGAAGGGGGATAAATATTGGCCTTTAGAAAACTTCCTTTGTCAATTTATCAAAGGCTATATGTCTAGTAATTTGACAATTAAATAACTTTGTCTGTAACTACGCGCCATTCGCCTGGCTTTAATTTGCCAAGCGGAATGTTTCCGATTTGCATGCGGACAAGGCGGAGTGTAGGGAAGCCGACGGCTGCGGTCATGTGGCGCACCTGACGGTTCTTGCCTTCGATGAGTGTAAGTTTTACCCAGCTTGTGGGAATGTTTGCGCGGAAACGTACGGGCGGAGTGCGGTCCCAAATCCAGTCCGGGGCCTCGACAATTTCTGCCTTACAGGGCTTGGTATGGTAGCCTTTGATGTCTACGCCTTTTGCGAGCTTGCGGACTGCGTCTTCGGTGATTTGACCGTCCACTTGAGCTAAGTATGTGCGTGGGTGCTCGTATTTCGGGTCCAGTAGCTTTTTGATGAGTTTGCCGTTATCGGTCAGGAGTAAAGCGCCTTCGCTATCGTGGTCGAGACGGCCTGCGGCGTACACTCCCGGCGGAAATCCAAAGCTGTCGAGGGCGGGGTGACCCGCTTCGGGGGTGAACTGGCTCAAAACACCAAAAGGCTTATTGAAAATAATAACGGTAGACATGCGCCCAAATGATAAAAAAAATTATATTAAAATCATGATTGATATTTATACTTTGGCGAAAAATCCGCTCGTGTTCCAAAAGCCGAGAACAATAACTTCGGCTTATATTGATGTTTCTGGAAAGATGGGCCTTGCACAGACTGCGCTCATGGTCCAGGACAATATTACAGAAAATTTTGGCGCCATGAAAATGGACAATTTCGTGGTAAAAGAAAAGGGCGGCTTTTGGGTCGTTTACAAGGCGAAGTTCAAGTTCCTCAAGCGTCCGTACTGGCGCGATAAGGTTGTGACGACATCCTTCCCGGCAGATAACCAGTTGATTCGTTTGAACGAAAATACGGCAATTACCACGGTGGAAGGCGAACCGATTATTTTCGCGAAACAGGAAATGTGCTGTCTCAGTCTTGATCGCCATCGTCCGATGCGCCTTTCAGATGTGGACTTCCCGTCTGAAGGATTCCCGGAAGCGTTCATGACGGATGAATTCGACCGCTTTAATGTGAAGCCCGAAGAATACGAAGAAGTTTATCAGCAAAAGGTGTTGTCGCAGCATATCGACATGTCGCACCACATGAACAACATCGAGTACGTGAAACTTGCGTTGAACGTGTTTAACGCTTCGGATTTGGAGCTATGCATTCCGTCTGAACTTGAAGTCCATTACTTGGGCGAATCCGAAGAAGGGCAGACGATGAGAATCTTCCGTGCGGACCACAACGGGGCTACGTACATGCGAATCCTTGATGAAAATGATCGCGCCGTCTTCGAGATGAAACTCCGTATGATGTAATGGCGCCTGTCATGCCCGCCGGAGCCTGTGCTGAGCGCAGTCGAAGTAAGCGGGCATCTCCATTTATCCTAAAATATCAAAGAATTCCGGGCGGTGAAAGTCCGGTTTTTCTGTTTCTATGCGGAACGCGCTCAGGTAATGGGGCGTGTTTGCTTTATCGGCGCACTTGTAGAGGTTTCCGCGGAGTGGCGCTTCGAATGCTTTAATTCCAAAAATCTCGGCAGGGATTTCGACCGTCATTGTCCAGTAGACGGAATCGTCCTGGATGCTTGGCGCTGTTCCCGAACGCTTGATTTTTGCAATTGCTTCAAGCGGAAGCGTTTGTCTGTTATTGCGATCGGTGCCGCGGGCTGCAAGTACAAATCCTCGGCTTGTCGTTTCGAAGTTGAAATATTCGGCTGGGTTTGCTGGGTTCTGCAAAAAGATTTCCACGCAGGAATCTTCCCAGCTGCGTCCGTTGTCTTCCTGAACGGCGGCGCGGTAGCAGTCTACAGGTTCTTCAATGGTAAACTTGACGACGATGCAATTTGTCGTTTGCGAAAACTCGGCAGTGACCATCGGGTGGATGATACCCTGATTTGCCGTCCATTTCATATTCGGTTTTAATAGCATGGGTAGAAATTAGAAAAAGTTATTGGTAGTTAGTTATTGGTTATTAGTCAATAGTTGATTATTGAAACTAAAGATTTTCTAATGACCATTGACTAATGACTATTGACCTTATTTTATAGCTTTAATTTAATGTGGATAAAGTATTAAATTGATTAACTTATATGAATTAAAAAGACTGATTAATCAGTGATTAAATCGATTAATCACTTTTTTATTTGAATGAAAATGCCGAAATTTGCTTAAAAACGCCAATTCTGGCTTTGGCACGTCTTTTGCATAATGTGTTGCGTTCCGCAAGAATGCGAGTGCGTTCAATTGCGGTTTATCTTCAAAAAAATAGGAGGCCGATATGGCTGAAAAAACAGAAAAGAAAACTCCGGGTTTCCCTGCAATGTCCCCGGCATTTGATTGCCTTGCCGTGACGAATGTTCAAGTATTTCCGTTCAAGGAAGGTGCAAACCTTGGCCACATGAAGGGGCTTGCGACCATCGTGTTGAACGACCAAATCCAGATTCGCGGGCTCCGCGTGATGGATGGCGAAAATGGCATGTTTGTGGGCTACCCGATTGATACGTTCTACAAGGGCGAAGATTATCGTACTGTGTGTTTGCCGATTACGCGTCAGCTGCGTGAACACATTGAAAATTGCGTGCTTGAAAAGTATCAGGCTGCAGTAGCTTAAGGTAGGTGCAAGTTGTTTCGCAGAATCCGTTCTTATTGCTTGTTTGGAATAAAGGCTGTTCCTGTTAGTGTAGAAGTCGATGCCGCTCAAGGACTGCCTGGTTTTACTCTTGTTGGGCTTCCGGACAATGCGGTAAGGGAATCTCGAGAACGTGTTGTTTCGGCGATACGTTCCATCGGAAAAGTGGTGACCGGTTTTCGTACAACGGTAAACTTGTCACCTGCGGATCTGCGAAAGGAGGGGAGTGCGTTAGACCTTCCGCTGGCGATTGGCTTGCTTGTTTCAACGGGGGAGATTGAAGTCCCGCAGTTGGAACGTTATGTCTTTGTGGGCGAACTTTCATTGGATGGTTTGTTGAAGCCTGTCCGTGGTGTGTTATCCATTGCAATGAATTTGTCTACAGAACGTGGGTGTATTCTCGTTATTCCGCGCGGGAATGTGCAGGAGGCTTCGCTGGTGGAAGGTCTTCATTTTGTTTGTGCGGATTCGCTTGGGGAATGTGTTGAAATCTTGGCGCGCAATTCCAGTCAGAATGTGAAAATTGCAAAAGGGATTGCCTCGTACCGAGTAGATGTTGATGATAAAGTCCCTGATTTTAAGAATGTGGTGGGGATGGAAGGCGTAAAGCGTGCGCTTGAAATTGCCGCTGCTGGTGCGCATAACTTTTTACTTGTTGGGTCGCCTGGTGCGGGCAAGACGCTTTGTGCGAAATGCTTGCCGGGAATTTTGCCCGAGATGACTGAACAGGAAATCTTGGAGACAACGCGAATTCATTCGTGTGCTCGTAGTGCAGGTGATTCTGACGAATTTAAACCTGTGCTTGCTAGACCGTTCCGTTCACCGCATCACTCGGCGTCGATGGTTTCGCTTGTGGGCGGCGGCACTAGGCTTTTGCCGGGCGAGGCGAGCTTGGCGCATAATGGGGTACTGTTTCTGGATGAACTGCCTGAGTTCAACCGGAGTGTCTTGGAAGCGTTACGCGAACCGATGGAAGAAGGAGAAATATCGGTTAGCCGAGCAAGCGGTACTGTAGTGTGGCCTGCTCGATTTATGATGGGCGCTGCAATGAACCCGTGTCCGTGTGGCTATTCTATGGATCCGAAGCGTGAATGCACTTGCTTACCCGAGGCGCGTAAACGTTATCGCGAAAAAATTTCGGGTCCGCTATTGGACCGTATTGATATTCAAGTGAGCGTGCCGCCTGTAGATGCTGCGATGTTTGCGATAAAAGGGCGAGGGGAGTCTTCTGCTGATATTCGTAGGCGCGTATGTGCGGCACGTGCGATTCAGCGGGAACGCTTCCGTAATTTGACGTTTAAATCCAATGCCGAGATGTCATCGGAATACGCACGGAAATTTGCGGCGATGGCGCCTGTTGTAGAGCGCTTCGCCGTGAACGCAGCCTCTAAGATGGACTTGAGTGCTCGCGGGTACTTTAGGTTGTTGAAAGTTTCGCGGACGATTGCCGACTTGCGAGGCGCTTCGGCTGTAGACATTGTGGATCTCTCTGAAGCCCTGCGCTACCGCGCCTTTAGAGAATGATGGGCTGAAAAAGATTCCTTCCGACTTCCTGCCGTCTACTTCCTACTAATCTTAACGCTTGCTTCGGCCCCGAGGCATCCGGGAACCGCTTGTGGTTTAGCGACTGATACTTCAACCGCGGTTGCCTTGGAATAATGTTCCAGAACGTATTCTGCGGTTTTTACGACGAGAGTTTCGACTAGCTTAAAACAAGAAAGGCGGATGAACCCTTTGAGTTCTTCCGCCAACTTTGCATAGTCTATAGATTCGTTTAAATCTTCAGTCTCTGCTGCTTTGGCGAAGTCCAACCAAAGGGTTAGGTTCAAGATGATTGGTTGCTCGTTTTCGCGTTCGTAGGGGAGTATGCCCACGATGCAATCAAATTGAACGTCTTTGAGCCGGATTCGCCCTTGTTCCATTACCATGCGAACAATACGATAGCAGTGGTCAACGAAACGGCCGTCACGCCGAACCAGATGTTGCGACCCATGGCGTAAGATTCCTTGGTGTCCTTGTTGACCTTCATTCTTCTTTGGAGTTCTACATAAGACCAACCATTCTTAACCTGGAAAGCCTTGTCGTCGGCCTTGTTTCTGTAGAAGTCGAGGCACTTGCTTTGGTCACCCATGGAACTGCAGACAATCTTGATTTTTTCATCTACTGCGTTGGCAACGCCTTCAAGGTCCTTATAAGCCTTGTCAGCTTCGCTAGACTTCATCTGCTGGAGAACGCCGATAACAGCGCTACCTGCGGCAACAGCGGAAAGGGCAACGGCGCTCCAGAAGCGAACTTCGTCAGCAATACCGAAACGGTCTGTAACTTCTTGGGCGGCTGCAGATGCAGAATAGTCGCGGGAATCTGCATAGGAGTTTGTGCTGTTCAGGTCGCCAGAAACATCAACGTTTTTGGTATTCTTTGCTGCAATAATGTCCTCGTCGCAAGAAACGTCGAATTCGCCACATTCTTGTGCTGGGGCTGCGCTTGCAGCGGATGTCGGGGCTTCGCTTTTGAGTTCTGCGGCAACGCCGTTGACAAATGCGATAGCGGATGTTGCGCCTGGAATATAGACGAACTTGCCGTCAAAGTAGACCTTTTCGGCGTCGTCACCCGGCTTCATGCCGCGGCGGACGTACAGCTTGGATTTAATGACGTTCTTGTAGGATGCATTAGACGGAATGCTCAATGCTGTCATGGAAGAAAGATCACCTGCATCGCCAACATAGAGCTGGTAGGCGTTTAAGCCTGATTCTTGGGCGAACTTCTGGCGGAGAACTACTTTGCCAGAGGGGAGGGAGGCTGTTTCTTCAACGGATGCTGTGCTCAGTTCTTGACCGCCATTGGCGGCAAAAACCTGGTTGTCAGACATGACGGCGTCTTTAGCCGTGAAATCAGCAATATCATATACTCCTGCAAAAGCTGCAGCTGCGGAAAGGCATAAGGCCAATAAGAAAGAACGCTTCATCGTTTCTACTCCGAAATAATCCAATTTTTTTGGAAAATATATAAAAAAAACACCTATTGTGAATTATATAATTTTTTTTCGTGATGGGAATCGCGTTAGGTAACATAAATTATATGTGTGATAAAAATATCATGAATTTATCGGTTTGATAATTTGTACTGTAAATATCTAGTTACAAACGTAAACGTGATTTGTTAGGGGTCTGGATTTTATCGTCTTCTTTTAATGTCATTGTTACACTCCAAGAAGACTTTTCTAGCAATAAATGTCTAGTAACTAGTTGCGACTTTACTATATGGCGCTCCTTTGGAGCGCATCTAGTACGGCTCGGCAATGTCAAAACAACAAGTTGTTTGACGCCTACAGCGTCCGTGGCTACGGCTCGGTAATAAATTCGTGCAAGCACGATTTTGCTACTCTCGCCTTGTACACTTTTGCCGCTGCTCTCGCTTTTGACGCTCTTTGAGCGTCTTTTGCTGGGCTCAAAAATGAATCTGCAAGCAGCTTCGCTTTGTTCGCCCTACGCAAAAGTTACTATATTTTCCCCCGTAAAATTTTAACCCTAAAAAAGAAGGTGCTATAATGGCAAAGCTTTCTATCGAAGATCTCGAACTCGCCGGCAAGCGCGTGTTCATCCGTGTTGACTTCAACGTTCCGCAGGACAAGGTGACTGGCGAAATCACCAACACCAAGCGTATCGAAGCCGCTCTCCCGACCATCCAGTACGCTCTCGATCACGGTGCAGCCGTCGTGCTCGCTTCCCACCTCGGCCGTCCGAATGGCGAAAGGAACATGAAATATACGCTCGCTCCGGTTGCAAAGAAGCTCGAAGAACTCATCAAGAAGCCTGTGAAGTTCCTCTCCGACTGCGTGGGTCCGGAAGTCGAAGCCGCCTGCGCCGCTATCAAGCCGGGTGAAATCATCCTCCTCGAAAACCTCCGCTTCCACATCGAAGAAGAAGGCAAGAGGAAGATCAAGAACGCCGATGGCACCGAAACTAAGGAAAAGGCCGACAAGGAAGCCGTGAAGGCATTCCGCGCAAGCCTCACAAAGCTCGCTGACGTTTATGTGAACGACGCATTCGGTACCGCTCACCGCGACCACTCTTCCATGACTGGTGTTGAACTTCCGCAGCGCGCTGCCGGTTTCCTCATGAACAAGGAACTCAAGGCATTCGACCAGGTGCTCAACAATCCTCCGCGTCCGTTCCTCGCTATCCTCGGCGGTGCCAAGGTCGCCGACAAGATCCAGCTCATCAACAACCTCCTCGACAAGGCCGACAAGATTATCATCGGCGGTGGCATGGCTTTCACCTTCAAGAAGGTTCTGAACAACATCGAAATCGGTTCGTCCCTGTTTGACGAAGAAGGCGCTAAGCTCGTTCCGGATCTGATGGCCAAGGCCAAGGCTGCCGGCAAGGAAATCATCCTCCCGGTTGACTACATCGCTGCTGACAAGTTCGCTGCCGATGCCGCTACGAAGGCTGTCTCTGACGCCGAAGGCATTCCGGCTGGCTGGATGGGCCTCGATGTGGGCGCCGAGTCCACCAAGCTCTTCGTGAACGCTATCAAGTCCGCCAAGACCATCGTCTGGAACGGTCCTGCAGGCGTGTTCGAATTCGAAGCCTTCGAAAAGGCTACCAAGGCTATGGCCGACGCTATCGTCGAAGCTACCGCTGCCGGCGCAATCACCGTGATCGGTGGTGGCGATACCGCTACGGCTGCCAAGAAGTACGGCGCCGACAAGAAGGTGACCCACACCTCTACGGGTGGTGGCGCTTCCCTCGAACTTCTGGAAGGCAAGGTTCTTCCGGGCGTCGCATTCCTCACGGATAAGTAATCACAGGAATGTCATCCTGGAGCCCTAAAAAGGGCGATAGGATCCATCACCTTTGAAAGACTCTGCAATTTTTGCAGGGTCTTTTTTGTGTTGTCATGCCGCACTAGATGCGGCATCTCCTTTCAAAACATTTGCGTTTGCGGGGGTTCTTTTTTTATATTATTTCGCATGAAAATTATTTTGTTGTGTATTGCGTTGTTGATGATGCCTTGCTTGGCGCAAGAACCTGCTGTGGACGCGTCAGCTAATTCTGCTGAGTATTATCAGAAAATGTACGAATACAACTTGGAAAAATATCGCTCTGATGATTTTATTTCCAATGTTATGCTTTGGACATTCTTTGGTGGAATGGGCGTAACTATGGGGGCTCTTATGGTAAAGATTTGTTCGGATCTTAATACTGAAGGAAGTGACGATTTGTCAACTCTAGAGGCTATTGGAATATTTACACCTTTTACCATTATGGTTGCAGCTGGAATTGGGTATATCGTCTTTGATATAGCCAAGAATAATCGACAACAAGACTACAATTATTATTATCAAAAATGGGAGGAATCCAAAAAAAAGAGCAAGTCCTTGCAGGTTGGAATCACTCCTCTGCTGAACCCACTGGATGGCCGCTACGGCGCCGTTTTGGCGTTTTCGTTTTAGCCTTGACCGCCTTGCTTTGGCTCAGCGGTTTCGTCGTGTTCTTCGATTTTTGAGACCTTGGTAAACCAGTAGTCTTCGCTGTTGATGGAGCTCATGTTGCCGATGAGGGCGTCTAAGTCGAGATTCTTGATGTCGTTGTTTTCGTTAGGCATAGCTAGAATATAAAAAACGCAGAAAGGGAGGTTCCCACCTAAAGGTGGCCATGCGCACTATGGAACAAAGTTCCAAGTGCTGTCCGCCCACTCGGGGGCGGGAATGACTTTAAAAATGGCGAAATTTACGTGAAAATTTTCAATTTTTGAGCTTTATTCACGTAAATTTTTAATGTTGTATGTAATAAAAGCTGGTGAACATGCCGCTTTTGTAAATTTTTTTGCTTTTTGGAAGTGATTTTTTCGCGAAAAAGGATCTTTAACCTGTGTTTTGTGCCGGTTTTGAGCGCGAAATCCCGAATTTTCGAAAATTTTGATTAATTTGTACTAGAATTTACGTGAAAATTTGTGAAAAACGCGCTTTTCTCACGTAAAAAATGATGAAAATGCGAAATTTAGTTTTTCAGCGCCTGTCACGAATGTAAATTTACATTGTCTTTTGTAAAAGGAGCTTTTATGTCGATTGCCGAATTTTCGAAGAAATTCCATGCGGATAAGCGCGGTAACTGCGCGATGTCGGTGGCTTACGGTTATGCCCGCGCTACGGGCAAATCCGAAGAAGAGGCAGTGAAGGTTGCCGAAATGTTCCGTGCTTTTGGTGGCGGAAAGGCTCCGGACGGCTTGTGCGGGGCGCTCTATGTGGCGAAGATGATGCAACCCGACCATGCCGAATCAATTGAAGATGTTTTTAAGCGCGGCGCTCAGGGCTGTACCAAGTGTCAGGAAATCCGCCCGAATAAGATTATCCCGTGCAACCGCTGTGTGGAACTGGCGGGCGAGGTGCTGGACTTTTTGGAGAAATAGAACTTAGAGTTTAGAACTTAGAACTTAGAACTTAGAACTTAGAACTTAGAACATTGCTCTTCTCTCTAAGCTCTGCCAACTAAGTTCTAAGAGCGGAGCGGGCTAGGTTCTGCCAACTTCCTACCGTCTACTGTCTACTTCCTACTAATCTTACGTTCAATAAGTCTTCTTCCCAAGCGTCTTTGAGCTTGCGGAGCTTTTCGAGGGACTTGTCGTCGGCGCCACTTTCGTCGCGAACTTGCATGAGTTGCTTGTAGCTTTCGGCAAGTTCTGTGGCGTGTGGGTAGTCCGGGGCAATCCCCTTGAGCGCCTCTAAAATAGCTTTGTCGGAGTACAGGCGGGCTATCCCTTCAAGCGAATGCTCGATGAACTTTTGCATATCGCCTTCTTGCTTGCTTGCGGCGGCTTCTTCAAATTCAAGCGGTGTAATCGCATCCATCCAGGCTGATTCTGCAATATAAAGCTCGTTATCCTCGGCGATAGCGTCTTTACGACCGAAAATCGCCAACTGCGACTTGAGGAACGGCCGATAGCTTTCGATGTCGATTTTTCGCGACGTACGTTCGGCAAAGTCTGCGAGATTTCGCATGTTTGCCTCCGAGGGGTTATTCAAAAGGCATTCCTTGAGTACAGCGAGCTGATCTTTGTGTGGAAGTCGCTTGAACGATTCCGAACGGGTTGTGTTGGCGCGGATCCTCAAACGCAAAATGCGCAGAAGCAGAAGCATCATGGCTATAAAAAAAACGATGGACCAATTCATGGGCGGAAAAAATAGTTAATCCCATAAAAAGAAGACTTGCAACCAAGGTTAATTTCGGATATAATACGGTAATTGCCTAAAAATCTCAATATTTTCTGTTTTTACATATATTTTGCATTATAATAGGACCTCTTTTCAATTTATTTGGTGTATATTTAGGTGGAATTGTTGTAACCTAATCTTAGGTGGAGATTGGAATTTATGAAATTATATAAATGGATTACCCTCGGTGCTCTGTTTGGTTGTTCCGCTGTTGGTTTTGCCCAGACCCAGGATGTCCGTACGTTGGATATTGTCATTCGAGATTTCCAGCCAAATCATCCGGACTTCGAAAATTTTTCCGAAGAATCCGTTGATCATATTGACGAAATCTATAATTACAGGTCTCCGTCTGGCACTTTAGTGAATACTTATGGCTACGATGTGACTTGGTATGGAGCCTCTAATTTTCACAATACTTGCGGTAACAAGAACTCGTTTACCAAGTATGGTGCTGGTGCTCAGATTGGTATCGATGGTCTTCCGATTCAGAGAAATCCATATCTTCCGCTATATTTGCAGGGAACCTCCGCAACTAATCAAGTGTTGCTGTATGGTGAATGTGCCCAGAAAACAAAGGACGCCTATCAGCGTGATGTTATTCTGCGTGGCTATGAAAATGCTTTGAATGACGTGAGCGGTTTCAAGTGCCCGAATGGCAAAACGAACTGGGCCAATGAAGTTATTTATACGCCTGGCATGGTGGCTCCATATTTGATGTTTACAAAAGTGGGCTCCGATGGCAAGTATGACATGTATGATGGCGTTGTCATCCAGAAGCTGAATCCCCTTTGCGATAACCAGTATTTCGAACAGTGGTATCTTGATGTTCCGGGTCAGAACAAGCGCATCAATACGACGATGGATATTCCGAAGGATCCGAATTCCAAGTACTACATCTACGACTATAATTACAATAACGGTGGTTATTCTCCTCTTGACAGTATCAACCCGATTACTCGTGAACGTGTTGGTGACAAGATTTGCAACCCATCAATCCAGCCGAATGGTGTTTGTGACCAGTTTGAGCCGCAGACGCTTTCCATTTTCTGCCCGCCATACAATTACCAGTATGCTAATTCCCAGGCTGACTATTTGGGACAGAATACATTTGAACTTTGCAAGGAATGGTTGAATCAGGGTGGTCCGCGTGCCGTCAATTCTAATGGTTCCGGACACAGTGCCGCATGGCAGGCTGCTGTTGCTTATGATCTCAAGACTAACGGCAATTTAGGTAAGCAGCACCTCCGTAACTATGCGTTTACCATGATGGGTTATGCAAGCTTCAAGTACAAGCAGTCGAACCAGGTCCCGCTGCACGAAGTTTTCGAATTCGCCGGTGACGATGACATGTGGATTTTTGTGGATGGCGTTCTTGTTGTGGACTTGGGCGGTACGCACTTGTCCGCTCCGGGCAAGGTGGATATTGAAGTTCTCGCAAGAAACAACCATGGTTGTAATGTTCTTCCGGATGGCACTCCGGAGCCTCTTGCCGGTTATTCGAACTGCGCTGGTTCGTCTCCTTTGACGGGTTGGGCTGATGATACGTGGCATCATTTGCATTTCTTCTATGCCGACCGTCAATCTGATGGTTCTAACATTTACATCCGTACATCCCTTGCAGAACTTGCTCCGTCCCGTTATGGTCAGCCGACTGTTAGCGACGTTGTCGTGAAGGTTGACGAAAATGGTAAGGCGAACAACAGCATGTACATGAACGTACCTCTCGCGGATTCGAGCCTTGTTGCTATCCAGAATTCAGCTCAATTGGGCGTCCCTGCAATGCTGGTCTTGCGTGAAGAGACTGATGCTAACGGCCTCAAGCATACTGTTGTCTACGGCTTTTACACAACATCGATGATTGGTCCTATTGACAAGGGGGCCGATGGTCAGATGTACCAGTTTGAAGGTGTTGTCATGGATACGTCCGGTAAGGTTATCGATGGTGGCCTTTTGGGCGATGACCGACTTGCTTTCAACGTTCCGTATAGCAAGGGTCTTGATGACGATGGCAACGGCGGTAACTACACGGTTCAGGAATGGACTCAGTTGATGGCATGGTCTAAGAAGATGATTATGCCTGGGACCATGCAGCCGATTTATATTGCATCTGCTTCTGGCAAGCATGTTGAAGGCTTTGATGAACGTGAAAAGTGGGGTAAGATTTCTTACACTGCTGTGGCTACGACTCCTGTGGTCCCGGATGATCCGGCTTATGACCGTCCGGACTTTACCAATGAATCTGAAGTACTTACGAACCTTGCTGAAAGCAACGATGGTACGATTCCGACCGATATGACGGCAGACCTCGTGTTGACCCCAATTCCGGCTGTGAGCAATCAGGACCCGCTCAAGTGGGCTAAGGATAGCGCTAAGGTGCTGATGTCCTCTGGTCCGCAAGGCGCTACCAATATTCCGGCTGGAGCAGGCGTTGTTTATGGTGCGGGTCAAAATGAAAACAAGACCCTTTGCTATAACGACCTTTCTACCAATATTCCTGGCAAGAAGAGCAACGAGTCTTGCACGAGCTGGTCTTTCCCGACGACTCAGCCGTTCCACGTGAACATCCGCGTGTTTGACCACCTGGGGCATTTCGTGAACCAGTATAGCAAGCGCGTGACTAAGGAAGAATTCGAAAACGCCTTGAACGGTTTGCGTTCTTCAACGCAGTCTGCAGGTGTAAAGGTTCCTGGCTGTGGCGAAACGCCGATGTATGGTTCTACAGGTGCAATGCTTGCTACAATCAAGATGTATCCGGTTACAGATAAGGGTCGCCTGCTTGCTACGGGACCGTACATCTACCAGATGACGGTTGTGAAGGAAGCTTATTCTTACTGCTACGCAAGTAACGGTAACAATCCGACTACTATGACGATGCCGTTCCAGCGTACAACTGAAACGATTCGTCGCGGTTATCGCAGAACTCAGAAAAAATAAGGCTTAGTTCTATAGATTTTTGAACACCCTGTGGCTCTACGCTGCGGGGTGTTTATCTATTGATGGGTGGATGTTTCGCAAATATTCCGCGCTTTAATCCCCTTTTTACTAAATTATCGTTATGCTTTATCGTAAGTTTATTTCGCGCTTGTTTGTTGCCTTGATGCTTGCTTTGCTGGCTTGCGTTTTTTCTGGCTGCTATAGCTTTACGGCAAGTACACTCCCGAGCCATATCAAGACGGTCAACATCCATGAAGTTGATGACAAAACCTTAGACCCGGTGCTTGCCAATAATATTCACACCGCTGTTGTCGATATGTTTAAGCGCAATGCGGGCGGTGTGCGTTTGGTGAATGGCGATGCCAATGCCGATTTTGAGATTACTTTGTTAAGCTATTCCAACAAGCCTGAAAATTACAATAGCAATAGCGATGTCGAAACCTACCGCGTGACAATCCGTGTTGAAGTCAGATTTTATGATAACGTAAAAGAAAGAATCATCTACGAGAGCAAGTCGCTTTCGGCGGATGGTGTTTATGACGTTCAGGCGAATGAGACCGAAGACCGCCATGGTCAGACGCGAGCCGTTGAAAAGCTTCAGGATTTGATAGTCTCGAACGCCCTTGCGAAGTGGTAATTTTTGGTTAAACTAGAGAACACCTGCATGGCGGGCGGTGTGCACTTGGCCAAGGACTATTGACCACTTATATAAAAAGCGACTCGGCAATATCGTAGAAAACGCATCTTGCCGAGTCTGGGGTTGGTTTGGAGTACTACAAATATGCTTAATTTAAAGCGTTTTGTTAAGTCATAGCGGCAATTTTTCCTAAAAAATGTTGCGGATGTCACATTGCTACAAAAAATCCTGGAGCGTAACAGGCTTTTCGTTGAGCAATGCTTCTGTGAGTGTGCTGCCTTTGTAGGTGAGCTTGAGTGAAAAGAATGGCTCGCCGCGTTCAAGAAGCGCAAGGAAAATCAAGTCGCCGTCCCAGTGGGGGAGTTCCTTCACTTTCTGCTTATCCACCCATTCTAGTACGCCCTCGTCGCAATCCTTGAGTGTGCCCGTAAATTCGGTCGCTGTAAAGAGGTGCATAAATTCGGTCTGGTCCATGCCGTCGCTGATGAACGTGACGATGCCGCGGTATTTGGGGCGGATGAGCGTGAGGCCCGTCTCTTCGAGCGCTTCGCGGTGGATGCAGTCTTCGGGTGATTCCCATTCTTCGAACTTGCCACCAATACCTATCCACTTGTCCTTGTTGATGTCGTTTTTCTTTTTGATGCGGTGGAGCAACAGGTACTTGCCGTCTTGTTCGATGTAGCAAAGAGTTGTGTTAATCATGTGCGGAAATATAGAATTGTTTGTTTTTAAGCACATTTTTTGAGGCTTTTTGCAGAAATATTGACAATTTTCGCGAGATAAATGTATAATTATTGTATGATTTACGAAACTTTTGGCTGGTAATATGCAGAATTGGGTTAAAGAAATCGTCGTAGATTCAAAATTTGAAAATGTTAGGACGTTAACGGAGTTTGTCGAAAGCTCCCTTGAACCGTTGAATCCGTCGCCTAAGGCTATTATGCAGATTGGCATTGCCATTGACGAACTGTTCAGTAATGTTGTTCGTTATTCGGGGTCGTCGAACATGAAGTTGATTTTGAACGTCAATGAAGACGTGCTGACGGCAAAGCTCACTTTTATCGACGAGGGGGTGGAATACGATCCGCTGAAGAAGACTGATCCGGATGTTTCGCTTTCTGCCGAGGATCGTGAGATTGGCGGGCTCGGAATATTCCTCGTGAAAAAGATTATGGATGGCGTTGAATACAAACGCGATGGCCAGAAGAATGTTTTAACGGTTGTTAAAAAACTTGGTTAATTTATTGTAGATTTAAAAATACAAAGAGAGGCTGATAATGAAAATCGAAAAAAATGTGGATGGTTCCAATACCTCTTTCGCTTTGGAAGGGCGCTTGGACACGATGACGGCGCCTTTGCTCGAATCTGAAATTCAGGGCAAGTTGGATGGTGTCTCGGACTTGGAATTTGACTTTGCCAAGCTGACGTATATTTCTTCGGCGGGATTGCGCGTGTTGCTTTCTGCCCAGAAGATTATGAACAAGCAAGGCAAGATGATCATCAAGAATGTCTGCGATGAAATCAAGGAAATTTTTGAGGTGACGGGATTCTCGGACATTCTGACTGTCGTGTAGTTTGGTTTAGAAAATTTGTATGGATGAAAAAACGGCACCTGCGCGGTGCCGTTTTTTGTATAAAAAGGAGATGCCCTTATTTAATTCCAATCAGAGACAAGTCTCTGACTGCACCATGTGACGACCGGCGGCTCGATTGCAATTTACACTGCGATACCTCGCCGCCTCTCGCCTCCATCGCCGATTAATATCGGCGACTCCAGCTCACTGAAAGAACATTAACGCATGGCTTACTTAATGCCAATCAGAGACAGGTCTCTGACAGCACCTTTATCAGCACTTGATGCCATGGCTGCGTATGCCTGCAATGCCTTGGACACGACGCGGTCGCGGTTTTCCGGCTTCCATGCCTTGGCGCCACGGGATTCCATTTCCTGACGGCGGGCGGCAAGTTCTTCGTCGGTGAGTTCCACGTTGATGGTGCGGTTCGGGATGTCAATTTCGATGACGTCGCCCGTGTGCACGAGGCCGATGTTACCCTTGTTGGCGGCTTCCGGAGAAGCGTGGCCGATGGAGAGACCGCTCGTACCGCCGGAGAA
>NZ_DGUZ01000018.1 GCF_002394865.1 Fibrobacter sp. UBA4297 | reverse complement strand
AGAGACCGCTCGTACCGCCGGAGAATCGACCGTCGGTAAGCAGTGCGCAGGACTTGCCGAGGTGACGGCTCTTGAGGTAAGAGGTCGGGTAGAGCATTTCTTGCATGCCAGGACCACCCTTCGGGCCTTCGTAGCGGATGACGACCACGTCGCCAGCCTTCACCTTGTTACCGAGAATGCCGTTCACGGCTTCTTCTTGGCTTTCGAATACGATGGCCGGGCCGGTGAACTTCCAGATGGATTCGTCAACGCCTGCGGTCTTCACGATGCAGCCATCGACAGCGAGGTTGCCGTACAGAACAGCGAGGCCGCCGTCCTTGGTGTAAGCGTGTTCACCATCGCGGATAGCGCCGTTTGCGCGGTCGAGGTCGTGATCCGGATACATGAAGTTCTGAGAGAATGCTTCGATGTTGTACTTGCGGCCAGGGCCTGCGAGGTAGCGCTGCTTGGCTTCGGCAGTCGGATTACGCTTGAGGTCGTTTGCTTCGAGGGCGTCGCCCATCGTGGCGGCGTGAACCGTCTTTGCGCTCTTGTGGATGAGGCCCATGCGGTCAAGTTCACCGAGGATGCCCATGATACCGCCTGCGCGGTTCACGTTTTCGACGTGGATGTTGTGGACGGTCGGGGCGACCTTGCAGATGCACGGCGTGTTGCGGGAGAGGCGGTCGATGTCCTTCATGGTGAAGTCCACGCCAGCTTCCTGAGCGACGGCGAGCAAGTGGAGAACGGTGTTAGAAGAACCGCCCATGGCGATGTCGAGGCGCATGGCGTTTTCGAAGGCGTCCTTCGTGGCGATGCTGCGCGGGAGGATGCTTTCGTCGTTCAAATCGTAATACTGGTGGCAGAGTTCCACGATACGCTTACCGGCAGCTTCGAAGAGCTTCTTGCGTTCGGCGTGGGTAGCGACGATGGTGCCGTTGCCCGGGAGGCTAAGGCCGAGAGCTTCGGTAAGGGAGTTCATGGAGTTTGCGGTGAACATGCCGGAGCAGGAACCGCAAGTCGGGCAAGCGTTGGCTTCGATGTCGGCAACTTCTTCATCGCTGATGGTGTTGTCTGCAGAATCGATCATGGCGTCGATCAAGTCGAGAGCGCGGTCCTTACCGTCCTTCGTCGTGACGTGGCCAGCTTCCATCGGACCACCGGAAACGAAGATTGCCGGAATGTTGAGGCGCATTGCAGCCATGAGCATACCCGGAGTCACCTTGTCGCAGTTAGAGATGCAAACGAGGGCGTCGGCGCGGTGGGCGTTAGCCATGTATTCGGTGGAGTCGGCGATGAGGTCACGGGAGGGCAAGCTGTAGAGCATGCCGTCGTGGCCCATGGCGATACCGTCATCGACGGCGATGGTGTTCATTTCCTTGGCGACACCGCCGGCAGCTTCGATCGCGCGTGCGACAACCTGACCGACATCCTTGAGGTGGACATGACCCGGTACAAACTGGGTGTAGCTGTTCACCACGCAAATGACGGGTTTACCAAAGTCTTCAACCTTGGTTCCTGTTGCGTGCCAAAGGGCACGTGCACCGGCCATTTCGCGGCCTTCCATAGTCTTGAGCGAACGAAGTTTCGGCATAATGATCCTTTTTTTGTCTTTAATAATTCTAGCGGCATTATATATGCCACCTTAAATTTCGGTTATAAGTTAGAAAATTAATTCTTGTGATGAAAATGGCGAGACGCCTAGATTGTAGCAAAGAAGGCGTTGAGGCTAAAGCCACCATGGCTTGTTTGGATGACCTTGGCGGTTGTGGAATGTTCTCTAGAAAGGATGGGGCATTCGCGCAAAAGGTTTGTAGTGCAGGTGTACTTGGCGCCATCACGGGTGTCGTCTTTCGGGGCGAGGATGGCGACTGTGAGCGATTTGCCGAAATGGTGCAGGTCGCGGGCGAGTTCCGTTAGTTTTTTACCTATTTGCGTGTAAAGCTTTGGGGCGTCAAAATCAAGGCGTTTGCCGTAGGGCGGGTTCAGCACGAGAATGGGCGAGGAATCGCTGCAGGCATCTGCAATTTCTTTGGCGGTGTAGCTGAAAAAATCTTTTTGCTGCGGTGCGATTGGCGCAGGTTCGATATGTGCGAGCGGGCTACATTCGATGTTGTGCTTGATGATGTTTACCGCGCGTTCGGAAATGTCGCTCGTGAGGATTTTAGCGATTGTTGCAGTTGCACTGTTCGTCTTTGGATTATCGCTTCGCTCTAATCCCAAATGCTGGACTCGGTCATGCTCATGCAAGCATGGTCGCGACACTCGTCCTACGCATTTGTCGTCTCTCGTCTCTTGTCTAATCAAAAAATTCCACGTAGCTTCTTTGAAGGCTGGCTGGTGCTTGAGCGCAAAATCGCGACAAGTACCGGGAATGATTTTGTTTGCAATGCAGGCTGCTTCGAGGCTGAACGTGCCACTGCCGGACATGGGATCAATAAGAGTGGTTAGTGGTTGGTGGTTAGTGGTTAGGGACGCTGTATAGAAAGCTTCGAAGATCATTGCCGAGGCGATGGTCTCTTTGAGTGGGGCGTCATTTACGAATCTCTCAAAGCCGCGTTTGTAAAGTTCTTCGCCCGCGAGGTCTAGCCAAATGGTGCAACGGTCGTCTAGAAAGTTGACGTAAAGATTTTGTTGAATGCTGTGATTCTCGTTTTGCAACGGGGCGTTGCGGGGTGTCCCCGCAGAGGGGGTAGCGGATGCCGTGTCGGCAGAAGCGAGGGGGATGCTTACCCCTTCTATTATTTTATACAAACGTTCGGCGATAGCGTCGCTGTGGTAAAGGCGGGAATGCTTGCAAGTAACGTGGATGTGCGGTAAGTTCCTAGTTACTAGTTTTGAGTTACTAGATAAATATCTTTCGTCTTTCGTCTCTCGTCTCTCGTCTAAATAAAGTTCCCACGGAATTTCGAATGCTTTTTTTTCGAGTTCGCGGAAGTTTTCGGCCTTGAAATTTGCGACTTCCATAAGGACGCGGTTTGCGATGCGGCTTACGGCGACAACTTTCCAGGCTTCTGTGATTTTTGTGATAAATTCGACTTTGCCATCTCCGGTGACGTGCGGAGGTTCTGTAGAGCCATCTCCCAAAATGAAACCAAGTTCTTTTGAAAGCGTTTGTTCAAAACCAAGCGGAGACACTGCTAAAAAGCGGTGCGGTTTTCCGATGATGTGTTTCTTGATGCGTTTTTCGAGAGCGTCACTCATGGACTGCAATATAAAAATTGCTAGGAGCCAAGGTCAACGGCAATGAGTTCTTTGTTGGGAACGGCCGGGGCAATGACGGGGAGTTTGCTCAAGTCCAGGTTGATGGCGATGATTTCGCCGGAGAGCGACAAAATGGCGCCTGTGGAGGTGTTGAATGTGCCGATGACTTTCCCGGAACCGTCACTTACGGTCATAGTCGAGGAGGCGATGACGTAATTGCTGGACCCGAGCTGGTAGAAATAGCTGGGTTCGCTTACGACGATGTTCTGGGGGATTGGGGTAGCTGAAGTCTTGGGTGCCGAATCTTGTGTCGCTGCACTTTCGGAGCAGTTCCATGCGGTGGCGAGAACGCCTGCAAAAAGTATGCTTTTGAATAATTTTAACTTCATGCTCATTCCTCGGTTTGTAAATATATATTGACGAATTTTTAAGAGGTTGCGAAAAAAGCTTATAATAAGATTAAATGTTCCCTTAGTGTTCTCTCCCAAACTCTTGTTTCTTACGAAAAACTTATATTTGTAGACGGTGAATTTGAGGTGCTTTGAGAAAAGTGTCTCCGCATTTTTTTTAGTGTTACTATCTTTTGAATATGATTATGAAAAAGTTTGCGTTGATTTCTGCAATTGGCTTTTTGGCCGCATCTGCTTTTGCTGCACAGGGCGCTCCGATGGGTGCTTCTGTCGATCCGACTCCTGAAGAACAGAAGGCTCTTGATGCCTTGAAGGGCAAGCTTGAAGGAGCTATTGTCTGGTCGACGAGTCGTGCAAATTCGCTCCACGACATTTGGATTATGAATGCGGACGGGACGAATGCTCGTGCGCTCACCAAGAGTAATAACGTGGATTGGTTCCCGCGTGTTGCTCCAGATGGCTCGAAGGTGCTTTTCAATCGTAGCAAGGCTGGTTGGGTTCCTGAAAACGATGCGAATTACCCGGAAAAGTGGGATTTGTGGACCGTTGGAATTGACGGCGCGAACGAGACGAAGATTGTTGAAAACGCGACATGGGGCACGTGGCGCCCGGATGGCAAGTCCATTGTGTTCAGCCGTGCTGGCAAGGTCTTTACGATGGACCTCGCGAGCAAAAAGGAAACGCTTGTGCTCGATGGTGAAAAGGCGTTCAAGAAGGCTGGCGTGATTCTGCAGGAACCGAACATGAGCCCGGATGGCAAGCATTTGGCAATCACGCTCCGTGGTTCGATGCGCGAAACGGGGGTGTGGAATTTGACTAAGAACGCCTGGACCAAGTCCGGTGACGGTTGCCAGATTGACTGGAATTTCGATGGTTCCAAGCTCTACCGCGTGAACCCCACGGGTAATGGCGGAACGGCTGCTCCGAGTGAAATTTTGTGGTTTACAGCTAAGGACGGCAAGCAAGTGGAAAAGGTCGGATTCTTTGGAATCCCGAAGAACGTGAAGCTGATGGACTTGCCGGGACGTCGCAGTCATGAATATTTCCCGCGCCTCTCGCCGGATGGCAAGTGGCTCGTGTGGGGCGCAACGGACAAGGGCCATGACCACGACCTGTTCGACTACGAACTTTATCTGTGGAAGATTGGCGAACCGGTCGAAACGGCAACGCGTATTACGTACAACAGCGGAAACGACCGTTGGCCGGATATCTGGTTTGGTAAGGTTCCGGTGAGCGCAGCTCCTGCAGCAACGGCTAAGGCTGTTGAAACTGCCGCAAATGCAACGGCTGCCGCTATTGCCGGTGGCGTAAGCGATGCCAAGATGGATGAACTCATCAAGGCTATTGACCGCTTGACCGAAGCAGTGAAAGCGCTTGCTCCGCAGAAGTAATTTGAGAAAAGGAGATGCCCCATCAAGTTGGACGTGACAGAATGCAAAAAAGCCGCGGCTTGATGCTGCGGTTTTTGCTTTGTGCGCGGTTTTGCAAATGCGTTGAAAAAACGTTGAAAATGCGCGAGGTGTTACTTTGCGTTACTGCGGAGGCAGAAGGCCATGATGGCGAATGCGCCGGCAACGTTCATGGATGCCTTGCGGCCTGCCATCGGGATGGTGACTTTCATGGTCGCTTCGGCCATGATTTCTGGGGCGATGCCGAGTTCTTCGTTACCGAGAACGATGAGGCCTTTTTCGGGCCATTTTACGTTGTTTATACTAGGGATGTCTTCGCCGGTTTCGAGCGCAATGATTTCGTAGCCGTTTTCCTTGTGCCACTTGATGCAATCGAACGGGCTTTCCCAACGCTTGATGGGAATCCATTCCTGGCAGCCGCGTGCAGCGCTTTTGACGGTCACGTGGTCGGGGCTGCAACTGTAGCCGCTGAGGTGTACGCCTTCGAGTCCAAAGCAGTCGGTGCTGCGGATGATTGAACCCACGTTAAATGCGCTTCGCAAATTGTGTACGAGTACCGCAAATTGAATAGGCTTTTCGTTTGCCACTTCGCGGTCGCCCGGTTCCTGTTCCAGGTACACGTCACGTTCAAAGCCAAGCCCCGCGCGGGTGCGAAACGTCTTGTACAAGTCAATCATTTGCGCTTGGTTCTTGCCTGTCAATCGCTCGGATTCGGGCAGGTGGAGCCATTCGGTGTAGGTCTCGAACTCACGGCGGGCGCGTGGTACGTCATCGCCTAATTGCAAAATAATGACTCTTAAAAGTTCAGCGAGCCTCTTGAACTTGGAGGGCTCTTTCATTGCTAAAAATTTAGGTTCCGTGTACATGCATATAATGATAGAAAAATATATTTTGCGAGTATGAAGTTCCTTGTTGGTTTGGTGATGTTCTCGCTTTTGCTTGTTTCCGGTTGCTCGGATTCTGAGCCGGTTTCTTCTCAATCGACAAAATCGTATTCGTGGAATTATGATAGCTTAGGCGCTTATTATGCCAACGAAGGCCAGTATACGCATATTCTTGCTCAAAAAATTTCACTTTTGTGGGAGTATCGCGATTCTGCGGAAGTCGTCTGCATGGGCAATTCTCATACGATGTCTGGCATTAATCCAGAAATGTTACAACACTTTGCTATTAACTTGTCTACAGTTCCGTGTGATTTGCATTGCATGGAATACCTTTATGAAAACTATGTCTCGTTACATGCAAAGGAACTGAAATATCTAGTGATAGGAATGGATTTTGATCTTTGGAACGAATGCGACTCGATGGACGCCATTCAGGTGAATTTTGGAGATGCAGCGGGGTTTCAGTACGATATGCATCACCAGTTTTGGCGTGATGGCGTAGATAGCTTGTTTGTAAACCGTGTCATGGAAATTGCAAAAGCGAAGTTGGATGATGAAGACCGTGAGTATAAACAGATGTGTGATAGTCGCGGATGGCGGTCTATAGCTTGCGTGGAAGATTGGGCGTCTGATGGCAAAGGGGTTGTTGAAATTTTGGAGGATAGCACAGCGTACGATGACGGGGCTCGCTATGAATCGAATTTTTCGGAACTTTCGCGAATATTGGAAATTGCTAAAAGGCAGAATGTCGTTGTCGTGGGGGTGGTTTTCCCTATCAGTCCGTATTACCGAAATACGGGGAGTTATGGGCGGCATGGCATGCGTCGCTCGACTGCGGAAATGCTCTTGAAACGGCTTGAAGAATTGGCTGAAACGGACAAGAATTTTGTGCTGATGGATGAAAACAAAATGGGCAGTCATGACTATGTGGGGAGGGTGGCAAATGATTACGACCACCTGTGCCGTCTGGGGGCTAAAAAGCTCACTTTGCGCCTTGATTCCCTGCTAAATGCTTTGGACGGGAAAATGTAGCCGAAAGTGGCTTTTTTCGCGTGTTTTTAAGGATTTTGAAACAATTTTACCCCCCTTTTTTCTAAATTGCATATAAATGGATAAATTACGGAAAACTAGGGTATTGATCACTAACGACGATGGTGTTGGTAGTGTCAATTTGCATGCTCTCGCTCTTGCTTTGAGTGAGGTTTCCGATGTCTATGTTTTTGCGCCCGAAGACGAGCAGAGTGGTGTCGGTCACGCCTTTACGATTCGTCGCGGGCTGCGCGTCCTGCATGTCGAAGCGGTCCCGGGGAAGGCGAAGTTGCCGTACGAGGTTTACTCGGTTTCGGGCACTCCAGCAGACTGCGTAAAGTTTGCCGTGGGGCATTTTACCAATTACGGCCTTGATGATAACACGATTGTTCCCGAAGGCTTTGATGTTTGTTTTTCGGGAGTCAATGTGGGTGAAAATTCCGGTGTGTCGTCGCTGTATTCGGGGACGGTTGCCGGAGCTCGCGAAGCGGCCCTTTGGGGCGTGCCTGCGGTGGCGCTTTCTCTCCGAGGATTGAAAGGCAACCTGTTGCAGGTGGCGATTGATTTTGCACGCAAGATTGTTTCTGAGAACCTGTTCAAGAAAATTTCCAAGGGTGTCTTCTGGAATGTGAATTTCCCGAAAGTGAAAGACGATGAATTCCTTGGATTTAAGGCTTGTACGATGGACCGTGGTATGTTTACCGACCACTACGATCACAAGGATGGCTTGTGGTTTTTGGATGGCGAAAAGCTGTGGTCGATGGCTCCTGAGGGTTCGGACGACAACTTGCTAGATAAGGGCTATGCGACAATCACACCGCACCGCATAGACCAGACCGATGAAGAAAGTTTGGAAGTGATAAATGAAATGTTAGCGGGAGGTGAATGGTAGAGAAAGGTATTAGGGTTTAGGTATTAGGTCTTAGGATTTATAATCGCGGCTTCGCCGCCCTTTAAAGAGCTTTTGCGTAGCAAAAAGATTATTCGCCTACCTCCTACAACCTAACACCTGTAACCTAGCCACTAGCCACTAACCACTAACCACTATTTGAGGTTAACTAATGTCAGAAGAAATGGTACCTGGATCGCAGTTCAAGAGTCTTGTCGAACAAGACATGCAGGACTGCTATCTTCGCTACTCGATGAGCGTTATTGTCGCTCGTGCATTGCCGGATGCGCGCGATGGCTTTAAGCCCGTGCACCGTCGTGTGATGTACAGTATGCACAAGCTGGGCGTGGTTCCGAACAAGGGAACCGTCAAGTCCGCCCGTATCGTGGGTGATGTTATCGGTAAGTACCACCCGCATGGTGACGTTGCTGTTTACGATACTCTTGCTCGTATGGCGCAGGATTTCTCGTTGCGCTATCCGCTGGTGTTTGGTCAGGGTAACTTCGGTTCTATCGACGGTGACAGCCCGGCTGCCATGCGTTATACCGAAGCTAAGATGAATAACCTTGGCGCCCTTATGCTCGAAGATCTCGAAAAAGAGACGGTCGACATGGGCCCGAACTACGATGAATCGCTCGAAGAACCGCTGGTGCTCCCGTCTGCGCTCCCGAACATGATTGTGAACGGAACATCGGGTATTGCAGTAGGTATGGCGACGAATATGGCTCCGCACAACTTGCGCGAAGTCGGTGCCGCTATCCATGCTTTGGCTGAAAATCCAGACTTGACTGGCGAAGACCTCATGGAATATGTGAAGGGCCCGGACTTCCCGACAGGCGCTATTGTCTGTGGCCGTTCTGGTATTCGTGAAGCTTACCTCACGGGTCATGGCCGTGTGCGTGTGCGCGCCCGTACCGAAATTGAAACGGATGCAAAGGGCAAACCGCGTATCATCGTCACCGAAATTCCGTACATGGTGAACAAGGCCGAACTCTGCAAGAAGATTGCAGACCTCGTCCGCGACAAGCGCGTCGACGGTATTACGGACATCCGCGATGAATCGAGCCGCGACATCCGCATTGTGATTGAACTCCGCCGTGATGCAGTTGGTGAAGTTGTCTTGAATAACTTGTTCAAGTACACGCAGCTCCAGACGACGTTCAGCATTTACAACTTGGCACTCGTCAATAACCTCCCGAAGCTCCTTACGCTCAAGGATCTTTTGCAGGTCTACATTGACCACCGCCTCGATGTGATTACGCGTGCAACGCAGTTCGATTTGAAGAAGGCTGCAGCTCGCCTCCACATCATTGAAGGTTTGCGAATCGCAACGCAGAACATCGACGAAGTCGTGAAGATTATTCGCCAGAGCAAGACGACCGAAATAGCAAAGCAGAGCTTGCAGGATCGCTTCTCGCTCGACGAAATCCAGTCTCAGGCAATTGTTGACATGCGCCTTGCCCAGTTGGTCGGCTTGAATATCGAAAAGTTGGAAGCCGAATACAACGAACTCATTGCAACAGTTGCTGACTTGAAGGACATCTTGGAAAAACGCGAACGCCGCATTGCCATCATGCTCGAAAAGCTCGATGCCGTTGTGGCCAAGTATGGCGATGAACGCCGTACGACGATTGGCGAAGCTATTGACGATAGCGATGACGAAGACCTCATTGCCGAAGAAGAACAGGTCATCACGCTCAGTAAGGAAGGCTATATCCGTCGCTTGCCGATTGACACGTTCAAGGCTCAGAACCGCGGTGGTAAAGGCATCATCGGTGCAGGCCTCAAGGACGAAGATAACGTGGAGCAGATCTTCACGGCTAGCACGCACAGCTATTTGCTCGTGTTTACGAACAAGGGCCGTGTCTACTGGACGAAGGTCTACCGCTTGCCGGAAGGTGCCCGCAATGGCAAGGGCCGTCCGATTGTGAACTTTGTGGCGCTCACCGAAGGCGAAAAGGTGCAGGCGATTGTGCCGGTGCGCAAGTTCGGTGGCTACTTCTGCCTCGTGTTTGCCACCAAGAAGGGTATCATCAACAAGATGGACCTCACGCTCTTTAGCCGTCCGCGCAAGGCTGGCGTCAATGCCATTAGCCTCGACGAAGACGATGAACTTGTGAAGGTCCAGCTCGTGGGCATGTCTGCTGAAGAATACGAAGCGAGCAAGAACGCCTCTGACGATGATTCCGCAGAAGCCGTTGATGGTTCGACGAGCTCACCAACCGACGATGGTTCGACTGATTCGGCTGGCTCACCAACCGATGCTTCTGAAGAAGAATCTGGCGATGCCGAAGAATTCGCTAACCGCCCGATTCCGAAGGATCTTTTGATGATTGCGACTAAGAACGGTCAGGCCGTCACGTTCCCGATTAGCTGCTTCCGCGCTATGGGCCGTGGCACGCACGGCGTGAAGGGCATTACGCTCGCCGAAGGCGACGAAGTCATTTCGCTCCTGTGGCTCAAGGCCGGCAACAAGATTTTGACCATCACCGAAAAGGGTTATGGCAAGCGTTCTGAACCGGGTTCTTACCGTGTGACCCGCCGTGGTAGCAAGGGGGTCCGCAACTTGAACGTTACAGACAAGATTGGTGCCGCCGTGTTCGTCGAAAGCGTTGCTGACGATTACGATTTGATCATCACAAGTAAGGACGGTCAGGTCATCCGCATCAAGGCTGCCGATATCCGCCTCACGGGCCGCAATGCCCAGGGCGTCAAGGCAATCACGCTGCGCGATGGCGATGTCGTGAAGGATGCAACTGCACTCCCGAGCGTCGAAGATATCGAACAAGATAGCGCCGATGCCAAGGAAACTTTCGACAAGGTTAAGGGCGTAGAAGTCGATGACGATTCCGTTGTCAAGGACGATGCTGAAAAGCAGGACGTCGGACCGGTTGAAACGGAAGAATAATCAATAAACCTTACAAAAGCGGAACTTTTGTTCCCAAAAGTCGTTTTAGCCTCTTCCTGGAGTTCCCGGGAAGGGGCTTTTTTTATGCCGAGCGGGCGTGCCGTGAGCAACAAAGCCCCAGTTCTTTTGAACTGGAGTGGTTGTGAGAGCGAGGCGAGCGGTCGTATAATGTAAAATTATTGTCGTTGTTTTTTTCAACAACAAACATTTGTTTAATGTAGGTCTTTTTTCATCTGACTCTCATATATTATGTTCAGCATAACTAAAATGTGAGGAGTATCATATGAAAACATTTAGTGTGACCAAGTCTAGCGTTGTTTTCGCAATGGCTTTGGGAATGGCGACGACTGCTTTTGCTCAGGATTTCTGCAGCAACTCGTCGCATTCCGGTCAATCCGTGAAAATTTCTTCGAACCAAGTCGGTAAAATCGGTGATATCGGTTATGAACTTTGGGACGAAAATGGTCATGGCGGTAGCGCTACGTTCTATAGCGACGGTTCCATGGATTGCAGCATCACGGGCGCTAAGGACTATCTCTGCCGTGCTGGTCTTTCCCTTGGCAGTAACAAAACCTATAAGGAACTTGGCGGCGACATGATTGCCGAGTTCAAGCTTGTGAAGAGCCCGGCCCAGAACGTTGGGTACTCTTACATTGGCGTTTACGGCTGGATGGAAGGCGTTTCTGGAACGCCTAGCCAGTTGGTTGAATACTATGTGATTGATAACACTCTTGCCAATGATATGCCTGGTAGCTGGATTGGTAATGAACGAAAGGGAACCATTACGGTTGATGGTGGTACCTATACAGTTTATCGCAACACTCGTACCGGTCCTGCAATTAAATCCTCGGGCAACGTTACGTTCTATCAGTATTTTAGCGTGCGTACCTCGCCTCGCGATTGCGGTACCATCAACATTTCCGAACACATGAGACAGTGGGAAAAGATGGGCATGACCATGGGTAAGCTCTACGAAGCCAAGGTGCTCGGTGAAGCGGGTAACGTCAATGGTGAAGTCCGCAATGGTCGTATGGATTTCCCGCATGCCAAGGTCTATGTGAAAAACGGCTCTGATCCGGCTTCTTCCTCTTCTGTGAAGTCCAGCTCTTCTACAGTAACGCCAAAGTCCAGCTCTTCGAAGGGTAGCGGCGTTGGTCCTGTTGTCAGCACTGAATTCTGCAAGGATGCTCAGCACACTGGCGATAAGAAGACCGAAAACGGCAACAAGGTGGGCTCCATCAACGGAATTGGTTATGAACTTTGGTATGACCGTGCAACGTCCGGTTCGGCAACGTTCTATTCCGATGGCTCTATGTCTTGCTCTTTCCAGAACGCTGGTGACTATCTCTGCCGTTCGGGCCTGTCCTTCAATAGCGACAAGACCTACAAGGAACTTGATGGCGATATGCTTGCTGAATACAAGCTCGTGAAGCAGAATGTTAATGGCGCTGACTACTCCTACGTGGGTGTCTATGGCTGGATGGAAGGCGTGCCGGGAACGCAGAGCAAGTTGGTGGAATACTATGTGGTCGATAACTGGTTGAGCCAGTACCGCCCGGGTGACTGGGTTGGCAACAAGAAGTATGGTACATTCACGATTGACGGTGCCGAATACGATGTTTATCGCAACACTCGTACAGGTCCTGCAATCAAGTCTAGTGGCAACGTCGAGTTCTACCAGTATTTCAGCGTCCGTAAGCAAGCTCGTGATTGTGGCGTCATCAACATTTCCGCTCACATGAAGAAGTGGGAAGAACTTGGCATGACGATGGGTAAGCTCTACGAAGCCAAGGTGCTCGGCGAAGCGGGCAGCAATGGCGGTGGCGTTTCTGGTACGGCAGACTTCCCGCATGCAAAGGTCTACGTGGCAAAGGATGAACCGGTGTCTAGCTCTTCTGAAAAGGTAGAATCTTCTAGCAGCACGACAGCTCTTCCGGTCGCACACAAAATGCAACTCAAGAGTGGTAATTTCCAGGTGTTTGACATGCAGGGCCGTTATCTCGGCAACATGAAGGTCGATGCCGGTGCCTCTGTAAATGAAGTGCTTAAGACTAACTTCAAGAATGCTGGCATCTACATGGTGAAGCAAGGCGTTTACATGCAGCGCTTCTCTGTGAAGTAACAAGTCTCTCCTCCTAAAGACTGTAAAAACGCTCTCCGTTGGGGAGCGTTTTTTGCATGTTGAATAAATTTTGTGAAATGCTTGCGAACGTCGGAAATGTCGCGAAATTTTTTGGGGGGGATGCCGCGCGTCTCACGCACAAGAAAACGCGAGTCCCGAAAAGAAATTCGCGTCAATACTTTGTCTAAAGTCAAAGACTACTTCTTAGACTTTGCACTCTTTTTAGGAGGATGAGCAGCGATCTTCTTCACGCTCTTGTCTTCTTCCTTAGCAGCCTTTTCAGCTTCCTTGAACATGGCTTCGACCTGTTCGAGAGCGCCGTTCGGATCTTCTTCAATGATTTCAGAAGCTTCGTCCACGAGCTCAGCGAATTCGTCATACCAGTCCGCGAAAATTTCGACTTCGAGGTGGTCCACACCCGGAACCGTCAAGCGCACGCCGCAGCATTCGCCAACGCGGTCGAGGAACTTTGCAATTTCAGGACGGAGGAGGGAGAGATCAAGACCGTCGAGGTCTTCCGGTTCAAGAAACACGCCATCGACCTTGTCGTCTTTTTCGGTTGGTGTGCTTGTCGAACCATTCTTGGACTTCTTCTTGTCGCCCTTCTTGCAGTCGCAGTTGTCACCGCAGCAGCAAGTGCAGCTACCATCAGCACCGTTCATGGCGAGGTATTCTTCATCGTCGATGCCGCTGTCGTAGTAGAATTCGTCGTCTTCCAGATAAAGTGTTTCAACGAAGATTCCCTTTGCGCCGAGAGTCTTGGCTGCTGCCAAGAATTCCTTGAGGTCGCCGCCAAAGTAGCGAGTTGCTTCGGCTTCTTCGTTCAGAGTCTGCACCGGAATCGGGAGAAGCTTCTGCTTCTTGATGTGTTCGCAGACCAAGTCGGTAACGGATTTTTCATTCTTAGCCATTGTGATTCTCCTGAATTATAGAACTTAGATTTTAGAACTTAGATCTTAGAACCTAGCGATTATATCTAAGTTCTGCCAACTAAGTTCTACCAACTTATTCATGATACTTCTTTAAGCTGGTTGCCTTCTCGTCGATGAGCTTCATGATGCGGGCAACAGCGTCAGCACCGTTAGCCGTGTCCTTCACGCTCACGAGCGGCTGGAACAACGGGCTGTTGAAGAGCGTTCCGAGAGGAATCGGGTTCTTGCGGCAGAACGTGGCGTCGATGTAGTCACGAGCAGCCTTCTGCAAATTGTGAGCCTTGTCCTTGTCGCCAGCCTGGAAAGCCTTGTAGAGGTCAACGAAAGTCTTGCAAGCTTCCGGGATGTTGCCCGTTGCGCTCACGATACCGGTACCACCCATTTCGAGGAGGTCTGCAAAGAGACCGTCTTCACCGCTCATCACAGCGAAGTCCTTGCCCTTTGTTTCCTTGATGACGCGCATCGTGTCTTCGTGGAACTTTTCGCCAAAACCAAATTCAACCGCCTGCTTGAGACCGATGATGTTCTTGTCTTCGGCAAGAGCAATCAAGGTGTCCGGATGGACATAGCTGGATGTACGGCCCGGAACGTTGTAAATAACAATCTTTGCACCCGTTTCGCTACTGAGCGTCTGGTAGTGCTTGAGCAAGCCTTCCTGCGGCGGATTGTTGTAGTAGCCTGTAACGCAGAGGACCGCCACCGGAGCAATCTTCAAAACGTTTTCAATCATCTCGATAGATTCGCGCGTGCAGTTGGAGCCTGCGCCTGCAATCACAGGAACGCGACCGTCAACGTAGTCGAGCGTGAACTTAATGATATCCAAGTGCTGCTGCGGAGAGACCGTTGCACTCTGGCCCGTCGTCACGGCGGGGAGCACACCACTAGCACCAGCTGCAATAACATCGTCAATCATCTGCCCCATCTTCTTGTAGTCGATGGAGTTGCGAAGGTTCTTAGGATCGTCGTTCTTGAGCGGGGTGAACAACGCGGGGAAAACACCAGTAAGTTGAGAAGCGTTTGTAATTTGCATAGTAACCTAAATATATAAAAGTAGGCAGTAGGCAGTAGGCAGTAGGCAGTAAATTGTTATTGAAATTGCTCCGTTTTGCAAAGGTAACGAAATAGCCTCATCGGTGATTTTGTTGGCGACAGATTATTTCTATTAGGTGGGGGAGGGATCCCCCTCGCTTCAGCCCCTCCGGGTCTTCCGCTACCCCCTCGAACGGGGCCTCAGACGCCGGCCCGTAACGCCCCGGCTTGATGCTGAAAAATTAACTTTATCCGAAATTGTTTTGTTGTCTGTGTTAAAATCATTTTACTCGACTTTCAAAAAAGTTTTGGGCCAAATAGGCGTCAAAAGCGTGTTGATATAACGGGCGGGGATGTTCCTTGCCGTTATAAGGACATGCAAATGGCAAATGAAAATAAGTCTTTGTTGACAAAACCGTACATCGTCAAAAACGCAGATGGCGTAGAATACTTGCTCCCGTATTATCCAGCGACGTTCCGCGCCTTGCTGGATGACAAGGACACGATTCGTGACCTGCTGAACAGTATTCTTGAACTCGACCATGATCACGAAATTGTCGACCTCAGCTATGCATTCGAAAAGTATATCGATGTGTTTATGCCGGGGGATGAACCTATGCGTCTTGACGTGTGGGTGGCGACGCGTGACAGCCGCTTTATGAATATAGAGCTGCAAAACCGCGAACATCCGTTCTTCTTGGACCGTATGCAACTTTACAACGCGTATCTAACGATACGTGGCAAGCATGACTACAATCGTTCGGAACGGTTTCTTGCGATGTCCGAAAAGGAAAAGAAGGCTCATTATTACGAGGTGCCTGAAACCGTTTCCATTTGGCTTTGCAGATTCCCGATTTTGGAGCCGAGGGAAATTTACAAGGATACATGGACGCTATACAGCAAACATGATGTGAAGATGGGAGCGGCCTTGCCGTTGTTCCCGAAAAATAAATATATTATTGTCGATTTGGTGAAGTTCTTGAAGCTTCGCAAGGGCGTGAACTCCCGTGAAGATTTCTGGCTTAGGCTCATTTCAAGGGGCCCGCTTGAAGTCCCCGAATCGGAAGACCCGCTTCTCAAGAACGCTTTGGACCGCTTGCGGGTAAGCAATGTTGATCCTGAACTTTTGAAAAAAATGGAGCAATTCATGTTCGACGAAATGCATGCATACGATGCCGTTATAGCCGAGAATTTCCTCAAGGGTAAGGAGGCCGGGATTGCCGAAGGCGAAGCCAAGGGGAAAGCTGAAGGCAAGTCGGAAGGTAAAACTGAGGGCCACGCTGATGCTATTAGCGTTATGCAGGCCATGGGCTTGCCTCCTGAGCAAATAGCCGAGGCGAAAGCTAGGCTTGATGCTTTGAAATCGAAGTAGTCGTTGCAATTTAAGAAACAAGTAAAAGTCAAGGCTCACATAAAAGTGAGTCTTTTTTTTACAAGAATTGTAACCCCTTGTTTTAGGCGTTTCTTCCTACTGTCTACTTCCTACTTCCTACTAAATTTCTATCTTTGCGACGTTAAAACTACAAAGGAACCCCTATGGAAAACATTACCCAGATTTGGAAAAAGATTCAGTCCCCCGAATTCAACCCGGCTACCGATATGAACCTGGTTGAAACCGTGAAGCAGGTCGCATTGACCTCCCAGGAACCGGCTAAGGTCAGCTTTGGTACCTCCGGCTGGCGCGGTGAAATCGGTTCTGAATTCACGCTCCGCAACTTGCAGGTTGTCGGTGCTGCTATTGTGCGTTTGTACAAGGAAGCAACTCCGGAACTCTTCGAAGCTCTGGGTGTCAAGGATTTTGCTGAACTCCAGAAGCGTGGCGTGGTCGTTGGCCACGATAACCGTTTGCTCGGTCACGAATTCTGCGAAGCTGTCGCAGACCAGTTTGCAAAGGCTGGCGTGAAGGTCTACTACGGTGGTGAAATGCCGACTCCGGAATTCTCCGCTGCTATCGAAATGCTCGGTGCTGCCTGCTCCATCAACATGACTCCGAGCCACAACCCGAGCCACTACAACGGCATCAAGTTCAACCCGGCAGATGGCGGTCCTGCAGGTCCGGAAATCACGAACGTCATCACCAAGCTTTCTAACGAAATGATGGCTACCTGGAAGTTCGAACCGGTCTCCAAGGTTGACTGGGAAATTATCGACTCACTCAAGATTTACAAGGAATTCCTCGTCAAGCAGGGCACAATCAAGTTCGACCGCATCAAGGAATTCATCAAGAAGGGCCGCCTCACGCTCGTGTGTGACCACGTTCACGGTTCTACCCGCCGCCGTCCGGCAGCTCTCCTCGACAATCCGGAATGCCTCATCACGCTCCGCAACGAAGATGATCCTTTGTTCGGCGGTATCGCTCCGGAACCGTCCAGCAAGAACCTCGAAAAGGTCCGCAAGGTCCTCGACGAAAGCAAGTCCTGGTTCCGTCTCGGTGCAATCTTTGATCCGGATGGCGACCGTATCCGTTTCTACGACGGCACTCGCGAAATCGACATGAACCAGTTCGGTGCAATCGCATTCCACTACATGGCAACCTGGCGCAAGGAACAGGGCTGCGTGGCTAAGTCCGTTGCAACTTCCAACTTCGTGAACATTATTGCTGAAAAGCTCGGCGTTCCCGTGATGGAAACTCCGGTGGGCTTCAAGAACTTCCGCCCGTGGCTCAGCCGCAATGCCAAGCAGAAGGCTCTCGTTGCATTCGAAGAATCTGACGGTATTTCTGGTCTCAACAACACGCTCGAAAAGGACGCCCAGTTCGGCCTCCTCATCGCTCTCGAAATTCTCGCTACGACTGGCAAGAACCTCGGTGAATACCTCGACGCTTTGTACGAAGAATATGGTCGCTTCTATCCGACTCGTTCTGGTTTCGAAGTCGACAAGTCCCTCGTTGGTGAACCGCTCAAGGCCAAGGTCAACGCTATCGCCGATATCGCTAAGCCGGGTGCAAAGGTCATGGTTGGCGGGAACGAAAAGATTGTGAAGCAGCTTCTCACGCTCGATGGCGTGAAGGTTATTTTCGACGACGATTCCTGGATGCTCGTGCGTCCGTCCGGTACGGAACCGAAGGTCCGTATTTATACGGAATGCCGCAACCCGGACGAAAAGGATCCGATGTTCGAAGCTGCCAAGGCTCTGTTCTTCAAGAACTAAGAATAAATTAATCGAATTGGATTAGGGAAATGAAAAAAATTCTAACGGTCATCTTCCTTGCGTGTGCATTCGTGTTTGCGCAGGAAGGCTCCATTAAGCCGGATTTTCAGGCTTTCTCTGGTGCCTTGATCAAGCTTAAAAAAGCTGAGAAGGGTTTCCACAAGTTCAGGCTCCGAGTCAATGTGGCTCCGTGGGCATTCCTTGCGGAAGGTGAAGTCCAGGCTCCTGGTGGAGATTCCGATGTCCTTATAACGGCTCTTTTCGATAGAGCGCTTTACGCTGTGCTCGCCTACATCCCGGATAAGATTGCTGCCGGTTCCGATGGCGAGGAATACAACGTGGGCTTCTTCGACATGATGCTTTATTACGACGAGGAACCGACTAGAATTCGCAACTTGTCGTTCAAGCTTTTGCCGCCTGCAAATGACAGCTGGGCACAGAGCATTTTAGATGATGCTCTCCAGTCTGGTTCGCTTCTCGGTAAAATCTGGAGCGGTAAGTACGAACGTGAAATTACTAGGGCGTCTGCGGTACCTATAGACAAGACGAAACTTGTCGAGATGCAGCAGAAGCGCCAAGCGGCTAAGGCTCTCGAAGCTGAACGCAAGGCTAAGGAAGAGGCGGACCGCAGGGCTCGTGAAAAGGCTGAAAAGACTAAGTTCAAGTCTAAAAAGCACGATGACCTAGATTGTTCTAGCCGCAAGCTCACAGCCAAGCAGAAACGCCGCTGCAAGATGAATGGAAAATAGAACTTAGAATCAGTCAATAGTCATTGGTCAGTGGTTCTTAGATATAGCTAGGCGGCAACGCCGCGATTATTTAAACTACAAACTAATAACTAATGACTAACAACTTTTTTTAACAACTAGAGGTAAATTATGTCCGGTCACTCCAAATGGGCCACCACCAAACGCAAGAAAGCCAAAACCGACGTCGCTCGTGCAAAGGCTTGGAACAAGCTGATCAAGGAAATCTCCATCGCTGCTAAGCTCGGCGGCGGCAACCCTGACGCTAACCCGCGTCTCCGTGCTGCAATCCTTAAGTCCAAGAGCCAGAGCTTGCCGACTAAGAACATCGAAAGCGCTATTGCCAAGGGTACGGGTGCTAACTCCGGTACCGAAATGACGGAACCGCTGTACGAAGGACGCGGCCCGGCAGGCATTGCCATCATGGTGCAGTGCATGACCGACAACAAGGTCCGTACGGTTGCTGAAATCCGTAACATCTTCAACAAGAACAACGGTTCCATGGGCGAATCCGGTTCCGTTTCTTGGGCATTCACCTACAAGGGCGTGATTGTCGTCGATGCTGAAAAGTATCCGGAAGACCAGATCATGGACCTCGTTCTCGAAGCTGGTGCAGAAGACATGAGCACCGAAGATGGCGTTCATGAAATCTCCACTTCTCCGGAAGCTTTCGACGCCGTTTCCAAGGCTCTCGAAAATGCTGGTATCGAAATGATGAGTGCAGAACTCAGCTACGTCCCGAATGACCCGGTCAAGCTCGGGCACGACGACGCTGTCAAGCTCCTCAAGCTCATCGACAAGTTCGAAGACCACGACGACGTTCAGGAAGTCTACCACAACGCCGAAATCGACGAAGCTGACATGGACGCTGAATAATTAGACGAGAGAACGCTCGCGTCGCTCGCTACAGACGAGAGACGAAAGAGCGGCTTGTCTTGCATGTCATTCCCGCCACCGAGCGGGAATCTCCATTTCAAAAAGAGAACTGTTGCTTTGGCAACGGTTCTCTTTTTTTATTGTAAAATAATTATATTTTATTTAATATTTTAACTACAAAGGCATTTATGTTCAAAAAAATTCTCTTTTCTCTTGCTGCACTTTCCATTTACGCGAATGCCATCAACTGTCTTGAGGCTTATTTCAAAACCAAGCCGGTGGATTATTATGTCCCGGAAGACTATGTTCTTGACAGCCTTTACAGGGCGCCTGCAGAGGGTGCGGATTCAAAGCCTTGGTCCAAGAAATACTATTACACGCCTGGAAATTCTCTTCCGGATAGTCTTGTTTTGATGGATTCGAAAGATACTGTTAAAACTGTTTTCCATTATACTCAGAAAGCGGATACCTTGAATGGCATGATTACGCTTGTAATCAATAACGATGGCGAACTTTTCGGAACGGTCAAATATATGAAGGTCGCTGATGATATGCATCCTTATGCTTTTTATAGATCTAATTCGGGGAAGGTTGACACGCTTAATGGATATGTAAATCTTAAAGACGAAGAGACTCTTGTTGAGTACAAAAATGGAGAATTTATAAAAGTACTTTTGGATAAAAAAGATCCAAATGTCTGTCATATCGGCAACCCTGATGATGAAAAATATGTGAAGATTACTTACGAGGCTCTGGGCCAAACAATTCATCTTACTGAGGAAAATTCGTCTACCTTGACAGAAATGTTCTTTATCCCGCTGTATCCTCAAGAAGAAACGATTGGAATCCGAAAAATCCGACCGGCGGCGGCGAACATTAAAAAGTTCCAATACTTTGACTTGCTCGGTCGCCCTGCAGTAAACAAGCACTCCGTGCAAATCCGTAAGTAGCCTTACGTCATCCTGAGCGAAGGCGAAGGATCCAGTTATTTTTTAGAGAGAACTGTTGCGAAAGTGACAGTTCTTTTTTTGTATGCAATGATGCTTGCGATTGTTGTTCTTATTGGCGGAATGTCAACGTTTTTTTTTCATCTGATTGTTTTCTGAAATCATTTTTTATGATAAATTATATATTAGAGAATAAAGGAGAAATTTTATGAATATTCGCAAGTTTTGGCGTTTGAGTTGCTTGTCTGTCGCATCGCTTTTCTGGGCCAGTTGTTCTGATTCAAATCCACAATTTCCAGTAGCCCAGGCTGCGAATCCAGATTCATCGGCAGATGTGGGTAATCTCTCGTCTGCATCTTCAGAAACTGAATCCAGCGCGTCGGTGGAGTCTGTGTCTAGCTCGTCACAGATTGAACCCTCAAGCTCCGCGAAATCATTTGAATCTTCTAGTTCGACAATTGTGCCGCCACAGAGTTCCTCTGATACTCCTGTATCGAGTTCTTCAAGTGTTTCTAGTTCATCTACAATACCGACTTATATTTTGGCTCGCGATTCTTCTGTGACTTGCACCAGAACCTGGCATACAGTTTCGATTTGTGCTCAAGACTACGATTGCAATGATTTAAAAAATTTCTTAGAGCAAAAACAATCCGTATCAGAAAAACTTTTGACATATTGGGAAGACGAACTAGCGTCGTGTGAAGCTGTTATTGAACAGTTCGCTCCATTATATGGAATAGGCCCCTGTGCTTCTACTCGTATGAAATACGAGATGAAATGTTCTAATGATAGTACTTATAAAAATTTTAGAATAGATGGAGATCTAGCTTATACGTGCGAGAAAGAGTACAATGACGCTCATGGAATTGTTCCCGAAGATTTAGTTGAATCTTGTCCACAAGAAGGCTTTGCTTTGTTTGTCGATATTCTTGCCGATGTGCAAAAAGCATTATACGAAAAAATAGTCAATGAATTGATGAAGGATTCATCCTTGACGGAATCCCAAACCGCATATTTAGAAAGTCTTTTAGATCGCGAAAATAAAACTTTAAAATATAACCTTGCTCCATATTTTACGGAAAATGGAGACGTTAAATATACGAATGGCTTGAATTATGAGTCAGAAAACTGGTTTAGCGGCTACATCGCCAAGACCAAAACCTGCGAAAATGACACGCCCGTGATAACGGAACGCTACAAACAAAAGTACGATGCAATTTTGGCGGAATGCCTTGAAATCATTGAGAAAAATTCAAAGGCTGCAAACGCGAAATAAAAAGCCTAATTTCGAAATTCTAAGTTCTAAGAGCGCAGCGGTCTAAGCTCTGCCAACTATCTTCCGAGTGTTTCGCGGTAGGTGTGGACGGCGTCCTTGTACTTGCTCACTGCTTGTGCAATGCGGTCGGCGAGATCTTGCTGGCCTGCCTTACTCATCATGTAAGCTTCGTCTTCTTCGTTGCTGATAAAACCAAGCTCAATGAGTACTGCGGGCATCATTGCGCCTACGAGAACCATGAATCCCGCACCGCCGACGCCTGTGTTCATCTTCTTGATTTTTCCGCCATCGAAACTGTCTAGCAGTTTTTCCGTGAATAGATAACTAGTTTGTTTGTACTGCTCGAGGCGGGCCTCAAGCTTGAACCATTCCAGCGGTGAAAGTTCGTCCTTGGCGTTCTTTTCGCCGTAGAGTGTGGCGACCGCGTTTTCACGACGGGCTATGGCCTTGTCCTCTTCGCTTTCCGGTGCGCGCAGCACGTAGAACTGGTAACCTTGGATAATCTTCTTGCGCTCTTCGCTTGCGTCAATGGCGTTACAGTGCAGGCTGATGAAGAGGTCGCCATCCCACTGGTTTGCAAGCATGGCGCGTTGGCGCAGTTCAATGAAAACGTCCTTGCTGCGGGTGAGCTTCACGTTGAAGCCTTCGTCTGCAAGGTTCTTGCGCAAAAGCTTTGCAACCGCGAGAACGATATCTTTTTCTTGAGACTTCTTGCCCGAAGCGCCAGGGTCCTTGCCTCCGTGTCCTGGGTCAATTACGATGGTGCGGACTTCGCGCGTGCCGGCGATTTCTTGCTTCGGAGCCTTCGGCTTTACGACAACCGGCTGTGCAGGTTTCTGTTCGGCGGGCTTTGCTATCGGCTTGGCTGGCACAGTTTCATTTGCTTTGGGCTGTGCGGTTTCGACCTTCGTTACAGGGACTGCCGCAACCTTACTGGAGATTTTCTTGGCGTCGTTTTCCGCAATCCACAGGTGCCCGTTATCGAGCTCCGGCGCTGCCGACAAATCGACCGTGCGCCCGTTGCGCGTCATGTACGGAATGCCGACGGCAAACTTGAGCGTGTCCTTCGCAGAAACAATCGAGAACGTCTTTTGTACCGGATACCAGTGGAACGAACCCTTGATTTCGCGGGCGACAGACTCCACATCGACCCTTGCCGAAGCAGCGAGGGCGAGACTAGATGCGACTAGCAGTAAAGCTAAAATTAGCGATGAGCCTTGGCGGCGCGAGCCATTTCCATTTTGGCGTCGCGGACGAGAATGTCCTGTCGCTTGTCGTGTTGATCCTTGCCTCGGCATATTCCTACTTCGAGTTTTGCAATACGGTTCTTAAAGTACATTTTCAATGGGATGATCGTGCATCCCTTCAATTCCTTCGCCTTGCGCATCTTCTGGATTTCGTGCGTGTGGGCGAGGAGCTTTCTCCTGCGGGCTGGGAAATGGTTGAAGCGGTTGGCGAAAAGGTATTCATCGATATGCGCACCGACGAGCCAGAGTTCATCTTTGTTTTCGTCGATATCAATCCACGCTTCGCCCAGAGTGCATTTGCCGTTACGGATAGACTTGACTTCCGAACCGATGAGCATGATTCCCACTTCAAAAGTTTCATCTACAAAATAGAGGTGGTTCGCCTTGCGGTTCTGGATAACGGGCGTACTAGATTCTTTCTTGATCATCTTTAGGGACAAAAGCCTCTTCTAAGTCGAAAGGAACGTTGTTGATTTTTTCGATCAGGTCCTTGCTGGGTTCGAACACCGGGCGCACCTTGGCGGGAATGTTCACGAGTTCGCCAGTTTTGGGGTTCCGTGTGCGGCGTTCCTTGCGCTGTTTATTCTTGAAGCGACCGAATCCACGCAACTCGATATTGTTGCCCTCGATAACGCAATTGGAAATCGCGTCGATGAGTTCTTCCACGATGACTTTGGTTTTTACTTGCGTAAATCCTGTCTGGGAAGCGATTTCATCAACGATTTCCTTCTTAGTTATGTTGGACTGAGTCGCCTTCATATTAAAGAATTTACAATAATTTTAAGCAACCGTTACGCTTTTTTGCTCCAACCGATGCTTTTTTTGTGCATATGGGGTACTGCAGCGTCCAAAGCCTGCTGGAGTTCTGCGCAACCTTCGCCAGTAACAGCCGATGTGATGACCACTTTCTGGCGGTGCTTCTTGAATTCCTTGATGGCGTTTTCGATGCCGAGGTCGCTCTTGTTGAGTGCAACGACAAAGTTCTTTTCGGCAAGCTTCGGGTGGAATGCCTTGAGCTCTTCCTTCAAGACCTTGAACTGTTCGTAGGCGTTTTCGGCAAAACCGTCAATCACAAAGAGCAACGTGTGCGTACGTTCGATATGCTTGAGGAACTGGTGGCCAAGGCCCTTGCCTTCGCTGGCGCCTTCCAAGAGACCCGGAATGTCCGCGACTACAAAGCTGTGGCCGTTCACCTGAACGATGCCGAGCACCGGTTCAAGCGTCGTAAACGGATAGTCGCCAACTTTCGGGCGGCCGCTAGAAATCTTGTTCACGAGGCTCGACTTGCCTGCGTTCGGGAAGCCCACGAGACCCACGTCTGCCATGAGCTTGAGTTCGAGGAACAGCTGGCGGACTTCGCCCTTTTCACCCGGAGTGCACTTGCGCGGTGCCTGCACCTTCGGGGTTGCGAAATGCTGGTTGCCCATGCCGCCCTTGCCACCGCGAGCCGCAATCCACTTCTGGCCCGGTTCAGTCAAGTCCGTGAGGATATGGCCCTGTTCGTCCTTGACGATTGTGCCGCGCGGAACGCTAATAATCAAATCTTCGGCAGATGCACCGGAGCAGCGCTTGGCGCCACCGGGCTGACCGCTCTTTGCCTTGTAAATGTGCGTGTTGCCCATGTCGAGGAGCGTGGTGTACTGCTCGTTCACCTGCAAAATCACGTGACCGCCACGACCGCCATCACCGCCATCGGGACCGCCGAGGGGTACAAACTTTTCACGATGGAAACTGCAGATGCCGTCACCGCCTCTGCCGGAGCGAACTTCAATATTTTTTTCGTCTAAGAACATGTATCAGTGATTAGTGGTTAGTGGTTAGTACGCAGTGAAATCACCTATTTTCAACGTAAAATGTAGAAATTTTTGCGATTTGGGGAAGAGGGCGTTGTGTGGTGATTGCAGTAATTTCTCTTGCCTAGCCTCGGGCTCACCTTCTCTTTTGTAAAATCTTTTGATTTTTGCAAACGGTAGTTTGCAAAATAAATCGCCCGACGGACGACCCCTTGTTTTTGAAATTGGTCAAATCTATATTACGGTCAATCCCAATTTGTGGGTATTGTTTTTTCGGTTTAAAAAGCCTATATTGTAGAAGGATAATTCAGCAACTGAGGCGTAATTATGGATAACGAAGCTTAGTCATGAAAGAAATCTTTAAAAATTCCTTTGGAATTCTTGCTGGGCTTGCCTCCATTGTGGGGGTAGGCCTTATTTTTGTCCGTTCAGATTATGCAATTGCTGTGGTATGTGGCTTTTATTGTATAGCCATAACCGTTCTTGCTGTTGCCATCTATAGAGCTGTGTTGAAGTCGCTCGTTTTTAGAAACAGTGGAAAATATCGTAGACTAGCTTCTTTTTGTACATTTGTATGTGATGATGGAAAGACTGCTCGATTTGAGGTTGTGCGATTAATTCAAGCCAAGGTTCCCTTTTTAGATAAAATTGAGCACAAGTATAAATGGCGAGGAAAAAATATTCCGAAAGTATTCGTTAACGATGCTGTTGTTCCTGTTGGTGCTCGACAGACTGGGAGTTCTGATTCCTATGATACCATTGTGATAAAATTGGATAGGGTTTTGACTTTTAATGAATGTTCTTCTGTTCGAGTCGCTTTTGAAAGCTCGTTATCGGATTCAAAACCGCGAATATGCTATAAGGTGGAAGAACCTACAGATATGTTACGATTTAAAGTTTTACTTGGATATGTGAATGAAAAATTGGAACCTGCAGTTCTTGTGCGTCAAAAAATTTCTTCTGAAGTGAATCCTGAAGAGGAAATAGTTCAAAATGTAGATTTCGATTTGGCTCATCGATCTTATTCATATGTTTTAGATAAGCCTGAAATTGGGTATTATTACATACTAACCTGGAACGTCTGATTTTTCACCTCCAAAAACAAAAAACGCCAAAACTCATGGAGCTTTGGCGCTTTTTGAAATTTAACTGGTATTAAACCAATCCGATTGTTTCGTCCAGCCCGAGCGCGATATTCATGTTCTGAATAGCAGCGCCGCTAGCACCCTTGCCGAGGTTGTCGATAATCGTCGTGACCTGCATGATGTTTTCGTTGCCGAAAACTTGGATACGGGCGTTGTTCGTGTCGTTGCAGACCGTCGGGTCCAAGCGGCCGTTGAAGAGCACCGGAGCGGCTTCGTACGGCAGGACCTTCACGAACTTTGAACCTTCGTAATGCTTGGCGAGGATTTCGGTCAAGTCCTGCGGACCGACCTTCTTCGAAAGCATGTTCGGGAAGATGGCGACCGTCACGGCCATACCCTTGTAGTAGGGGCCAAGCACCGGGTTGAAGAACGGGACGTTTTCGAGTCCGCAGTACTTCTTCATTTCGGGGAGGTGCTTGTGTGCGAGCGCGAGCGCGTACGGGGCGGGAGCCATGATGGCTTTCGATTCACCAGCCTTGTGGCTGAGGGCGTCTTCGGCTTCGTATTCTGCGATGAGCTTCTTGCCACCGCCGGAGTAACCGGTGATGCTGTAGGCCGCGAGGTTAGCGCTCTTCGGGAGGATTCCCGATGCAACGAGCGGGTGCACACCGAGGATAAATCCAGAGGCGTGGCAACCGGGGTTTGCAATGCGCTTGCTCTTGGAAATCGCTTCGCGTTGTTCGGCCGAAAGTTCTGGCATACCGTATGTCCAAGCCGGGTTTACGCGGTGAGCCGTGGAGGCGTCGATGATGCGCGTGTTCGGATTCGTGCAGAGGGCGGCGCTTTCCATGGACGCTGCGTCCGGGAGGCAAAGGAACGTCACGTCGGATTCATTGATCATCTTCTGGCGTTCGTTCACGTCCTTGCGGAGTTCTGGATTGATCTTGATAATTTCCAGGTCGTTGCGCTTGGCAAGTCTCTCGAAAATTTGCAGGCCTGTGGTACCTGCTTCGCCATCTACGAAAACTTTGAACATTTGATTTAGTTACTAGTTAATAGTTGATAGTTACTAGGATTATTAAGTTATTAGTTTATAGATTACAGCTACTAGAAATTCTTGTTATGAAATTCTAGTAACTAGTAACTCAGAACTCTTAACTTCTTACTTATTCGCTCCGCAGCACTTCTTGTACTTTTTGCCTGAACCGCACGGGCACGGGTCGTTACGGCCGACAACCGGACCTTCATGACGGACGGTTTCCTGCTTCACAGCACGACCATCATAGAAGTACCATGCACCGCCGACCTTGTGGAATTCGCCAAGTTCGTGGTGGTTGCGGGTGATGTTTCCCTGCTTGAAACGAGCGACAAATTCGACCCAGCCGATGTTCTTGTCTTCTTCGGTCTTGGTCTGCTTGATTTCGATGCCGAGCCATTCGGACTGACGGCTCCAGGCTTCTACGCTCGGTTCGTCAAAGTCGTCACGCTGTGTGGCTTCGAGGGAATCCTTGAGCCATGCAATTTCGTGCTTGGCATAAGCGGTGTAACGGGAGCGCATAAGGGCTTCCGGGGACGGGGCGAGAGTGGTCTTCTTAATAATCGGTTCGCAGCAATCGCAATAGGCCTTGCCAGAACCGCACGGGCATAAATCATTAGCCATAGTAAAATCCTTATAAAAAACTGGGCTAAAAATACAAAAAAATGGGGCGCCTGTGGAGTGCTCCGTGCATTTTTTACAAGCGCAAAGTCTAGAAAAAGAGACCCCGGCACGGAGGCCGGGGTGACAACTAAAATGTTGGCGGGCTTAACAAATTGAATGTACTAAGTTCTAAAATCTAAGTTCTGCCAACTAATACTATTACAGGCACTTCTTCAAGAGCCAGAATTCTTCCTTGCCTTCGCGACCCGGAATGCTGTTCGTGGGCTTGATGCGTTCAACAATATCGAATACGCCGTCCAGACGAGCCATGAGTTCGCCTTCGCTCATGCAGTGCGGAGGGCCTTGCATGGTCTTGCCGTTCATGAGCGGGTACATGAGGCAGATGAACACGCCGTCGTCCTTCATCATCTTGTAGCAGACTTCGAAGAATTCGTCGCGGCGGCCGGGATGGATTGCCGAGAACGTGCCGTAGTCATAAATGATATCGAACTGCTGGCCACCACGCTTGGCATCCTTCGGAGAAAGGGTGAACAAGTCGAGGTCGAGGGAGCGCAAGTTCTTATGCTTGCGGCTCAAGTGGTCCAGTTCATCAACGGCGGTCGGCGCAAAGTCGACTGCCAAAACATCGTGTCCACGCAAAGCCCATGCCTCGGCATCATAGCCGAACCCGGCACCTGGAATCAGCACGGAGCCCTCTGCAGGGCAGGAGGGGTGCTTGAAAAATTCAAGCAGGGCAGGAGTCGCCTTCTTGAAATTCCAGTAGTCCTTGCCTTCGGCATAAAGATTATCCCAGAATTCCGGGAGGTTTTGCGTTAACATTCTTTACCTTCCTTTTTGTACGCTAATTGTCCACACGCAGCAAGGATATCCCTACCGCGTGGATTGCGGATCGTGATTTGAATTTCAGCAGCTCGCACGGCGGCGAGAAAATCTTCCACCTCTTCGGGGGTGGGGGCGTGGAGCGTCGGGTCATCGCCGTCGTTAAGCACGATGGCGTTCACCTTCACGCGGCGCGGGGCGCAGATGCGGATGAGTTCCTTTGCCGCCTTGGGCGTGCAGGTGATGTTCTGGATGAGCACGAACTCGAACGTCACATAATTATCGGTGCGGCGGATGTATTCGTCAACCGCCTCCAAAAGTTTTTCGATAGGCCAGGTCTTGTTCACCGGCATCACGGACGAACGGTACTCGTTGTTCGTGCTGTTGAGGCTCACGGCGAGGCAGCAGGGCGTGTTGCGGTCCACGAGTTCCTTGATCTTCGGGACGACTCCCGAAGTGCTCACGGTCATGCGCTTTGCGCCCATGTTGAAAAGTTTTTGGTTATGGAGCGTGCAGCAGACGCGGTGGACGTTCTCGAGGTTGTTGAGCGGTTCGCCCATGCCCATGAAGATAATGTTCGTCACCTGGGCGACTCCGCCTTCTTCGTTCATGAAGCCGTTGTCTTTCAAGTACCAGTTGACGTTAATAATCTCTTCGAGAATTTCGCCTGCTTCGAGGTTTCGCGTGAATCCCATCTTGGCGGTGCGGCAGAATGCGCAGTTCATGGCGCAGCCGACCTGGGTCGAGACGCAAACGGAATAGCGACCGTTTGCCGGGATCATCACGGTTTCGATATGGTGACCGTCTTCGGTCTCAAAAAGCCACTTGACCGTCCCGTCGACAGAAACAGAACGCTGGTCTTCCTTGAGACCGCAAAGCGTGAACTGTTTTGCCATTTTTTCGCGGAGGGCAGGGGAGATGTTCACCATCTCGTCGTAAGAACGCACCTGCTGGCAGAATAGCCATTTTTGAATTTGGTCGGCGCGGTAGGGCTTTTCGTCAACGTCCCGAAGCCAAGCTTTGAGCTCGTCGGTTGTCAAAGTTTTTATATTGCGCTGCCATTCCATAGCTCTAAAAGATAGAAAATTTTAAGCTTTTTGTTAAGGGCTAGGGGGTGCGCTTGCCTCTCGCTTTTCGTATGTATTCTCGGGCTAGCTCCTCGCTGTCGGCTACATTTTGCAGGCTATGCTTGAATCTGTTTACATGTTTTGTGTTTTGCTGCCAAAAGAGACGCTGGTAAAATCGGTCTAGTTCAATCATTAGGGAACTGATGTTTGTTTTGAGCGCAATCGAAAGCTGGAAGAGTGTGTCGATTGAAGGAGTCTTCTTTCCACATTCCATCTGGGATATGTACTGCCTGGAAATCCCCGATTCAAGCGATAAAGAGTGTTGCGTGTGGCGTCGCTTTTGCCTAATCGAAATCAGGAGTTGCCTTATGGCTTCGTGAAGTAGGAGAGTGTCGTAATACATTGTGGCAAATTTTATCAAATTGTCAAAAAAGGGAGTGCATCCTTTAGTTTGCAAAATGAAGTAAATCTTTGATATCAAAAAGCGAGGTTTGATACTTTGTCAAAAATAGCAGGCCTTGCATAGTGAGGTTGTTAACCCTTTGTTGTAAAGGTGTCTTGAAAAAGAAGCCCTTTACCGGTGTGTACAAAAAACGACTGTGCGTTTATTACATTTATCTCGCCTAAAGGTATTTTTAGAGATGGAATAAAACTTGAATACGCGCATGGCGCAAAGGGAAACGGAATGATCAATGTAAAAGGTAAGTGGTGCCTCGTGACTGGCGGATGCCGTGGTGTGGGTCGCCTTGTGGCAATAGAAATGGCGAAACTCGGTGCAAACCTCATTTTGCAGGGGCGTGACAAGAGCCATGCCGAAAAAGTCATCGCTGAGCTTGCGCCGTATGGCGTGCAGGTGAAGGCGGTGGGCTGCAATCTCGAGAATGAATCCGAAATTGACGCAGCCCTTGCCGAAATCGATTCCTTTGGCGTGCAGGTGGACCTCGTATTCAACAATGCGGGCCTTATGAGCCACTATTTTTCGGACTACCTGACAAACACGATGGACGATTTCCGCCAGGCGATGGCCGTGAACTTCTTTGCTCCGATGAAGATTGTGTATCACTTTTTGCCGGGCATGATCAAGCGCGGTTTTGGACGTATGCAGCTCACCACGAGCGGTATCGCCAATGAACCGGAACTTGCCGCTTACGCTTGCGCAAAGGCTGCCCTTACCAAGTTCGTGAAGGATTTCGCCTGCAAGTTGAACGGCACCGACGTGATGATGAACGTGATGGACCCGGGTTGGCTCCGCACAGATCTTGGCGGTCCGAACGCCCCGAATGCCCCGGAAAGCGTTGTTCCTGGGGCTCTCGTAAGTGTGCTCCTCGACGATAAGAAGAGCGGCCGCTGGTTCAGTGCCCAGGATTACGTCGGGAAGACTGTAGCCGAAGCTGTCGAGGCCGGCCGTAAGGTTTGCGGCTAGCCTTTTCGTCACTAAAAAAATCAAATGCCAGACCCTGCTAAAAAGCGGGGTTTTTCTGTTAAATGCCCCCAAAAGTGAAAAAAATCACAAAAAAATCAAAAATATTACATAAAACTTGCATAAAACTTGCATATTATGAAGTATTAAATTATTTTAAACATCAGAAGTTATTTTATTTTTTGGGGGAGCGGTGTAATGGGTTCGTTAAGGGGATGCTCTAAAAAGCTGTTGTTGGCTTTTAGCTGTCATCCCCGTGTAACGGAGGCGTGTGGCTATGTCGGTGCAAGATTCTTTATTGTTTCCAGAGGGTACGTGGACGGAGTTGGAAAACTCCGAGGTCCCGCTTGCGGTCTATCAGTTTGCTGATGGACGTATTCGTACAGTTCTTGTTTCTAACGGACTAGTTCGGTGGCAACCGCCTGGAGGAACCCGTGAAAGCCTGATTAAGTTCCTCAATACGGACATGTATCGGGATGTCCATCGTGAAGATATTGTTTTTGTCGCAACCAAGGCTAAGGAATTTGCAAAATCCAATGACGGACGCTACGAGGTTGTTTACCGTCAAAAATTGTATGGCAAGGACGAATACTGTACGGTGCATGCCCAGGGTTACCATCGTTTTTTGAAGGACGGTTCCAAATATACGGTTGTCGTTTATGACGATGTCACCAAGGCTTTTAAAGAATGTAAAGATTGCCGTCAGGAATTTGATACAAGCCTTATCGAATTTTTAAACAATGACAGCGTAGAACCGTTTGTTATTGCTGATGCCAAAACACATGAAATTTATATGCTCAGTGCTTCTGTGGAAAAAATATGGAAGCCTGTAAGACCTTTTAATTCGGGGATTACATTTGAAGATTACTTCTTTGAACCGGATGAGCCTCAGCTGATTACGCTTGACGAAGTTCTTGAGAAAGGCGAAGTGATTGTGCCTAATTCGCGCACGGGTGGCGACCTGATTTTAAAGGCAAGCCTCATCAAATGGCATGGCAAGGATGCTATTTTCCACAGGATAAGTGAGAGGACTGACCGCTATTTCGATACATTGACGGGGCTTCCGAACATGGAATATGCCCGCATGCGTGGCGAGGACTTTGCTGATGATATCAGGATTGCAGGCGGAATTCCCTGTGTCATTTATTTTGATATTGTCGGGATGAAACTTTACAACAATGCGAATGGTTACGACAAGGGTAATGAGTTCCTGCTCAATTTTGCGGCTTTCCTAAAAAAGCAGTTCCCAAACAACCTCATTTGCAGACAGTCCAATGACCATTTTACAATCATAGCCGACAACCGCAACGTAGAAGAAAAGCTGAACGAAGTCCGCAAGTATGTCAAGAGTGTCATTTCGAAAATCTCGATGGACGTCAATGTCGGCCTTTGTAAAATTGATGAATTTGAGGACATGCTCAATGCGAGTGAAAAAGCGAAAATTGCATGCAAGGTCCAGAAGCTGTCGGGTGATAACTTTATTCGTTATTACGATGATGACTTGCGCAAGGCGCTCGTCTTGCAAAATTACGTTGTAAACCATATCGATGAGGCTATTGAAAAAGGTTACATCAAGGTTTATTATCAGCCTGTTGTCCGCACGATTACGGAAACGTTCTGCGGCATGGAAGCGCTTGCCCGCTGGATTGACCCTCAGTATGGGTTCCTGAATCCGGCCGTCTTTATCGGGGCGCTTGAGGAATCGCGCCAAATCCACAAGCTCGATAGCCATGTCATCAACATAGTCTGTAAAGAAATGCGTAAGGAGATGGATGACGGAAACCCCGTGGTCCCGGTCTCTTTCAACTTGTCGCGTCTGGACTTTATCGGCTGTGATATTTTTGAAGTTGTCGAACGGGCGCTAGACAAGTACAAGATTGACCGCGATTACATTCGCGTTGAAATTACGGAAAGCATTATGGCTTCGGATTCGTATGTCCGAAACGAAATTCAAAGATTCCGTTTGGCCGGTTACGAAGTCTGGATGGACGATTTTGGTAGCGGATACTCTTCGCTCAATACGCTTAAGGACTATAAGTTCGATGAACTCAAGATTGACATGGTGTTCCTCTCGAATTTCAACGAGGCCTCGCGCACCATTATTCGTTCGACGGTCCGTATGGCGAAAAACCTTGGGCTTAAGACTCTTGCCGAAGGTGTCGAGACCAAGGAGCAAATGGAGTTCTTGAAGGGCATTGGTTGCGAAAAGGTCCAGGGCTATTATTACGGAAAACCCATGCCTTTAAAAGAGACGCTTAGACACATGGCGGCTATGGGGATGCATATTGAAGACCCGAAATCGCGTCTCGTCTATTCTAGGCTCGGTAGCCTAGATTATTTGGTGGATACGCCTAAAGCGGTCATGTCGTTTGAAAATGGTATGTTCAAGTTCCTGTTTGTAAATAAGCAGTATGAAGAACAGCTCCAAAGCCTTGGCTTTAGCGGTTTCAAGGACGCCGAGGATGCTAGCAACGACCCCAAAAACCCGGTTTACAACAAACTCCGTGAAATACAGCAGGCGGCATACAGGGCGCCTCAGCAGGTGACTTACGCCACTCACGGAACCTACGTTTTTTTGACGGGTCGGTTGGTTGCCGATATCAATGGCGCCCGTATTTACGACATGTCGTTTCGCAATACTCATGTGAGCGCTGAAGACAGTTCGTCTGGTTCTCAAAATGTCGTAAAGTTCCCAGTAGAAGCAAAGACTATTTTGCTTGCGACGGTCAATTTGCCGAACAGGTCCATTCTTGAAGGTATTTTAAGGTCGGATTACAATCTGTTGTTTGCCGAAGATGGTGAACAGGTCTTGAATATTTTGCTGGAATATGGTAATAAGATTTCGATAGCGTTAATCGATGCGGCCCTCCCTAAAATTGATGGCTTTAAGATCATCCAGAAGTTCAGAGGGGAAAAGCGTGAATTCCAGATTCCTTTTATCGTGATGTCGGATAACATGGAACTTGCGAAGGAAGGCGTCCGTTTAGGGGCTTATCAGTTTATCTTGACGCCTATCAGCAACAAGGAACAAGTCAAGTCCAAAATTGACGGAGCCATCAAGAATACGGAGTTGCTCCACCAGCTTGCTCTAAACTATATGGAATACGTTCCTGGTGGCGTGATTCTTCTGGAGGCTATGACCGGTGACATTCTTTACGTGAATGGCCGTGCGCTTGAAATTTTTGACTGCGACGGTGTTGATGATTTCCGCTGTCTGGCGGGTAATAAGCTTGAAGGTGCCGTGCTTCCTGAAGATTATGCTACGGTAGACGAAAAACTTGAAACGTTGTTCCGCAGTGGCAGCGCTTTGCCGACGCAGACAACCTATCGCATCAAGACTAAGAAAGGTACAGTCAAGCGAATTTACCACGTAGGACGTTTCTTTAGGGATACGCCGTATGGACGAATTTTGTCTGTATTCGTCTCTGAAGATGATATGGCTTTGAAGAACTACTTTGGTCGCAAAAATGCGTTTAAGTTGTTTATGGCTTCGGGTGAGGCGACTCATACCAAGTCGTATGAACCGGGATATAAGGCGTTCTTGTTCTGGAACCTTACGAAAAATTCTCCGGTTATCAGAATGGAAGGCATTAGCTATATTCCGGAAGAAATGAATGGCAAGTACACTTACGATGCTCATTACAACTACCTGTTGGGTCTGATGTCGAAAGATAGCGTGAATGTCCAGAAAACGGCTAATTACACTCGTGAAAAGCTGATTCTGGCTTATGTAAATAAGCGTCCGGTTCCTCCGCTGAACTTAAATTACAACTTCAAGAACGGCTGGTTCTCTATCAAGTCAACATTTGATATGATGGCCGATCCTGATTCTGGTGATATCATTCTAAAATTACAGAACGAAAATGATACGGATGTTGAAGCCTACAAGGAATTGACGGACGCCGTTGTCTTGAACCTGTATGATCAGATTATCTACATTGATGGAAATACAGATAAAATGCTCACGCTTTCAAGCGTAGATGGCAAGCCCATGTATGTCCAACGGTTGATTTCGGATTCTATGGATGTGCTTTGCAGGCTGTTCCAGATTCCGCTTTGTTCCTCGGAAAAATTCTTGGAAAAGGCGAGACTCAATAGCGCAACCGGTGAAACGTATGGACGAAAACTGATTTCTGAAAATGGAGAAGTTAAGTTTATTCGTGCAAGAGCGCTTTTTAATGGCTCTCAAAAGTACATTATTACTGTTTCGGACGTGACTAACATGGAGTATTAAATTAGGGTTGATTTTAATGCAAAAAGTCTCCAGGATTTCCTGGAGACTTTTTTATGGCTTGCTGTTATGAACCTGCTGAGAGGTTGCACCAAGCTATTACTTGTTGTTCGCGCGGATGAGGTTGAGGGCCGAACCCGCCTTGAACCATGCCCACTGCTGTTCGTTGTAGGTGTGGCTGAGCGCGATGTTATCGACCGAGCCGTCCTTGTGGTGGGCGACGAGCGTGAACTCGGAACCCGGAGCGAACTTGGTGAGGCCAACGATGTCGAACACGTCCTGTTCCTGAATCTTATCGTAGTCGGCGGCGTTCTTGAAGGTGAGGGCGAGCATGCCCTGCTTCTTGAGGTTCGTTTCGTGAATGCGGGCGAAGCTCTTCACGATCACGGCCTTCACGCCGAGGAAGCGCGGTTCCATGGCGGCGTGTTCGCGGCTGGAGCCTTCGCCGTAGTTTTCGTCACCGATGACGATGGAGCCCGTGCCCTTGGCCTTGTAAATCTTGGCAAGTTCCGGAACTTCCTTGTAGCTACCGCACTGGCAGAGAACCTTGTTCGTTTCGCCGTTGAAAGCGTTCACGGCGCCGATGAGCATGTTGTTCGAAATGTTTTCGAGGTGACCGCGGTAGTTGAGCCACGGACCTGCCATAGAAATGTGGTCGGTAGTGCACTTGCCCTTTGCCTTGATGAGGAGCGGGGCACCGGCGATGTCCTTGCCGTCCCAAGCGGCGAACGGGGCGAGAGCCTGCAAACGCTTGCTTTCCGGGTTGATGGAAACGGTAATCTTGGAGCCGTCTTCTGCCGGAGCCTGGTAGCCGGCGTCTTTCACGTCGAAGCCCTTCGGCGGGAGTTCGCACTGTTCTGGCGGGTCGAGCTTCACTGCCTTGCCTTCGTTATTGACGAGGGTGTCGGTCATCGGGTTGAAGCGGATGTCGCCAGAGAGGGCGGCGATTACAGCCATGAGCGGGGAGGCTACGAAGGCGTGCGTATTCGGGTTACCGTCAGCGCGCTTTGCGAAGTTGCGGTTAAAGCTGTGGACGATGGTGTTGAGTTCCTTCTTGTCGGCACCTGCACGGTCCCAGCGGCCAATGCAAGGACCGCAGGCGTTCGTCATAATCGTTGCACCGAACTGCTTGAACAAATCGATGAGGCCGTCGCGTTCAGCGGTGTAGCGAACTTGTTCGGAACCCGGGTTGATGAGGAGCGGGCATTTCGGGGTAAGACCCTTGGCGAGAGCCTGCTTGATCATGTTCGCGGCCATGTAGAGGTCTTCGTAGCTGGAGTTCGTGCAAGAACCGATGAGGGCTGCGCTCACGACCGGCGTAGATTCCGGCTTCGTTTCGGTAGCCTTGAGGGATTCTGCCATGTCGGTCACGGCGAATGCACGGTCCGGGCTGAACGGGCCGTTGTAATGCGGGATGAGCGTGTTGAGGTCGATTTCCACAACGCGGTCGAAGTACTTTTCCGGATTTGCTTCGACTTCCGGGTCGGCCTTGAGGTCGGCGGCAATCTTGTCGGCGGCATCAGCGACGTCGGCACGGCCTGTAGCGCGGAGGTAACGGCTCATGGAATCGTCGTAGCTGAAGGTGGAGCAGGTGGCGCCCACTTCGGCACCCATGTTCGCAATCGTTGCCTTGCCAGTAGCGGAGAGGCTGCGTGCGCCTTCGCCAAAGTATTCGATAATAGCGTTCGTGCCACCCTTAACAGTGAGGATGCCTGCGAGCTTGAGGATGATGTCCTTTGCGGTTGCAAAGCCCTGGAGTTTGCCAGTGAGCTTCACGCCGATCATCTTCGGGTACTTGAGTTCCCACGGGAGGCCGACCATCGCATCGACAGCATCTGCACCGCCCACGCCAATCGCGAGCATGCCAAGACCGCCAGCGTTCACGGTGTGGGAGTCGGTACCGATCATCATTCCGCCTGGGAAGGCGTAGTTTTCGAGCACCACCTGATGGATGATGCCTGCACCCGGGAGCCAGCAGTCAATGCCGTACTTGGCAGAGACGGACTGCAAGAAATCGTACACTTCCTTGCTTTCTTCCTTGGCGCGGGGGAGGTCCTTTTCGACACCTTCGCGAGCGATAATCAAGTGGTCGCAGTGCACAGAGCTCGGCACAGCCACGCGGGACTTGCCCGCAGTCGTGAACTGGAGGAGGGCCATCTGGGCGGTTGCGTCTTGCATGGCAACGCGGTCCGGGTGGAATTCGGCAAAATCAGCGCCGCGCTTGTAAGTTCTGTTTTCTGCGCCATCGATCAGGTGGCTGTAGAGAATCTTCTCGGCGAGAGTGAGCGGGCGGCCAAGCTGCTTGCGGGCAACAGCGACGCGTGCAGGAATGCGAGCGTATGTGGCCTGGATCATGTCGAAATTAAAAAGCATAGTTACCTCATGAATTTTTCGGGCGTAAAGATAGCTTTTTAGAACTTAGATTTTAGAACTTAGATCTTAGAATTGTTGCTAATGAACTCGATTTGGTTTCGAAGTGGGAAAAAGGGAAGAATTAAGCGTTTGGGGTATGTTAACACGACTTCTACGCGGCCTCTAGAAAGTGTAAAGGCGGGGCTTGCAAATGTAATGTGCGAACAAGAAATGTAATGGTTAAAGCTTAAATGGTATTTCAACGTGTCTTTCTTGTCCATTTCTAACGAATGTTATGTTCCAAATATCACCTATTTTTGATTTTTCTAAAACGTCAAAATAATCTTCTGGAGAATTAATTCTTTTCCCGTTTATGTTTGTGATTATATCGCCATGAATTAAATTGGCGTAATATGCGGTCGTGTTTTTATATACAATATTGATTAAGGCTCCGGTGTTTTGCTGATAAATTTCACGATCGTGTTGTGATAGTTCAGATACCGCAATTCCTGGTGTATAAGCTTGTCTATTTTTATAGGGAATAGGAATGAATAGAAAAGCTGAATAATTGTATTGATTTATTTGCTCTGTGTATGCTATTGTGGAGGTTATTGCGTAGGACATCACTCCACTTGAACCTGTATATTCGTCAGTCCATAATGCGATTGTTGCTTTTTCTTTTTTGCTGAGCTTCTTTAATGCCGCATTAACTTCATATTCGTTGATTTCATCATCGTTGAAGAATGAAGAACCTAAACACCAATACCATTGTGATGCGATGTCTCTATATTGTTCCTCTATATTATTTGTTTTGATTATTTTAGGTTCTTGTCCATCTTTAAGATAAGCTTCTTTGGGGTAATATCCTTCTTTATGCCAAGGATTATAGTTGTTTTCGAACGCTGTTGTGGCGCAACCTGTGAAAAAGAGTAAGCTGAAAATGCAGAAAGCTAAGATTTTTTTCATGGTGCAAATATATTTTTTCTTTTAGTAATTTTCAATTATGTTCTGTTGGAGCTCTTAAAAAGCTGCTTTTGTGATGTGTGCGCGATACGGACAATTTTATATTTTCAATGTAATCATGTCTGTAAAATCTACGTCCCAAAAGGTTCTTTTTAAGCTTCTGAATTGGTTGCTTGGTGCCGCAACTTTTGCTTGCGTTGCCTGTGACAGTAATTCTACGATTTCCTTCAGCGATGAAAGCATTTACGATGCTGAGAAAAATACATTAATCGATCTACGTGACGGACAAGTTTACCGTACTACGACTATAGCTCCCGAAGGAACGGGCTATTCCAAAGTATGGATGGCACAAAATTTGAATTACCGCTATAATTTGAAGTCCGTTAATGGAGGTGTCGCCGATACATCAAGTTATTGCGTCTATAACGATCCGGAGAAATGCAAAACGTTGGGGAGGCTTTATACATGGCCTGCCGCTATGGACAGTGCCGCTTTATTCAGTACCGATGGCAAAGGCTGCGGTTATACGAGGGACTGCAAAGCAAGCGAGGTCGTTCGCGGTGTATGCCCTAAAGGTTGGCACCTCCCTAGCATGGAAGAATTCGAAGCTTTGCTAAATGCGGTGGGTGGCAGTTCTATTGCTGCGTTGAAACTAAAAGCAACTCATGGCTGGACTGAAAACGGCAACGGTGCGGATGCGTTTGGATTTGCGGCGATGCCGGCTGGTTTCAGGGATGCTAATGGGCATTTCGGATTTCAGGATAGCAGTGCGTATTTTGGGAGTACGACTGAAGTCTATTTTGCCAATTCTTATTTCATGGATATGTATTTCCGAAACAACTCTGCGGATATCCCTGGCGATAACAAGGATATTGCATTTTCTGTCCGCTGTGTGAAAAATTGATTTTATATTTAGACGTATAGAAAAGGAGAATTTATGAAACTTTATACAACAGATTTTATTACGGGCAAAGAAATAGAAACTCTTCAAATGGTAAGAGGGAGCGTGGTTTTTAGCAAGAATGTGGTGCGCGACGTGTTTGCCGGGCTCAAGACTCTTGTAGGTGGAGAAATTGCAGGCTATACCGAAATGCTTAACGATGCTCGCAATATAGCCATTGGACGTATGATTAGCGAAGCGACTTCTATCGGTGCTGATGCAATCGTAAACGTGCGTTTTGCTACAGCCTCGGTGATGGCTGGCTCCGCTGAAATCATTGCTTACGGAACTGCCGTAAAATTCAAATAAAAGAAATGTCGTATGGATAAATTCCATACGACAAATTTCTTTTGTGAAATGCGCTTGGGAATGCGCGGGAAAAATACGCGCGGGTTACTTCCCGGCGATTTCCTTGGCTTTTGCTTCGATTTCGGCGATGGCTTTTGCGCGGCCTTCGGCGGTGTCTGCGTTGCTGAGCACAATATTCACGAACACGGAACCTGCGACCACGGCGTACACATGCTTAGAGAGCACCTTGGACTGTTCGCCGTTGCGGATACCGAAGCCGCCGAGCACCTTCGCGCCACCCTTACCGACGGTGTCGATAAAGTCAAGCGTTGCCTGGTCAATGGTGGTTTCGCTGCCGGTTGTACCTGCGCGGAGTGCTGCGTAGATGTACTTGAAGCCCTTGGATGCCATCGTTTCAAGGCGTTCTTTGGTCATGCTTGGGGCCGCCACCGGGATGTTTTCGAGGCCATGCTTCTTGCAAGCTTCGGTGAGGCCTTCATCGCAATCGAACGGCAGGTCCGGAATGATACATGCAGAAACGCCTGCGTCCTTGCACATCTTGACAAAGTTTTCTACACCCGGCGTAAAGGCGAGGGAGCCGTAAGTCATGATGTAGATCGGCGTTTCGGGGTGGCGTTCGTGAATCTGCTTCACGATGGCGAGACCCTGCTTGGTGGAATAGCCCTTTTCGAGAGCGATGGTGGAGGCGGTCTGGATGGCCGGACCGTCTGCGCTCGGGTCGCTGAAGGCGAGCTGAATTTCAAGGATGTTTGCACCACCCTTCACAAGTGCGTCGGCGATGGCGATAGAAGTTTCAGCGTCCGGAAACCCGGCAATGAGATGAGACATGAGGTTCATAATAGGTATTAGGTAGTAGGTGTTAGGTTTTAGGATTTTGTTATGGATTTTAGGTTTTGGGCATTTGGAGATAGGAGTTAGGATTACTTCACGGTTTTAGCACTTTTATAGATGCGCTTGCGCGTGTTTTTTCCTAAGACCTATAACCTGTAACCTACAACCTACTTATTCATTATCTCCGCGTCGTGGATGTCTTCGTTGTTGTCGAGGCGTTTGAGTTCGGCCTTCAGGAATTCCTTCCACTTTTCGGGGCGGAACACGGGGCTCGTGATAAAGATGTCCTTGTCACCGCGGCCACTCATGTTGATGACGAGCGCCTTGTCTTTCGGGAGTTCCTTCGCAATCTTCATAGCGGCTGCACCGGCGTGAGCGCTTTCGAGGGCAAACAAAATGCCTTCGTTACGGGCAAAGAACTTGACGGCTTCAAGAGCTTCCTTGTCGAGAATCGCGGTGAATTCCACGCGGCCCGATTCGCCGAGGGCGGCGAGCTGCGGGCCAATGCCCATGTAGTCGAGGCCTGCCGAAATGGAGCGCGTCGGCATGGATTGACCGTCTTCGTCAATGAGGAAGCGGCTCTTGTAACCCTGCACAATGCCTTCGCGGCTGGCGTTACCCGTCATGCGGGCTGCGTTTTCGCCGACGTTCGGGCCAATGCCTCCGGCTTCTGCACCAATCAGGCGCACATTCGCATCGTTGATGAACGGCGTAAACACGCCGATGGAATTGCTACCGCCTCCGACGCAAGCGACAACGGCTGCGATGTCGATGTTGCGTTCTGCGGCTTGGCGCTTGACTTCTTCGCCGATTATGGACTGGAACGTGCGAACGATATCCGGGAACGGGGCTGGGCCGAGAGCGGAACCGAGCACGTAATGAGTGTTCTTAAAGTTCGTTGCCCAGTCGCGCATCGCCTCGTTCACGGCATCCTTGAGCGTGCGGCTACCGCTCGTGACCGGCACAACCTTTGCGCCGTACATTTCCATGGTGGCAACGTTCGGCTGCTGACGGCGCACATCCACTTCGCCCATATAGACAACGCATTCAAGGCCGAGCTTGGCGCAAGCGGCGGCAGTGGCGAGCCCGTGCTGACCGGCGCCTGTTTCGGCGATGATGCGGGTCTTGCCCATTTTCTTTGCAAGTAGGCACTGGCCGATAGCGTTGTTGATTTTGTGGGCGCCTGTGTTGGCGAGGCCTTCGAGCTTGATGTAAATCTGCGCACCGCCCAAAAGCTTGGTTGCCGTCGGGGCAAAGTACAGCGGAGTTTCGCGGCCGATGTAGTCGCGCTGGATGATGTGGAGTTCTTCGAGGAATTCCGGATCGTGAATGTACTTGTTGAATGCCGCTTCGAGGTCGTCGAGCGGGCGGCGGATGATTTCGGCAACGTACTTGCCGCCGAACTTGTCAAAGAAACCGTTGTTAGAAGTTGTAGAGGTCATTGTTGTTCTGTCATCCTGAGCGATGGGCGGAGCCCGAAGTCGAAGGATCTAGTTAAGGGTTAAAGTCTCTATGCCTGCTGAGGCGCTGCGAGTCCAGAAACCAAAAAAAATCGGCTTCCGGAGAGTCCCGAAAGCCTTTTACAAACACTTGATGAAATCAGCAAACCGGACTCTATTTCGTAGAGCCCCACCACCAACGGTTGAAACGGATTACTGCGTTCATCTTCATACTATAAATGTAGGAATGGAAATTTAATTTGGCAAGGGAATGGGAAATTTTTTTCGATTTTTTCTCGATATAAAAAAGGGGCTTTGGAAAATTTCACTATTTACTTATATTTACATTGACATAATTTAGAGTTCGCTCTTATTCTTGTAGTTGAAAAACGACCAAAACTTTCTAAGCAAGAGAAAAAGGGCAGACACTCACACCCTATGGTGTGGGTCGTTTGCGTTTATTTTGCTTAAGGTTTACTTGGTCGTTACCTCAACTACGATGGCGCGGACGATTCCACGCCTTTTTTGTGCGGATCGAAAACGTTTTTACGGGATGAGGTGGGCTCCATTGTTGGATTTTTAACCAATGGAGAAAAAATGAAAAGTAAACAAGTTAAATGGACTAGCCTTGTTGGCGTATTTGCCCTCGTAGGAATGTCCCTTCTTTCTGCGTGTGGTGATGACAGCGCTTCGCCGGTTGTTCCGCAGGTGAGTGAAAAGGAAAGTAGCTCCAGCAAAATTAAAAGTAGTTCTAGCGAAAAAAGAACGAGCGTTGAATCAATGTTTGAACTTGGAGCTTGTAAAAATTCAAACATTAGCGAGCGTATTTTTGTTTCTGAAGAAGTGGACTATTATACGTGCTCTTATGTTGATGGTAAATATACCTGGGCTCCAGAGAAAAAAGCAAAAAGCTCAAGCAGCGTGAAATCGTCCAGCAGCATGGCAAAATCCAGTAGTTCTGCAAAATTATCGAGTAGTTCGGTAAAATCGTCAAGCAGCACTAAAGCTTATACAAATGTTTCTGATGTTTGGACAGGCAAGATGACTAAGCCATCAACAGAATTTATTGATGGAAAGTCATTCATGCTTATCTATACCGCTGAGGAATTGGCGTATTTTGCTGACCAGGTGACGAATAAGGGCGAAGAAAGACTTAATGCCAAGTTGATGCAGCATATCCGCCTTAACCCTGATAATATGGTGGATGAAAAAGGAAATTTGATTTTGCCTCAAAGTTCTTTGAATGAATGGACGCCGATTGGTGGCGGAACGGATAAAATTATGTATAAAGGAACTTTTGACGGAAATGGTTATATTGTTTCTGGCATTTATGTAAATAAGCCTGCTTATGAACGAGCTGGTTTTATTGGAACTCTTGGCGCTACGACTAAAAGCGATAGTGGACATGTAATGTTCCTTGGCATTGAAAATTCCTACATTGTTGGAGACAAATATGTTGGCGGTATTGTTGGCCGAATGAACTATGCTGAGATTCAACAGGTATTCAATCGAAAGTCTTATGTCAAAGGCTCTGATTTTGCTGGTGGTATTGTTGGTTACAAAAACTATGGATGGTTGTATTACGCCTATAATTCTGGAATGATTGTAACTCAATCTAATCGTACAGCTGGAATCGCAGGCTTTAACAATAACTCGGCTTCAACAATTAAGGTTTGTTATAATGTGGGTTTCCTGATCGCTCCGAATAACCAACGGGCTGCAGGAATTTCGAATACTACGAATTCCAATACGTATAATACTTCTGTGAATTCATTTTATCTAATCCAAGATGACCGTAAGCTGATTGCTAATGGAGCTTTGGAAAAAGAACAATATTTTATGCAAAGTGATGAATTTATTAGTACCATGAATGGCCTTGCTTTTGACAATATTTATGTTGCCGATGATGACGACATTAATGATGGTTATCCAGTGTTTAAATGGGAAAAGCCTATTATCAGATAATTGAAATACAAACGGAAAAAAATTAGGCTTCCGGTAAATCCCGGAAGCCATTTTGCTATAGTGTTGAAATTTTTTGAGGCAAGGGGTGGTTTTATTTTTTCTTGCCTTCGAGGTATTCCGTGATTTTTGGGACCATCAGCGACTTGCGGCTGATTTTTTCGGCGGAGAAGTAAACGCCTTCGCTGAAAAGTTCTCCAAATGCACTTTCGGCGATTTCTTTAGCCGTGGCTTCGTAATCATCTGAAGCGTAGATGATGGTGTAGGAACCCGATTCGATGAACGGTGTTTCGGCCGCGGTCTCCGAATCCGGATTCGGGTCGTGTCCGTCAACCTTGGCAAAGAGAATGTCGCGCTTCTTTTCTTTGGCAATTTCGGGCATCACGGCGGCGAGACGTTTAAAGAAATCCTTCTTGGTCGAATCGACATACCAGTCGTTGCTTGCGATTCCAATTTTGACGCCTTCGATTTCGTAATCCTTGTAGTCGGAGAGGAAAATTTCTTTGTCTGTCATGCCGTAGTAATCGTGCGACGCATCGTCCATTTCGCGGGAGAGCTTGGCGACGCTATCGGGGGAAAGCTTGAGCTGTTCGATGAGGCTTTTCCATGCAGACGAATCTAAAGCCGAGGATGCGACTTTGGTCAAGTTGCGCGTGTCAGAAAGGATGCCTGCCAAAAGAATCTTGGCCATGTCGTTATCGATTTTGACGTCGGCCTTTTTGTAGAGATCCCAAATGATGGTGCAGGTGGAACCGATCATTTGACGGTTCACGTAAGTGTCGGAGGTGATTTTTTCATCAAGGTCGCCAGGAATGTGGTGGTCGATAATCTGGAGAATCTTAGCCTCTTTGACTCCTTCGACGGACTGCGCGGATTCGGCGTGGTCGGTGAGGATGAGACGCGTACCGGCTTTTACAGACGACATCTGTTCAGGAATTTTGAATCCGAATTTCTCGGCGATGTAAGCCGTTTCGCGATTGATTGGACTTACGATTTTGGCTACGGCGTTGTGCCCCAAAGCTCGCATGAGTGCTGCATAACTCATAGCCGAAGTGACTGCATCGACATCAGGAGTCTTGTGCCCGATGACGAATGTGGTGTCGGAACCCCAGTCCAAGGCGTTGACGGTGTTTTTGAATTCTTCTCCTTCGTTGTTGGAGTCAGAAGAAGTGCTGTCGCCGCAAGCGCAGAAAAGAGCGCCCGAGAGACAGATGGATATGATGTTGTTGAAAAGAGTTTGTTTGTTCATGTCGCAAAAAATAGCTTTTTTCGCTTTTTGCGGGATTTTGTAAATTATATTTTTTTTTGCGGTTGCAGAGGCGCAGCAAAATGAAGATGCAAAAAAATAGGCTTCCGGCACATTCCGGAAGCCATTTAACTAAACACTTGATGAAACCAGCGAATCCGTTCCGTTTTACGGGAACCCCTCCCGCAAGCGGTCTGAGTGGATTACCGATTTCACCTTTACGTATGTCAATATATAATGTAATTCGTTGATTGTCAATAGGTTACGATAACTTTTTTGTAAATTTTTGGTATGATTTTGGTGCGGTATAGAAAAAGCCTATCTTGGAGAATAGGCTTTACTTGTAATCGCAATTTCTTGAATGCTATTTTGCAGCGAATTCCGCAAACAGCGCTTTCAACTTTTCGCTGTTTTTGATTCCGGGGGCGTCTTCGACGCCGCTAGATACGTCTATGAGTTCGGGGTGGAATTTTTCGACAATCGTGCCCACGTTTTCGGGTGTGATGCCGCCTGCGAGCCAAAGCGGAATGTCGCCGGCTTTTTCGCGGAGGAGCGATTCGGGGATGGTTTTGCCGGTGCCGCCGGGGATGCCTTCGACCTTGGCGTCCAGCAAAATGCGGGGCTCGCCGTTTTTGCGGAGACTTGCGACGTAATCGAAATCTTCGGGGGCGCCTACGCGGGCTGCGCAGTAGTAGGGAAGGGTTGCGTTGCCGGCTTCGTGCGGGGCGATTCCGTGGAACTGTACGGCATCGAGCACGCCTTCGCATGCGAGCTTGATGGCGGTTTTGCCTTCGATGGAATTCGGGTCGGTAATCACGCCAACGAGTAGTGGTTCGACAGGCTCACCAACCTTATTTAGGTCCCTGAGCTTGTCGAAGGGCTCAGGATGACACGCTACGTCATTGCGTGCCTCGGAGAGGCGCGGCAATCTATTTTTAAAGGACCGCACGAATTCCTCGGTGGTGAGTCTCTTGGTGGTGCTGAACACGAAACCGAGCATGTCGGCGCCGAGTTCTGCGGCGAGGAGACCGTCTTCTTCGCGGGTGATGCCGCAGATTTTCACGAGCGGGCGGCGCGCATCTTGTGATGAGGCTGCGCGCGTCTCGTTATTGGCAAACTTGCGTTCGGCGAGTTTCTTCCAGAACAGACCGCGGGCATTTTCGCATCCGCTTTCGAAGGCGCTCACAACGTCTTTTGCGAGCGGTGGATTCTTGGCGACGGCTTCGCCGACGAGAATGCCCGTAAAGCCGAGATTGCGGGCGTATGTCGCATCGGCGGCACTTAAAATGCCTGATTCAAAAACGGCTTTGGCGGGGAGCTTGCTACGGACGCTTGCCGGAATCAGCGGGTCCGTGTGGAACGTGGCGAGGTCGCGGGAATTGACGCCTGCGACGATCGTCTTGGCTGCAGCATCACCGAGAGCGGCTGTCACAACGGCAAGCTTGCGGAAATCGTCAGCTTCGCGGACTTCAACGAATGCCTGAATGCCGAACTTCTGCGCGCGCTGTGCCATCTTTACGAGTTGGGCGTCGTCTAAAATTCTTGCAATCAAAAGTACGGCATCGGCGCCACAGCGGTAAGCGATGTCAATTTCGTCTTCGAATAAAAGGAAATCTTTGCGGAGAACGGCGCACGTGTGCAGGCCCTGTTGACGGCGACGTTCCATCAAGTCTGCTACGGCAATCAGGTCGCGCAGCGTTCCCTTGAAAAAGTTCATTTCGGTCAGCACGGAAACGGCTTGAGCGTGTGCTTCGGCATAAGTCGTGGCGAGTTCCACTGGATTCAGGTCCGGTGCGATGTCTCCCTTGGATGGCGAAGCCCTCTTGACCTCTAGGATGGCACCTGCGTTGCCCAGAAATTCTGTATGACCGACGCGGCGTGCTTCGGGAATTTCTATGTCAAAATTCAGCCCGAGTCTATTGATGTCTTCGCGGCGCATGCGCACGATTTTTTGCAAGATGTCTTCGCTCATAAATCCTCTAAAGCCAATTTTAGAAAAATTTAAGGTTTGTTCAAATAGAATACAATTTTAGTAGGAGTTCTGGAGTTGTCTATAGAGGACACTTTGAGTTGTGTGGGGCTTTTTTTTGATGCGTTTTCTGGTTCGGCGGCTTAAATTAATGGAAAAAAGGGATGTTTTATGACTAATTTATTCTCTAAATCGATTCGTGCTGTAGCAACATTTGCTGCTATGGTTGTGACTACAACTGCGGTTCCTGCGTTTGCGGTGACATCGCCTGATTTTCCGATGGCGGGTTTTGCCACGCAGAATGGCGGCACCACGGGCGGTAAGGGCTATTCCGAGGTCACAGTTGATAATGTGAGTGACCTCAAGAGTTATGCCAAGGCGGGCAACAAGATTATTTACGTGAAGCCCGGTACGTACATGGGCCCGGTGGAAGTCGGTAGCAACGTGACGATTTACGGTTACCAGGGCGCCATCATCGCGCAGCCCGCTTCGGGCAGTGCCATGAAACTGAGCGGTTCGAAGAACGTCATCATCCGCAACCTGAAATTCAAGGGTGTGGGTGCGCACGACGACGATGACGAGGATTGCCTCCAGGTGAATCACGAATCGAAGAACGTGTGGATTGACCACGTGGATGTCTACGACGGTCACGACGGCAACTTGGATATTACAAACGCCTCGGACTTTGTGACGATTTCGTGGACCAAGTTCAGCTACACTTCGGCATCGACCGGCCACCAGTTCAGCAACCTGATTGGCAACAGCAAGACAAAGACGAGCGACCGCGGACACCTGAATGTGACGATTCACCATACGTGGTGGGCGGATGGTGTGGTTGAACGCATGCCTCGTGTGCGTTTTGGCAAGGTTCATGTGGCGAACAATCTCTTCGACAGCAAGAATGCGAGCTATTGCGTGCGAGCCGCTATCGAGGCGGACATCCGCATCGAAAGGAATGTGTTCATTGGCGTGCAGAAGGCGCTTGACTTGTACACGAGTGATGGAGCCATCACGGCGGCGCAGATGATCGAGAATTACGAAGAGAATGTGAAGAAGCCGCAGTCGGGCACGGGCACGGCGTTCAAGCCGAGCTATTCCATGAGCCTCACCGACGTGAGCACGCAGGCGAAGGCGTATGCTCTGCGCGATTCCATTAAGTTGTACGCAGGCGCGACACTCCCGGATCCGGGTGCATCGGGTACGGTGACTCCGGCAAGTTCGAGCTCGGCAAAATCAAGCAGCAGTGTTGCGTCCAGTTCGTCCGCGAAGTCGAGCTCCAGCGTGGCTCCTGCATCTTGTTCTAGTGTGGTGCGATCTAGTTCTTCTCAGGCGGTTTCGAGCTCCTCGCAGGGGATTGTTGCGGGCGAGGCAAGCCTTACAAAGCATGGCTCGGGTAGCACCAAGCAGGAAGTAAAGCAAGGTGCTTCTGTCGAAGAATTTTACTTTACTGTCGCTGGCGCCACGGGAGCTACAGTGACGGGGCTTCCCGAAGGCGTTGTGGGCACAATGAAGGAAAGTGATTTTTACATCTCTGGCGCGGTAGCTCAAAATGCTGATGTGGGTGAGTACAAGTTTACTGTGACAACGACCGGAGCTGCAACAAATGCAACTAAGAGCGGAACTATTACAGTTGTTTCAGCAAGTGGGACTGTTGCGGAATCTAGTTCTAGCAACGTTGATTCGAGCTCTAGCTCGGAACAAAGCACGACTTCGTTGGGTGTTGTTGCGATTGCTCCGCATTTTAATATCACTGTCAACGGTCGAGTTCTTACTGTACAAGGAACAACGCAGGATGCGTATCTCCTGGATGCTCAGGGAAGGCTGATTACAAAAGTTCAGTCTTTGGGTGGCGAAAGCTCGATAACCGTTCCTCGTGCGGGCATGTACCTCTTGCGAGTCGGTCATGAAACGCGACGCATAACTGTTCGATAATCTTATCAGAAAATAAATTGAAAACCCGTACTCGTTCGAGCGCGGGTTTTGTCCTTTTTATTTCCTACTAACCACTGTTTACTAACCACTTCCTACTTCCTACCGCCTACTTCCTACTAAATAATATAGTACCATTCGTCACTTTGCTGGAGTTCCTTGGTCTTGTGCTTGCTGCCTGTGGTGACGTAATCCATTTCTAGGTTCTTTAAGCTTACGCGTGTGTTGGGGTCGACGGAATTTGTAATAAAAGCGTTGCCACCGATGACCGCATTTTCACCAATGATAGTTTCTCCGCCGAGAATTGATGCTCCAGCGTAAATGGTAACGTTGTCTTGAATGGTCGGGTGGCGCTTTTTGCCGGAAAGTTTCTGACCGCCGCGAGTTGAAAGTGCGCCTAGAGTTACGCCTTGGTAAATCTTCACATTCTTGCCGATGACGGCGGTTTCGCCAATCACAATGCCTGTGCCATGATCAATAAAGAAGTATTTGCCGATGGTTGCACCTGGATGGATGTCGATGCCTGTTTTGGAATGGGCATATTCGGTCATGAGTCGCGGGAGAACCGGAACGTGCAAAAGATAAAGTTCGTGGGCGATGCGGTAAATGGTTGTCGCCATGAGGCCGGGGTAGGCGAGGATAATCTCGTCAAGGCAGCCGGCAGCAGGGTCGCCGTCAAAAGCGGCGTGTAAATCGGTTTCCAAGAATTCGCGAATTTGCGGAATCTTGGCGAAAAATTCCTTACAAATTCTATAACTTTCAATCTTGCGTTCATCGGATGTCATGGAACCGCGCAACTTGCAGTAATCAAGCGCAATCGCCACCTGTTTGTGAAGGTGGTAAAATGTGTCTTCGATGAGAACCGCAAAGCTGTTTTTGGGATTGTAAATTTTATGCGTACGATCCCTGAAGTGTCCTGGATAAACAACTCGGATTAAATTCTGCAAAATCGTCTGGATCTCGGCCTGGTCGGGTCGATTGTAAATATCGATGTTGTCGATATGCTTGCCGCGATTGTAATCGTCGAAAATAATTTGTACGGCTTTTTCAACTTCAGATTCTTGGATAAGTTCGTGCATAAGTGTGTGTGATGTAAGGGATAATTTTAGACGAAAGACGAGAGAAAAGATTTGTTTAAACATCTCTAGTCTCTCGTCTGTAGGTGCGAAGCGCCGTTCTTTCGTCTAACCTACGCGAATGTCTTCAACGCTCTCACGAGTGCGTCAATGTCATCCGGTGAGTTGTACAATGCGAGAGTGGGTCGCACGGTACTTTCGTAGCCGAAATGGCGGAGAACTGGCTGAGCGCAGTGATGCCCGGTGCGAACGGCAACGCCGTATGCGTCGAGTCTCTTGCCCACTTCTTCGTCGGAATAACCGTCGAGCTTGAAGGCAAGTGCAGATGCCTTGTTGAGTGCGGTTCCCACAAGGTGGAGACCCTTGACAGTCTTCAATTCCTTGAGGCCGTACTGCAACAGTTCATGTTCCCAGCGGAATACGCAAGGCATCCCGATTTCGGAGAGGTACTGGAGAGCGGCACCGAGGCCAACAGCGTCGGCGATGCTTCCGGTACCAGCTTCGAACTTGTTCGGAATCCCGTTGTAAATTGTGCGTTCAAATGTTACATCCGCAATCATGTTGCCGCCGCCATGGTAAGGTCTTGCTGCTTCAAGCAATTCCTTCTTGCCATAGACAACGCCGATACCGGTTGGGGCGAACACCTTGTGTCCAGAGAACACGAAGAAGTCTGCGTCGAGGGCTGCAACGTTTACCGGGATGTGAGCAATGGACTGAGCGCCGTCAATGAGGATTCTCACGCCGTGTCTATGAGCAATGGCAATGAGTTCTTCAATCGGGGTCACAGTGCCGAGCACGTTCGAGACGTGCGTCACGGAAACGAACTTGGTGCGCTTCGTGAATAGCGCCTCGTAATCGTGCAACTTGAGCTGGCCGGTAGAATCGCACGGAATCACCTTGATGATGGCGCCCGTTTCTTCGGCGACGAGCTGCCACGGCACGATGTTGGCGTGGTGTTCCAAGATGGAGACGATGATTTCATCACCCGGCTGGAGCGTCGGCTTCACGTAGGCATTTGCAACCAAGTTAATGGCTTCGGTCGTACCGCGAACGAAAACAACTTCCTGAGAAGACGGGGCTCCGATAAAGTCACGAACGATGTTGCGTGCATTTTCGTAGGCGTCTGTCGATGCGGCCGCAAGCGTGTGAGCGCCACGGTGAACGTTGGAGTTTTCGTTTTCGTAGTAGTACTTGAGGCGATCAATCACCACCTGCGGGCGCTGCGTCGTAGCACCGTTATCGAGCCAAACGAGCGGATGCCCATTTACCTGTTTCGAAAGAATCGGGAAATCGCTGCGAATTTGCGCAAGCGTCTTGGAACCGATGCGGATGGAATCGTTACGAGAATTGGCACCGCTGTTAGCGTTGCCGGCCTTGTTCACGGAATCGCCACCGAGAGATGTCGGAGCGTCGATTGGGCGTGCATTCTGTGCGGCTTGCGTCTTGGACACGACCTTCGGGGAGTAACCCTGAGCCGGTGCGGGGGCTGTCGGAACGTCGCTCAGCTGCGATGCGAACTGCGATTCAGGAACCGCAGGGGCTTCAACCGTATTGAGCCAGGTGTCTGTAGAACTTCCGCCATAGGCAAACGGAGCCGAGGATGTCGGCTGGTCGCCATAGGTCGCAAACGGATGTTCCCAGTCGAAGGCTGGAGTCTGGCTAATGGCAGCGACACCTTGTGCGGCGCTTACACCCTGTGCAGTAGAAGCGTTCTGAGCTTCGGGAGCGGCGGGGGTTGCTGCGTATGCGCTATCCGTCAAATCCGGGAAATACGCATTTGCCAATTGCTCCAGTTCAGCCGCATTGGGAACTCCGGCGAGTTCTTCCAGCGATCTAGTATCTGGATTATTCGTAATCATAGTATTCGCCAACCTCGACATCTTCTAACACGGCGATAGCGTCGTCTGCGAGAATTGCGGCAGAGCAGTACAGAGACAAGAGGTAAGATGCAACGCCCTTGTTGTCGATACCGCGGAAACGCACGGAGAGGCCACGGGAGTGTTCGTTCTTGAGACCTGCCTGGAAGAGGCCGATAACGCCGCGCTTGGCTTCGCCAGTACGGATGAGGAGAATGTTGGTCTTTCCGCCCTTGGACTTTGGGTTCTTCACGCCATCCACGAGGAGCTTGTCGGTCGGGACGAGAGGAATGCCGCGCCAGGTGAGGAACTTGCCACCGGCGATATCAACAACGACAGGCGGCACGCCACGGCGGGTGCATTCGCGTTCGAAAGCTGCAATAGCACGCGGGTGGGCGAGGAAGAAGGACGGTTCCTTCCAAACCTTCGAAATGAGTTCATCGAGATCGTCCGGAGTCGGGCGGCCATCGGCACGGAGCGGCTGGATGCGCTGGGAATCGGCCACGTTCTTCAGCAGGCCGTAATCATCGTTGTTGATGAGCTGGCTTTCCTGACGTTCGCGGAGAGATTCGATGGCGAGGCCGAGCTGTTCCTGAACCTGGTCGTACGGGGAGCTGTAAACGTCTTCGATAGCGGTGTTGACGTTGATGATCGTGGAGATGGAGTTGAGCTTGTATTCGCGCGGTTCGGTTTCGTATTCGACGTAGCCTTCCGGGATGATATCGGACTTCTTGGTTGCGCTGCAGAGAACGTCGAGTGGGGTTTGGCCTTCGACGACCTTGTTCACGCGGAAAAGACCGGTTTCGAGACCCTTGAATTCAAGGAACTTGGTGAGCCACTTGGGCGTGAGCGCGCCAAATTGCGGCTTGGTCTTGGTGACGTTCGCCAGGTTGTAAGCGGCCTTGGCGCCGAGGGCATTAATGCCCGTGTTCTTTTCTACTTCATTTGCCATAATGGTTTACCTCTTATTGTTTGTTGTGTTTTAAAAGTTGTCATTCCCGGCATGACCGGGCGGACAGCACTTGGAACTTTGTTCCATAGTGCGCATGGCCACCTTTAGGTGGGAATCTCCTTTTCCCTATTCAAAGCCCTACGTTATAACCAAGCGCCTTCGTGTGAGAACATGATATCTTTCATCGCGTCGATACCGCCTTTTAGGTTGTACAAAGGACCGGTGTAACCCGCTTCGCGCAAGGTGTTGATGGCAAGTTCGCTACGCTTGCCTTGTTTACAAATGAAAATCGTATCTTTATTTGGATCGAGTTCCTTTTGTCTGCGAACGAGCTGTCCGATAGGAATCACGATGGCGTTCGGGAATCGCAAAATGGCACGTTCGTGTGGTTCGCGTACATCCACGATGGCCATGTCGTCGCCGTTTTCAATGCGCTTGGCGAGTTCTTCGGGCGTGAAGCCTTCCACTGGAGTTTCGTTTGTGGTCTTCAATCCGCAAAGGTCTTCGTAGTCGATATCTTCGACGTTTGTGATTGTCGGATTGTTACCGCAAATCGGGCAATGGCAATCGCGTTCGACCTTGAAAATTCTCGAAGATAAGTACAAACTATCCACGTGGAGAATTTTGCCGTTCAGGTGTTCACCGATTCCCAAGATGAGCTTGAGCGCTTCGTTTGCCAGGATGCTGCCGATGATTCCCGGGAGCGGGCTGATGGCGCCGCCTTCTGCGCAGGAGGGGATGAGCCCTGCCGGCGGAGGGGACGGGTATTGGCAACGCAAGCAAGGACCGCCATCCAAGTTGAAAATGCCGACTTGGCCTTCGAACTGGTAAATCGCACCGAATACAAGCGGAATGCCGTGCAGAGCGCAAGCGTCGTTGATCAGGTAGCGGGCCTTGAAATTGTCAGTGCAATCGATGACTAAATCGTATCCTTCAATTTCGGCTTCAATGTTCGATGCGTCGAGCTGTTCCTTGACGGCTTCGAAGACGATGCTCTTGTTGATGGCTTTTACTTTGTCCCTTGCAGAGGCTACTTTCGGACGCTTTAAGTCACGGGTGCCGTATAGCACCTGGCTCTGCAAATTTTCGAGCGAGACTTCGTCAAAGTCGATGGCCTTGATGGTGCCCACGCCTGCGGCGGCGAGATACTGGATCACCGGAGAGCCGAGTGCGCCTGCACCTGCGACAACGACTTTTGCGGCCTTGATGCGTTTTTGACCCTTGACGCCGATATCTTTGAGCATTAAATGCTTGCCGAAACGTTCAATTTCGCTGTCGTCAAACGAAACTGCTTTGCGTCTTTCGTCCGAAACTAAACTTTTGACGGGTGCACTTTGCGGTTCCTCTATCGGTGCGCCGCCTGCAATCGCGGGCAAAAGCAGAATTTCGGAATCGTCAGGAAGTGAGGTGTCCCAAAGAGTCTCTACAGTCAATTTTTTGTTGTTGATGTAGATTTGAATAAATTTACGGACTTTGTTGTTTTCGTCAAAAAGGACTTTTTCTCCTTCTGGGTAAGTACTTATTAAATTGGCGAGAGCCTTTCTAACCGTGTTTTCGGGAACGCTGACTTGCGCGTTTTTCCCGAAGAAATTCCTAAGGGTTGCTGATATATATATTCTCACTTTTTTCTCCGTACATTAAAAAGTGCTTTCCGTACAAATTTTCCCACAATAGTTGTAGGATTTTTTCGTGCTGAAATATAGAATGCAAGTTGTAATTTGTCCAATACTTAATTTTTATGCGGACTTATTGATTTTTTTTATAACGGAAAGCTTTTTGCAGGGTGTCAATAGTCATTAGTTATTGCTATTGAGGGGCGGCATCGCCTTCTTGTAGCTTTTCACATCCACGACTTCGCCGTTTTGTACGGACATGATGACGTATTCGAGGTCAGGAACCATGTACTCTTCGTCTTCTTTGGAGAGAATGGCGGGGCAGTCGGGGTGTGAATGGTAAATGCCGACAATTTCAAGACCGCGCGGATCAAGTTCTTGTTCCAAGTGGTAAAGATATAGCGGGTCTATTTTGAAGTGGACTGCTTTTTGCCCTTGAAACTGGTTCTCGGCTTTGCGAATTTCGGTGACTTCGATATCGCCCCTTTCGGACTTTTTACCCACTAAAATGCCGCAACATTCGTTCGGATACGCTTTTTTTGCGGCTAGAGTCATTTGTTCATAAATGTTTTTACTATATTTGGCCATCATTAAAATTTCCCCTATAAAAAAGCGCCCCCGGAATCGGAATTTCAGAAGGATCCCAGGGGCGCCGTTTGTACGGAGACCTTTACCCGATTACCAAGCCTTCGTTCATGGCGTTGTCGCCTTCAATATGGAACGAATTGAGCACCGGATTTTCACGATCCATCAGCGAAAGAATCAAGTAGCTAGCCTTGCAGTCGAAAGCGAGGCGCTTGTCTTCTTGCGACGGGCGCGACGGGGACTCGGGATGAGAATGCCAGTTACCAAGCGGGGATAGGCCGTTTTGGCGCATATCCTTGATGGCGGCTAAGTGTTCCTTGGGGTCAAGCGAAAAGTGCTCATTGGAATGGTCTATGTTCGTGAGCAGGTAAACCTTTTCAATATGTTTGTCGTTCCCCTCAATTTTCCCGGCTATCAGCCCGCAAGCCTCTTCGGGGAGGTTCTTCTCCGCATGCTCCAGAATTTTTTGATAATCATCTTTTGAAATTGTAATCATTGAAATTCCTTAGTGTTTCATCTCGCAGACGGCTTGCTCGTAGTCGATCAGATGGTCAATCGTCGGGTGGGTGCCGCAAACTGCGCAATCGTCCGTTTTGGTCGGGAGCTTGATCTTGCGGAATTCCATCGTGAGTGCATTATAGGTGAGCAAGTAACCCGTGAGCAAATTGCCGACACCGAGAATGTACTTGACTGCTTCCATCGCCTGGAGGCTTCCGATAACGCCGCCCATAGCGCCGATCACGCCAGCCTGCTTGCAAGTCGGCACGGCGTCTTTCGGAGGGGGTTCCTTGAAAACGCAACGGTAGCATGGGCCCTGGCCCGGAACGTACGTCATGAGCTGCCCCTGGAAGCGGATAATGCCCGCGTGAGAGAACGGCTTCTTGGCCATGACGCAAGCGTCGTTGATGAGGAACTTTGCCGGGAAGTTGTCGGTTCCATCGATGATGAAATCGTAATCCTTGATGAGGTCCATGATGTTTTCGCTGGTGACGAAGGTGTGGTACGTAATCACCTTCACATCCGGGTTCATCGCTTCCATCGTTTCCTTGGCGGACTGCACCTTGGGCTTGCCCACATCCTTTGTGGCGTGGATAATCTGGCGCTGCAAATTGGAAAGGTCAACGACGTCTGCATCGGCAATGCCAATGGTGCCAACGCCTGCGGCGGCAAGGTACATCGCAACAGGAGCTCCGAGGCCACCAGCACCGATGACGAGCACCTTGGCGTTCAAAAGCTTCTTCTGGCCCTTTGCACCCACTTCCTTGAGGATGATGTGGCGAGAATAGCGTTCGAGTTGTTCGTTAGTAAAAGCCATTACTGACCACCTCCCATGAAGTAGAGGAATTCGACGTTGTCGCCGTCCTTGAGAGCGGTCGTTGCGAAATTGTCGTTTTCGACAAATTCATCGTTCACGGAAACGGTCACGTATTGCGGCGTTTCCACCTTTTCTTGTTCAATGAGTTCTGCAACGGTGAATCCGTCTTTAACTTCTTTCTTGTTTCCTGCAACAGTAATAAACATTTTTGAAATTCCTTATGGGTTGAAATTTTTTTGATCTTGTCATTCCCGCCTCTGAGCGGGAATCTCCTTAGTCCCCGACTTTTTTCACAAAGAGCGTGTATGTTCCATCCTGATTGTCGTTGAGCTTGAGAATTTCGTGGCCTTCTTCCTTGAGGCTGCGCGGCACATTCTGCACCGGTTCGCCGTCGTTCAGGCGGATGGCGAGAATCTGACCTTCGTCAAGTTCTTCGATAGCGACTTTAGCCTTGACAAATGTAGTGGGGCATTTGACGTCGGTGACGTCAACGGTTTCGTCTATTTTAATTTCTTCTGACATTTTTATCTCCGTACTATAATTTTTGATGCTAAATATAGAACGCGTTATTTACTTTGTCCAATACTTAATTTTTATGCTGAGTTATTGAAATTTTTTATATGGTTGTTAGTTATTAGTCAATGGTCATTGGTTAATAGCTACGAAATTTGCTTTATAGCTTGTTCGAAATCTTCCTTGAGGTCGGCAATATCTTCAATACCTACGCTAATGCGGATGGAGCCTTCAAATACACCAGCGTTTTCCTTCTGTTGCTTGGAACTGTGCGTGAAAATCGTGCTTTCCGGGTGGATGACGAGCGTGCGCAAGTCTCCAATGTTCGTGGCGATTGTAGCGTATTTCAAGCTGTTGATGAGCTTGAATGCTTTTTCTTTTGTGCCTGCATCAATGGAAATTATGGCTCCGCCCTTGCCGTTAAACTGCTTTTGTACAAGATCGTAATAGCTATTGCCTTTTAATGCGGGATAGTTAACTTTGATTCCTTCGAAACTTTGCAAAAATTCAGCGAGTTGCAAGGCGTTGCTACACAATCGCTCCATGCGGAGCCCGAGAGTTTCAAGCCCGAGTGAGTTGAGAAATGCGGTTGCTGGCGCGAGACAACATCCGACGTTACGCCAAATGCCATTGCGGAGCTTAGCGAGGTACGCAAACTTGCCAAAGCGTTTGTATTCTTCCAAACCTTTGTATTTAGCGTAATCCCACTTGAATTTTCCGCTATCGACGATGATGCCGCTGATGGCGCTTCCGTTTCCGTTGATGTATTTTGAAGAGGAATGGACAACGATGTCGGCGCCAAAATCAAAAGGACGGACAAGGTAAGGAGTTGCCGTCGTGCTGTCGACAATCAGCGGGACGCCTGCTTCGTGTGCGACATCTGCAACGCTTTGAATATCAACGACATTGAGTTTTGGGTTGCCGATAAGTTCTGTAAAAACAGCCTTGGTCTTATCGCTCAATTGCGAACGAACGCTCTCAGCAGTAACTTCTGTGACGTAACGGGTTTTAATGCCGAATGCTTCCAAATCGTGGAACAAGTCAATCGTGCCGCCAAACAATGCCGTACTTGCAATAACTTCGTCGCCGGACTGCAAAATGTTCAAAAGCGAAAGCGTTACTGCTGCCATGCCCGAAGAGCATGCGACCGCGCCGATGCCCTTTTCAAGAGATGCAATGCGCCTTTCGAAAGAATCTGTCGTGGGGTTTCCGATACGCGTATATGCAAAACCCGGAGCCCTATTGTTAAAAACAGCTTCGAGTTTCTCTGCGGATTCTTGCGAAAATGCACTGACTTGATAAATAGGGGTAAGCGTAGAGCCGGTACTTCGTTCACTTTCAAAATTATGATGCAATAAAGTAGTATTAAAATCCATTCGGGTTCTCCGTACATAATCCTATAAATTTTGTGGGTAAAAATAGAACGCAAAAGCGTAAATGTCCAATACTAATTTTATATGGCTTTTAATAGGTATTTTCTATAGGAAAGAGGTTTTTGGTTGCTATAAAAAACTCGCTCAGCTATTGAACGAGGTGCTTCTATAACTAGGATTTTGTTATTTTATTTGCACTTTGAAATGCTTAATTTTTCTCGTAAATCTGGTCAAAAATGGCGCCGTCAGCAAAGTGCTTGGCTTGTGCTTTATCCCAACCGCCAAAACGCTCACACTCGGCATCACGATTTCGTAATCCTTGACCCAGCCGTTTTCAATAAGCCCTGCGTTACGGACAATGTTCACGTCGTATTCCAGCGCGAGCGTGACCACATCCGCTTCAAGCCCGCTCACTACCTCAAGCGCCTGCTTGCCCGAACCGCCATGAAACTGCGTAATTTTCACATCCTTGCCGGTCGCCTCTTTCCGATGCTTCATAAAAATATGATTGTAATTGGAATAGAATTCACGCGTCGGGTCGTAAGACACGTACTAGTGCGAATGGGCTCCCTTTAGGTAGCGAAGCTCGCGTAACCCCCATTGAGGTAAAAGCAGGAACGAAAGGTGGAATGAAAAGTCTTTGGCTGATGATGCGCGATAAAAAATTGACAAAAGCGTATCGGTGTTCACTGGAAAATTTTGGCGAATTTGAATATAAGGACGAATTAGATAACAATGCAATTCGTCATGTTGATATATGTCCCATTTACGCACTTTCTCAAATGAAGTAGAATACAGATGAGGGGAAAAGTTCCTCACTTCACAATCCCGATGGCGCAATACAGTAGCGAGAGTCCCATGAGCGTGTAGAAAATTCTGTGGTGCTTTTTGAAAAGCCCTTGCAGTAAAACGCCTGCGAAAAGCCACGCCAAATTGCAGATGGGGCCTGTAAGCGGCAATAGTATGCCGAACAGCAGCAAGTGCGAAAAATCATGGTGGTAGGGGAGGATGTAGGTTGTGATTGCCGTGAGGCAGAACACCATGATTTTAACGTTCGTGAGTTGCACGAAAAGACCTGTGCGGAAACTACCGGTTGTGCGGCTGTTGCGGATTTCTTCGAGTGGCTTGAACGCTTGAATTAAAAGGCTGATTGCCAAATATGCAATGTAAATTGCTCCGACGAAAGCAAATACCCGGATGAAATTTTCAAATGCACTACTGATAAAATAAACTATAAAAACAGATGCTAGCGAGACGATTGTGTATCCGGTGAAAAGTCCGTACCATTGCTTTATCGCGACGCTTTTCCCGCTGCCCATCGCTACTGAGAGTGAACAGAGGTTCGCTGGTCCCGGTGTAATTCCCGAGACGAATGCATAAAGCAAAAAAGAAAGTGCGATTTCTAGTGACACTAAGCGACCTGTTCGATGATTATTCGTCTTTGCTTTCTACAGCCCATGTGAAGCCTGCGTTTTCGATTTGGCGGAATGTAGCTTCCAGACTTTGACCGCCTTCGGTGAGGTAACCCGAAGCGAAAATGGAATCGGCGACTTTGAAGAGTTCTTTTTCGTGTCCTTTGAAATAGACTTCGCGGCCGGCGGCGCAACGGATGTCCGATTTCGGGAGCAACAGGCGGGCAAGGCAAAGAATTTTGATGCCGTATTCGAATGTGAGCCCGGAAATGTCGCGGTTGGCGAGGCGTGTGCCTTTGACCGGCAACAAAAAGTTTATGGGGACGGATTCTGGATTGATGGCGACCAAGTCAAAAAGCATATCGACCACGTCTTCTTTTGATTCGCCCATGCCAATGATGCCGCCGCAGCAAATTTCAAAGCCGATGCTCTGCAACATGCGAATGTTTTGGATGCGTCGCTCGTATGTGTGGGTGCTGCAAATTTCGGGGTAAAAACGGCGGCTCGTATTCAGGTTGTGATTGATGCGGTCAAGGCCCGCCGCCTTTAAAATGCGGGCTTGGTGTTCTGTCAAGAATCCGATGGAACAGCAAATGTGCGTGCCCGATTTCTTCATGTGCGCAATGCGTTCGGCGAGTTCTTCAATTTCTTTGTCTGTAAAACCCATGCCCGAAAGCCCGATGCAGTGCCGAGACAGGTGAAATTCATCAACAAGATTATTGTCGCCGTAGAGCTTGTCGTCCGAAACACTTTTGTATTTTTCAATGGGTGCTTCGGAATCGCGAGATTGGGCGCAATAGGCGCAATTTTGAGTGCAGTTGCCGCTACGGACATTTGTCAAAAGCTGAATGTTGACACGGTTGCCTTTGTATTTAGTGCGCAACTTAAATGCGGCTTCGATTAACAAATCTAGCTGGTTGTCTGGAAAATTTAAAATTTGCAAACATTCTTCGCGGGTAAGGGTTTTGCTTTCGTCCCAATCTTTCGTCAAATAATCTGTAATTGTCATTCTTAAACTATCGTCATTGAACTTGTTGAATTTTGGTGACAAATATAAAAGCCAAGTTAATGCTTGGCTAATACAAAAAAGCTATGGCTTGTAAGGGCGTTATTCAAGAAATTGAATGCTCAATGGTGATGGTGGTGACCTTCGTGCATTGAATCCATGTGGTGTGCAGGGGGTTGAACCTCGGAAACTGCCTTCGCCTTGGGCTTGTAGCCTGCAATTCCCGGGTCAACCATCCCGAAGATCATGGCAATGTGAGAAAGCACGAGAAATGCGGCGAGTAGAAGAATAGCGTATGTCGTTCTTTTCTGCTCAACAACTTTGCGGAATAAAAGTTTCAAGTTCAAAAGTGCAAGCAATATCATCGGAATGCCCGCAAGGATGTAAGAGAATATTGCGACGACATCAATCCATGTTCTGAATTCTCCTGCCGATGCGAGCGGTATAATGACGTTTGGAATGAAATAGATTATGATTCCAACGAATGCGACCCCTGCAAGAATCCCCGCGGTGCGATTCACTTTGGAGAGTGTCGGGTGCGCATTTGGCGATTTGAGCAGGAACAATTCCGTGATGGCGATGGTCTCTGCGAGAATGACGGGGATTGCCATGAAGAGAATCAGGTTCCAGGGAGAATTCTGCATCAGCAGATCCATATAGTGAGTAGAGTACATGTTGTATCCTTTTTGTTATGGGTTTGACTTATTCTCCATCTCGTAAAGCAAGGTACAAAAAGAAATTATCAAAAGTGTTATTGAAAATTTTGATATCTAGCGCTAAGAAAAAGTGTAATTTTTTTACACATATTTTGAAAGCGTTTTGACGTCTTTACCGCTCCACGTGTAGAGCGCGAGCATAGGTTCGTGTTCGGTTTGCATGGAGTGTATGTGGTTGGATGGGTGCAGTACAAACTCTCCAGGACCGCGTACTTTTGAAATTCCGTCCAATGTCCAGATGGCGTGTCCGGACAAAATGACGTACAGTTCTGTGGCAGGGTGCAAGTGGGAGGGGTAAAAGGTGTTTTTGCCTAGGAGCGTAAAACCGAAACAAAAATGCTCGTCGTGATAGGGCGCTTCTGGACCGAGAATTTCTCCCCATCCCATTTGATCGGCCAAATCAGGCATGTCGGGGCGCGGCTCGTAATTGTATTTCCACGGCAAATAGGGGAGGGCGGGTTCCAAAGCTTTTAGCAAATCTGCGGTTTCGGGGTTCCCGTGCTTGATGGCTTCTCCAATGTAGCGGATTAGCGGCGAATCGCTTTTTTCAAATTTACGTACAGGCTTTGGAATGTCTCGTACTGCGAAATTGGCGGCTTCGAGCCCGATTTTGTCGTCTATTTTGGCTCTCTTGAAAAGGAACTTTTGAGATTCTTCAATTAGATTGTGGATAACGTTTTTCATGGAACCTCTATTTTAAACTTGATTTTAACACGGCGACAGTATGGCCGATGACTTCGCCTTTTTTGAATGCTTCGTATGCGGCGGTGGCAGAAAGTTTTACAGAGTCTAGAGATTTTTCGATTTCAAACGCGCGACTGCCTGAATCTTTGACGGAAACGTTTGCAAATGCTTTTTGCAAGTCTTCGACACGGTAGAATCTAAAAGGGCCGAGGCCAGCTTTTTCTTGCGCGGCGTATCCCGAAATCACATCTTCCGGCTCGGCTTGGACTTTCCAAGAATACGTGAAAATTTCAGAATGGAATCCTGCCAGTTCTCCGAGTTTGATGAATGCGCTGAGTGGAACGCGCCCGCCGAGCGTGGAATAGACGGCGCCGTTTTCTGCCAAGTAATTGCAAGCTTGCTTGAGCGCGAGGTAATGCAAGTCGAGCATTTGCTCGTGAACGAATTCGGGGATTGCTTCTTTGCGCTTTTCCAAGTAATGGCCGCTATTGCGTTTGTCTTCAATCTTTGTGTTGTTTGCGAGCGGCACGTTGGGGAGGTTTTCGTAAATCACATCGTAATTTCGCTTGCCGTTTTTGAGCGGCTGCAAAAGATCGCCATCGCCAAATTCAAATTCAATGTCGTTGCTTTTTAAATTGTTCCTAACGTTCTGTGCAGCGGCGGCGACAACGCTTCTTTGCAAATCCGTGAAGCCAACGCGCTTTGCTCCCAAAAGTTCAATGCCGGCCAACACGTCAATGCCGGAGCCTGTGCCGATGGAAACGAATGAATCAATGTCGTGACCCAATTTTTCGCGAATCAGCTTGAATGCGGGGGCTGCAATGTAGGCGACCCAGTCGCTTTTAATGTCTTCTGTTTTCGGCAGGTAGGCGTGATCGGCAACTTCAATAGAGAGGTAATCTTTGATGCGCTTTGTCGCACCATTCAAAGCAAGGTATTTATTGACATCTACAACGATACTCATTACTTACCGCCTTTGGTGCTTGCTGCAATAGCTTGTTCAAAGTCAGCGATGATGTCGCGCGGGTCTTCAATGCCCACGGATACGCGAATCATGTCTTCGGGGATGCCTGCGGCGAGTCTGTCCTTCGGCGAAAGCTGCGAATGAGTGCTTGTTGCCGGGTGCAAAACGCTTGTGCGGGCGTCGCCAACGTGTACGACGAGTGCTGCGACTTTCAAAGCTTTGACAAACGAGCGGATGGCAGCTCTGCCACCCTTGAGGCCGAATGTGAGTACGCCGCTGCCGCCTTGATAATCAAAGTATTTGCGGATGCGCTTGAAATATGGGCTAGATTTGAGTCCCGGATAGCTGACCCAATTCACGGCGGGGTGCTTGGACAAAAATTCAGCCAATGCGAGTGCGTTGTTACTGTGCTGTGGCATTCGCAAATGGAGCGTTTCAAGGCCCAAATTCAAAAGGAATGCGTTGAACGGGCTTAATGCGGCGCCATAATCGCGCAAGAATTGAGCGCGAGCCTTTGCGATAAATGCGGCACGTCCAAATTTTTGAGTATAGGAGGTGTTTGCGTATTGCGCATCCGGTTCCACGAGGTCTGGGAACTTACCGTTTTCCCAGTTGTAATTGCCACCGTCAATGACGACACCACCGAGCGCAACGGCGTGACCGTCGATGTACTTTGTGGCGGAATGAATGACAACGTTTGCGCCGAGTTTCAAAGGTTTCACGAGAAATGGCGTTGCGAGCGTGTTATCAACGAGGAACGGAACGTCAAATTCCTTGGCGAGCTTGGAGAACTTTTCAAAGTCCAAAATGCCCAAGGCGGGGTTGCCGATTGTTTCGCCGAAAATGAGCTTGGTGTTCGGGCGGAATGCTTTGCGGAGTTCTGCGATGGAATCTTCCGGGTCAATGAAAGTCGTTTCAATGCCGAGCTTGGAAAGTCTTACGCTGAGTAATGTGTAGCTGCCGCCGTAAATGTTTTTGCTAGCAACGATGTGGTCGCCTGCTTTCACGAGGTTCGAAATCGCAAGGAGGACTGCGGCTTGCCCCGATGCTGTTGCGACTGCACCCACGCCGCCTTCGAGTTCCGTAATCTTGCTTTCAAATGCCGCTACGGTCGGGTTCCCTGTGCGGGTGTATTTGTTGCCTGATTGCTTGAGTGCAAAGAGGCGTTCCACTTCGTCAACATCTTCGTACTTGTAAGTCGTAGATTGGAAAATCGGGAGTACGCGTGGTTCGCCAATCTTGGGCTTCCAACCCGCCTGTAAACACTTTGTTGCAAAATTCCATGTGCTCGGATCGGTAACGTTAGCGGTATTCTTTGCAGATTCAATTTTCTTTTTTGATGTATTCTTTGTCATTTTAAAAACACCTCTTTAGCAAAAGATTTGCTCTTGAATAATTCTATTTGTACGACGAAAATATAGAACGTAACTATTACCTTGTCCAATACTTAATTAATATTGTGTATAATAGAATTAATTTATTAGTAATTTGGCATACGCGGGGTGTCTATCGAAATAAGCAATTATCAGTAATTAGAAAAATTTATAGCACGCCGCATTTTGCTTTATGACGCGCAAAAATCCGTGGGCGAATGCTGTCAATCATCCCCATAAAATTCTTATATTTTGAGCCATGGCATTATCAGCAAATATTACACGCGAAGGAGCGCTTGAACTCCTTAAGAAATACAATAAGGATCCGTTCCACCTTGAACATGGCGAAATCGTAGAAAATACGATGCGTTACTTTGCTCGTGAACTCGGTTACGGCGAAGACGAAGAATTCTGGGGAATTGTCGGTCTCTTGCACGACCTTGATTTTGAATTGTGGCCGGAACAGCATTGCATCAAGGAACGCGAATTGATGCAAGAGGCGGGCCTTTCGGAAGAGCTGATTCACGCGACAACGAGCCATGGCTGGTCTATCACGGTGGATGTCAAGCCGGAACACGAAATGGAAAAAGTGCTTTATGCCGTTGATGAACTCACGGGTCTTATTGGCGCTGTTGTGCTGATGCGTCCGTCCAAAAGCGTACAGGATTTGGAACTGAAATCGGTCTTGAAAAAGTACAAGTCCCCGAAATTTGCGGCAGGGTGCTCCCGCGAAGTGATTGAACGCGGCGCAAACTTGCTCGGCTGGGAACTGAACGACCTCATCTCCCGCACGATTGCTGCGCTGAAGACTTTCAGGCCGTGATTTTTACGCCTTCAACGCCCAAAGTGGAAAGCCGCTGTACTGAAAAGTCTTGGCAAGTAACGCTCCGAAAAAAATCGGAGCGTCTTGTGTTTTTGGTTGTTTTGGATTGCTAAATGACGACGATTGGTTCGCGAATAGATTTGTTATCGAGTAAGAACGCGTAGTTGCCTACGGTCACAAAGAGACGGTAAATGAATACATCGACTTTTTCGCCAACGGAAATACTAGGCTCGTCGAAAGAGCGGCGCGCGGTAAGAGTTTCTCCGTTGACGAGTACTGTGATTTCGATGCCACTCCCGCGGAATGCGACGTCTGTCACGACACCTTCTTCGGCAGAATTCTTGAATTTTTGAACTTCGTTTTTCTTGGTGACCTTGACAAATTCAGGGCGGACTATCGCTTGGTCAACATTCGGGATTGTGTCAAAGCTGTGGAACTTGTTGTAATCTTTAAAAATGCTTGGTTGTCCAAAGAACGAGGCTACAAAAGCGGTTTTGGGCTTGCTGTAAACTTCTAGTGGCTTGCCAATTTGATCGATGCGTCCTTTGTTTGTGATGATGATTTCGTCGGCGACTTCGATGGCTTCGTCCTGGTCATGGGTCACGAAAATACTTGTGACACCGAGCTTTGCAATCATCTCCTTGAGCCAGTGGCGCAGTTCTTGGCGGACTTTCGCATCGATGGCGGCGAATGGCTCGTCAAGCAAAAGTAATTGTGGATTTGGCGCGAGGGCGCGTGCAAATGCGACACGTTGGCGCTGGCCGCCCGAAAGTTGGCTCGGGTAGCGGTTTTCGAGACCTTCAAGGCCGATGAGTTTTACCAATTCGGCGACGCGTTCCTTGATTTCGTTTTCGGATTTCTTGAGCACGCGAAGGCCAAATGCAATGTTTTCGAAAACGGTCATGTAGCGGAATAGCGCATAGCTTTGGAATACAAAGCCGATGCCGCGCTTGCTTGCTGGGACGTTGTTGATGACTTTCCCGTCGATGATTATTTCTCCGCTATCGGGATTTTCAAGTCCTGCGATCATGCGGAGTATGGTCGTCTTTCCGGAACCGCTCGGACCCAGGAGGCCGATGAGTTTGCCTTTTTCGATGCCGAAAGAAACGTTGTCTGATGCCTTGAAATTGCCAAAATGCTTGTTGATGTTTTTTAATTCTACGTACATAAAAACTCCTATTATATTTTCTTTCGACCTCTATATTCAATCACACTTCGTGCAATCAAAATGACAATGGCGAGCATCACAAGGATTGACGAAACTGCAAAAGCGGGCACGTATTGGAATTCGTTGAAGAGAATTTCTACATGCAAGGGAAGCGTATTTGTCTTTCCGCGCAAGTGCCCGGAGATGACCGAGACAGCGCCGAATTCACCCATGGCACGGGCGGCGCAGAGCACCACGCCGTACAGAAATGCCCACTTGATGTGAGGAAATGTAATCTTGCGGAAAATGGTCCAGCCTTTAGCGCCCATCAGCGCGGCGGCCTCTTCTTCATCGTTTCCGCGGGCTTCGAGCACGGGAATCAGTTCGCGCGAAATGAACGGGAACGTGACAAAGATTGTCGCAAGTACAATGCCCGGCACCGCAAAGACAATCTTGATGTCCCAATCCTGCAGCAACGGGTAAATGGGGCTTTGGCGTCCGAACGTGAGCAAGAAGATAAGGCCTGCGATAATCGGTGAAACCGTTACCGGCAAGTCAATCAATGTCGTAAGGATTTTTTTGCCTTTGAAATGGAACTTGGTGAGTGACCATGCTGCGCTCAAACCGAAAACGGTGTTGATGATGACCGCAAGTAAAGTCGCTTCGAGGGTGAGCCAAATGGCTTTGGTGGTGTAGCTGTCGCTAACAGCCTTTGCATAAATGTCAAATCCTTGCTTGAATGCTTCGGCGATAACTGTAATCAAGGGGAGTAAAAGCATGAGCACCACAAAGGCGATGCTTATGCCAATCAAGGACCATTTGACAATTTTTGAAGAAGTCGTCTCTTTGTACATCAAGCGCCTCCTTTCAGAATTCTGGTGTTTCTAGTTTGTATTAAGTTTACGAGGAAAAGCGTTACAAACGAGGCTACGAGCATGACAAGCGCAATTGTCGTCGCACTTGCGTAATCGTATTCCTGCAATTCGGACATGATAATTAACGGTGCAATTTCTGTTTCGAATGGTTTGTTGCCTGCGATGAAAACGACGCTTCCGTATTCTCCGAGGCAGCGTCCGAATGCAAGCCCAAACCCTGTTAGTGCGGCGGGCACGATTTCCGGAAAAATCACTTTCCAGAAAATGCGGCCCCGTGATGCTCCTAGCACGCCTGCAGCTTCTTCGTAAGCGGGGTCCAACTTTTCGAGCACGGGCTGTACAGCACGTACCACAAAAGGAATGCCGATAAACACGAGCGCGACTGTAATGCCGATTTGCGTGAATGCGATTTTTATGCCGAACTTTGCAAAGAATCCGCCCACAAGGCCTGTATCTGCTGTGAGTGCCGTGAGAGCGATGCCCGCCACAGCTGTCGGGAGCGCAAACGGAAGCTCAATCATGCCGTCGATCAGTCGCTTGCACGGGAACGTGTATTTCACAAGCACCCACGCAAGAATGATGCCCATTACTGCATTGATGAACGATGCGATAAATGCAGTTGTAAAACTCACACGAAAGCTAGAGAGCACTCGGTCGCGCGTAATGGTCTCTATAATTTCGTCAAAACTCATTTGCGCCGTAAACACCACAAGCGATGCAAGCGGAATGAGCACGACAACGCCCAAAATGGCGAGCGTGATGCCTGTAGTAAGGCCGAAACCTGGTATAACACTTCTATTTGTTCTTTTCATAATTGGGCTCAAATATAGAACGCACTTTTCAGCCTGTCCAATACTTAATTTTTAGCGTCTGTTATTAAATTTTTTTATAATAGATAAAGTAATTGCCTGATTATATGAAAAATCCTCGCCTGTTTGTGAGCGAGGACTGTTTCTATGGAGATGGATTACTTCTTTTCGTAAATCTGGTCGAAAATGCCACCGTTGGAGAAGTGCGTTTTTTGAGCCTTGTCCCAACCGCCGAAGTAGCTGATGTCAATCAGGTTCACGTTTTGGTCAAATTCCTTGTACTGGTCAAGAATGGCCTTGTTGGAAGGACGGTAGTGGTTCTTAGCTGCAATGTGCTGGCCTTCGTCGCTGTAGAGGAAGTTCAGGTATTCGGTGGCAAGTTCGCGGGTGCCGCGCTTGTCAACAACCTTGTCTACAATTGCGACAGACGGTTCTGCCAAGATGCTTACGCTAGGGATGACGATTTCGTAGTCCTTGGGGTAATCCTTGAGCGAGAGGAATGCTTCGTTTTCCCAAGCAAGCAAAACATCGCCCTGGCCGTTTTCGATGAATGTCGTCGTAGAGCCGCGAGCGCCAGAAGCGAGTACGAGCACGTTCTTGTAGAGCTTCTTCACGAATTCCTTGACCTTGGCTTCGTCGCCGTTGTACTGCTTTTCGGCCCATGCCCAAGCGGCGAGATAGTTCCAGCGTGCGCCGCCAGAAGTTTTCGGGTTCGGCGTGATGACTCCGATGCCGTCTTTGACGAGGTCGCCCCAGTCCTTGAGATTCTTCGGGTTACCCTTGCGAACGAGGAAGACGATGGTGGAGGTGTAAGGAGCGCTGTTCAGCGGAAATTCCTTGACCCAGCCTTCTTCGATAAGGCCTGCATCGCGTACAGCGTTCACGTCGTATTCGAGGGCGAGCGTTACAACGTCTGCTTCGAGACCGTTGGCGACTTCCAAAGCCTGCTTGCCGGAACCGCCATGGGACTGCGTGATTTCTACATCCTTGCCGGTCTTTTCTTTCCAGTGCTTGGCAAAGACCTGGTTGTAGTTGGCGTAGAGTTCGCGTGTCGGGTCGTAAGACACGTTGGTGAGGGTCTGCTTTTCAGCGGATGCGGCCTTTTCTTCGGAAGAAGAGCAAGCGGTGAAAGCGAGGGAGAGGAGTGCGATGGATGCAATTGTAATTTTCTTGAAATTCATGTTATGTACCTCTTTGTTTAAATTTTTGATGTTTGGTGTTTCGTTTTAAAAGAAACGCCCCCAGCAATGATGGATCAAAGAAGCGTGAGCTGTGCTGAGGGCGCTCGGGTGTGCTTAGGTTATTTGATAGTAGCCGTGAAGCGTGCTGCAAGGGCTACGTCAGAGGCTTTCTTTTCGCTGAATGCTGTCAGCTGGATCTTGGAATGGGAACCAAGTTTCTTGATTAAGCTCACAGTCCAGGCGAGTTCATCGGCGCCGGCGTTCAGTTCATCGCGATGGGAGACGTATTCAAGTTCTGCGTAAACATTGTTGAAAATGCCTGCGGTTGGGATTTCTACACCGACGAAGAACGGAACGTATTGCGTGTCTTGTGCATATTCGGGCTTGATGGCATTAGCTGCCTTGAGGTTTTCTCCGTCACCAGTTGCGATGAGTGCGACTTCACCGTAGAGACCTAAATTCTTCTGGAAATAATAGCTTGCTCGAACTGCGGCGCGGTGGGTGAGTTGTGCCGTGTGCTGAATGACGTCAAGGGCGTTTACACGGTAAGCTGCGCTGACCTTGGCGTCTCCGAACTTGAGCGTTTCTTCGAAGCGGATGTAGCCCGTGTTGAACTTTGCATCGTATGTGCCGAGCAAGGCGTTAAATGTAGAAATGCCTTTTTCAAAGCCGAAAGCGAAAGCGTCGTGCTGGTAATCGCGAGAAAGGAATCCGCGCTTATTCAGGTGTACATCTACGTAAGTACCGAAGTTGCCGGCGACACTCCAGTCGGTACGGAAACGACCGAACTGAACATTGAACTTACCGTATTCGGTATCCCACTTGTAATTGGCGTAGTAGGTGTCGGCGAGAATCTTATCGTAATTCTTGCCCTCAATGGTGTTGCCGAAACCGGGGCTGAAAATGCGCAAGTTGATTACAGCGTCAAAGCTTTCAGAAGAAAACTTTCCGCCAACGTTTGCGCGCAAGAAGGAATTGTCAAGCGTGTTGTCTGCATCGTTGTCATACAGCGACTTGATGGCCTGTGCCTGAACATTTCCTGTGAGCTTGAAAGAGCTTTCTTCTGCCTTCTTTGCTTCGTCAGCGAAAACAGATGTGGCAAAAAGGGAAGTGGTTAAAACCGCAGCGGCGGCAAGTCTTGAAAAATTCTGATTCATTCTAAACTCCTTGTTATTTGTTTCCTTGTTTTTTTTTGTGCGCACAAATATAGAAGGCGTTTTTTGATTTGTCCAATACTAAATTTTTATGCGGAGGTATCGATTTTTGCTATAGAAATTTTATATGTAATATTGCGCGAGTTTATAATTATTAATAACTATAAAGTAATTGTGAAATTGCACACGGTTGAAATTCTTTTGAAAAACTTAAAACTCCCGATGTTTAATCGGGAGCTGTAATGATTGATTGAAATGAAAATTACTTTATCACGACTTTTCTATATGTGTCGAATGCGGCCCACTTGCGGAAAAATTCCTCGCGGCCGGATTCTCCTGCATCATCGTATTCACGGAGCAAGTTTGCAACATCTTCATCGGAATGGACCTTGATTTCAAAGCCGCGTCCATTGATGACGGGAACGTTTCCGTAGTGGTATTCCTCTGCCGTGGTGATTTCCGCGATGCGCTTGCCACGAACCTTGACGGCGATACTGTCTCGCAAAATGATGATATCAAAATCATCGGGGTAGTGGTAGCTTTCGCCAGCAGTCGGGATTTCGTTGCCTACAGTGTAGTGCTGCTTGACTGGCTGTTGCTTTACTACGGAAAGTGTAGCTGTATCGTAGAAGAATTCTTCGAAGATTTCTCCTCGACCATGGCGCTCGCCTTGCACAAAGGCTGCCTTTTCGTTGGATTGAAGTTGCTTTTCGTAGAGCCCTTCAACAACGCCGCAAGCGGCTGTTGCATGCGTTACGATGTCAATGAGAATGAGCTCGCCAAGCGTTTTGTGCTTTTCAAAAAGATCAACGACAATGGCTTCGGCGAAAACAAGTTCGCAGACGGCAATCCCGTTTTTGGAAATGCTTTCTGTTTCTAAGTGTGCGCCTGTGTTCACGTCAATGGCATAGTCGATTTTCGTGAGTGTTCCAGGAATAATCTTTGTCCCGATTTTGACGAGGTAGTCTTTGCCTAGCGAAAGCGGCTCGTCATCCATCCACAAAAGTGACGCCTTGATTTTCTTGTAGCTACTGATGCTTGCATCTCTAGCGAGCACGCAACCTCTCGATACGTCAACTTCGCGATCAAGCGTAATCGTGACCGGTTCGCCAGCGTGGGCTTCTTCGACATTCCTGTTTGTGTAGAGAATGCTTTTGACGGATGCTTTCTCGTAACTCGGGAGGGATTTGATGACGTCTCCGACGCGAATCGTTCCAGATTCAATTTGTCCTTGGAATCCGCGGAATGTACGGTCGGGGCGGCTCACGCGCTGCACGGGCATGTAAAATCCCTTTTCTAGTGCAGAGCTTGATGTATCGACATTTTCAAGGTATTCAAGTAATGCAGGACCTTGATACCATGCAATGTTTTTCGATTTGATGGTAACGTTGTCGCCTTCTGTTGCCGAAAGCGGAATAACTTGTATGTTGCTCAGGGAATGAGTCTGTGCAAGTTCTGCGATTTGTACCTTGATTTTGTTGAATACATCTTCGCTGTAGCCCACAAGATCCATCTTGTTCACGGCAAAGACAAAGTGGCGAATACCCATCAGCCTGCAAATGCGGGCGTGTCTACGCGTCTGTACGAGAACGCCTTGCGATGCATCTACGAGAATCACTGCGAGGTCGGCAAAAGATGCGCCCACGGCCATGTTGCGCGTGTATTCTTCATGCCCCGGAGTGTCAGCAACGATAAAGCTGCGGTGATCCGTCGTGAAATAGCGATACGCTACGTCGATAGTGATACCTTGTTCGCGTTCTGCCATCAGGCCATCGAGCAAAAGTGAATAATCTATCTTTCCGCTGCGGCTACCGACTTTACTGTCGAGTTCCAGAGCCTTTTCCTGGTCGGCATAGAGCAACTTGGAATCGTAGAGGATGTGTCCGATGAGCGTCGACTTTCCGTCATCAACGCTACCGCATGTAATAAACTTCAATAAGCCTTTCATTAGAAATATCCCTCCCTCTTGCGACGTTCCATGCTGCCGGCAGCTTCGTTGTCAATGACGCGCGAAGTTCTTTCCGAAGAGACGGCGCTCAACGTTTCGTCGATGATTTCATCAAGCGTCGTGGCGGTGGATTCGATGCCGCCTGTGAGCGGGTAGCAACCGAGCGTGCGGAAACGTACCGACTTGATTTCGGGCGTTTCGCCTTCGCGCAGCGGGAAGCGTTCGTCGTCCACCATGATGATGTTGCCATCGCGCACCACGACCGGGCGCGGGGCCGCAAAGTACAGCGGAACAATGTCAATCTTTTCGCGCTTGATGTACTGCCAGATGTCCTTTTCGGTCCAGTTCGAAATCGGGAAAACGCGGATGCTTTCACCCTTGTTGATCTTGGTGTTGTAAAGCTTCCACATTTCGGGACGCTGGTTTTTCGGGTCCCAAGCGTGTGCGGAATTGCGGAACGAGAAAATGCGTTCTTTTGCGCGGGACTTTTCCTCGTCGCGGCGGCCGCCGCCAAATGCGGCGGTAAAACCGTACTTGTTCAACGCCTGCTTTAGAGCCTGCGTCTTCATGATGTCGGTGTAGGCGGATCCATGGTCAAAGGGATTGATGCCGCGATCAACGCCGTCCTGGTTGATGTACTCGATCATCTCGATACCGAGCTTTTGCGCCGTTTGGTCGCGGAACTCAATCATCTCGTGGAACTTCCATGTGGTATTCACATGCAAGAACGGGAAAGGCGGCTTTTCGGGATAGAAGGCCTTCATGGCTAAATGCAACATGACGGAACTGTCCTTGCCAATCGAGTACAACATAACCGGCTTTTCGCATTCGGCTGCGACTTCGCGAATGATGTAGATGGCTTCGGCTTCCAGCTCGTCGAGGTGTGAAAATTCGCTCACTGTAAAACTCCTAGTATTTGTTAGATTCCTTGGGATCGATATCGATAGTCCTGACGCTTCCATCGTTCAGTTCAAAAATCCAGCGCACGATATCGTTTTTTTCGCCCTTGACTTTTTCGGTATGTACCTTGCTTCCCTTGCCGCCAATGTCTTCACCGAGGAAAAATTGGATGGCGTGAACAGGGCATTCCTTGATGCACGAGGTGCAACCCCAGCAATCTTTGGGATACTTGATAAATGCTTTTTTATTTTCGTTTATCTTGATTAACGTGCCGGGACAAACATCGTGACATTTCCCGCAGCCGATGCATTTACTTTGATCAATGCTGATGCTCATAGTTCTTTTGCCCTTCTGCGGTGAGTTCCCGCAAGATGATTTTAAGTTGTCCGTTCTCGAGGCGGGAATTTACGTACTTGCGGAAATGTTCGTTGTCTTTTTTGGGATAGTCGGTGTTTTCTGCAAAGCTGTGCCAACGCGTTTCGTGACGCGCGGCCAAGTGCGCAATCACGCTCTTGCAAACCGTCAAGCGTTCCTTGAGCTCGTAGATATACATGACTTCTTGCAAATCGTCTGCATGCAAGCCGCCCACACGCAGCTCGATATTCTCAATTTCCCTGAGGGCAATTGCTAGTTGATTTTCGCTATAACGATAGCCTGTCTTGATGCCTCCTGCATAAGTGTCCATAGCCACTTGCATTGCCTCTTCAAGACATTCAGCGGTGTCCTTGCCGCTTTTGTTGTTGAGGAATTTCTCGATTTCTGCAACATGTTCGGTAACCTCTTCTTCCTTAATGGTTGCATCGGCCGCAACCTTGCTCTGGATGAATTCCACTGCACTCTTCGCCGCAATCTCGCCTTCGGCAAGCGCGCCCGTCACGTATTTTTGCGGGGCTCCACCGGCAACATCGCCAGCAGCGTAAAGCCCTTCGATGGTTGTTGCTCGCTTGGTATCGACCCAGTAACCGCTTGCGGTGTGGCCGCCCACGATATAGGGCTCCGTTCCTTCGATTTCGACATTCGCCTTCGATGGCGTACCATTTTCAATCCAGCGAATCGTCTGCGACGGAGCCATGTTCAGGTAAGCCTTTAAAAGCGAGTCTTCCTGTGCGGGCGTAATCCCGACGGTGCGCAAGTAGCATGGTCCGCGGCCTTCCTGGTTTTCGGCTACCGTTCCGTACACGCGTTCTGATGTGGAAATGCCGTACTTTGTCTCGTAAACTTCACCAAGCGAATTTATCTGCTTTGCGCCCACGCCCTGCGCAAGCGTGCCCGTCGGGGCAATCGTATCCTTGCAACGCAGCGCAATAAAACGCATCTCGAAAGTCGTCATCTCGGCACCGTGACGGATTCCCATCGCATAGCCCGCGCCCGTGTTGAATGGCGGATACCACATCTTGTGCCTTGAAAATCCTGGATTGTTCGGGCGGTAAAGCCCGGCCGCACCACCTGTGGCGATAATCACCGCATGCGCCTCGATGGCGTAAAAAGTATCGTTCTCGATTCCGAAACCGAAAGCTCCGTCAATCCTGTTGTCGTGAACGGAAAAATCGAAAATGTTCACGTGGTTCAGCACCTGAACATTCGGTGCCTTTGCGACAGCCGCCGCCAAAATTGGCTTTATGTTCTCGCCGTTGATTTTGATATTACGATTCCCGCGGGTCACATACTTTCCATCCTTGTCCTTCAAAATGACAAGGCCTAGCTTTTCCAAGTGCGCGGTGATTTCGTTGAACCTCTCGGAAATGCTGTACAGCAAGTCTTCGCGAACGATTCCGTCGGCGTCTTTCTTGGCGTACTCTACATAATCCTTGGGCGTACGGCCTTCGGTAATGTAGGCGTTCAGCGCGTTTACGCCTGCCGCAAGGCAACCGCTCCGCTTGATGTTCGCTTTTTCGACAACCAATATCTTGATGTCTGCGACGTCTTTCGCTGCATCTAAAGTACTTGCGGTAATGGCCGCATAACAGCCAGCGGTCCCGCCACCAATAATCAGCAAGTCTGTCTTGAGTTTTTCGATGTTCATTTGTTGATAATATGTTGGAATGCTGGCCTTTTTATGCAAGCGTTTATCCGTTGTATACGTCCTGGATTTTCTTTGCGAATACATCGCGGCCGACGCGGTCAATAGTGTACTTGAAACGTTCACCGCTCTTTCCGTTGTCTGCAAAGAATTGAATCGCGGCATCGCAAATGTCCAAGAGCTTCTGCTTGTCTTCTACAAACGGAATAATCGTTTCGCCCTTGTTGATGTTGTTGCCGAAAAGCCCGCCAAACGATACGATGTAGCCGTGAATGTGGCTCCAGGCGTCAGTGGGGCAAGACTTGTAGCAACGACCGCAGTAATTGCATTTTTCCTTGTCGAAAATAACCTTCTTGTTCTCGATTTTAATCGCCTCTTTGCGACAAACCTTTGCGCAAAGCCCGCAACCGATGCACTTGTCTTCGAGCCAATCCACCTTGATGGCGCCCTTGATGCCCACGTCGTTTTCTTCGGCCTTGAGACAGTTGTTTTGGCAACCCGTCACACCGAATTTGAACTTGTGCGGAAGTTCTCGTGCAAAGTAACGGTCATCAAGTTCCTTGGCAATAGCGTATGTGTCAATGCAACCGCTTGGGCAAACGGCTTCACCCTGGCATGCCGTAATGGTACGCACGCGAGCCCCGCAGACGCCCGGTTCAACGCCACCCTCGGCAAGTGCGTTTTTCACATCGTCAATATTTTCAAGCTTGATAAACGGAATCTCGACGCTCTGTCTCGAAGTCAGGTGAGCGTAACCTTCGCCATATTTTTCAGCGACTTCGGCGATTTTGGCAAGCTGTGTTGCAGTGAGGTTCCCGCCAACAACGCGAACGCGCAACGAGAAATTGTTCTTCTGCTTCTGGCGCATCCAGCCGCCCTTTTTAAGAGTAGAATAATCAACTGCCATAGAATGTCTCCCATTTTTGAGAGACAAATATAGAGAACGCAAAACCCTTTGTCCAATACTAAAAAAATATCGCTACTTATAGAATTACTTTATTAGTAGCTTCGTCCGACGCATTTTAAGGTACAGAAAGGAATGTCAAAATGTGTTATTGGAAATTTTGATAGCTTATGAAGGGTGGGGGAGGAATCCCCCTGATTGCAGCCTCGGCTTACAATGTCATGCCCGCCACCGAGCGGGCACCTCCTTCTCGTACAGCATCAAAGCATTCCCGCCGAGTCTTCCATCACCCTCTCTATGCGGGCGCTCAGACGCCGCCCCGTAACGCCCCGGCTTAGCTTGGCCACTCGCCCTGATGTCATGCCCCGCTTGGCGGGGCATCTCCTTTTCTCTTTAAATAATCTATATTGCAGTTGACATAGCCCCATTCCTCGCAGTTTGGGACTCAGCTTCTTTCAGATTTTCTAGTTTTACTAGTGCAATAACAACGTTGTCGTTACGTGCAGAACGGATGACGCTGTTGTGAATTGCTTTCAGATTTTCTAGTTTTACTAGTGCAATAACAACACTCCCCTATTTATCCCGTTCGAATGCTTGGTTGTGAATTGCTTTCAGATTTTCTAGTTTTACTAGTGCAATAACAACAAACACAGGGCGAACGCAAGACGAGAGATGGTTGTGAATTGCTTTCAGATTTTCTAGTTTTACTAGTGCAATAACAACAACTTTGACATCCACGATATCGAGTACCAGGTTGTGAATTGCTTTCAGATTTTCTAGTTTTACTAGTGCAATAACAACTCGCTCGAATTCGAAGGGAGAGCGAAACGGGTTGTGAATTGCTTTCAGATTTTCTAGTTTTACTAGTGCAATAACAACCGGGCGCAGGTGCTAACGTTCCCAAAAAGTGTTGTGAATTGCTTTCAGATTTTCTAGTTTTACTAGTGCAATAACAACAGGGGTCTTTTTTAAAGGAGAAAAACATGGTTGTGAATTGCTTTCAGATTTTCTAGTTTTACTAGTGCAATAACAACAAAAAATAGTAAACGTAGATATTTTATTTTGTTGTGAATTGCTTTCAGATTTTCTAGTTTTACTAGTGCAATAACAACACCCTGGAAGCGCAACGAGCGGACCACCTGTTGTGAATTGCTTTCAGATTTTCTAGTTTTACTAGTGCAATAACAACGAACCGCTTGTTTTATGGGCTGCATTTACAGTTGTGAATTGCTTTCAGATTTTCTAGTTTTACTAGTGCAATAACAACTATTGCTTCTGTGAACCCCAAGAGAAGTCGTTGTGAATTGCTTTCAGATTTTCTAGTTTTACTAGTGCAATAACAACAAATTACATTTTTCTCTATCCACTTTTAAGTTGTGAATTGCTTTCAGATTTTCTAGTTTTACTAGTGCAATAACAACATATAACTAATTCAGAGCGTGTAGAGGGCAGTTGTGAATTGCTTTCAGATTTTCTAGTTTTACTAGTGCAATAACAACATGTACGCTCACGAGCTGGGTTTGGATAGTGTTGTGAATTGCTTTCAGATTTTCTAGTTTTACTAGTGCAATAACAACTAGTCACATTGGAGCCTGTTGAGTAACACAGTTGTGAATTGCTTTCAGATTTTCTAGTTTTACTAGTGCAATAACAACTCTTCGTCGCCATAGCCTTCGTGGCGGAACGTTGTGAATTGCTTTCAGATTTTCTAGTTTTACTAGTGCAATAACAACTCACACTGAAGATTATAAATCGCATGACTCGTTGTGAATTGCTTTCAGATTTTCTAGTTTTACTAGTGCAATAACAACGCGCGCACCATTTGACGCAAAGAAAGCCTGGTTGTGAATTGCTTTCAGATTTTCTAGTTTTACTAGTGCAATAACAACCTGTTCGATTGCCGAAACATTTTCGAGGTTGTTGTGAATTGCTTTCAGATTTTCTAGTTTTACTAGTGCAATAACAACAGATAAGACGCTTACAGTGCTATCTTGTGGTTGTGAATTGCTTTCAGATTTTCTAGTTTTACTAGTGCAATAACAACTGACCTTGCCAAATGGGCAATACACCACCAGTTGTGAATTGCTTTCAGATTTTCTAGTTTTACTAGTGCAATAACAACGGAGGATGGAATGAATGGTCTGCATTTGTCGTTGTGAATTGCTTTCAGATTTTCTAGTTTTACTAGTGCAATAACAACTATGGGCACATCCATCAAGGATACTTTTGCGTTGTGAATTGCTTTCAGATTTTCTAGTTTTACTAGTGCAATAACAACACCGCGCGCGCCGCCGCCGGGTTAAAGGTGTTGTGAATTGCTTTCAGATTTTCTAGTTTTACTAGTGCAATAACAACAAATCGACTTTGCACCGGCTGCAAACGCATGTTGTGAATTGCTTTCAGATTTTCTAGTTTTACTAGTGCAATAACAACTAGAAGGTTATCGCGCGCATGCGTGATTGTGTTGTGAATTGCTTTCAGATTTTCTAGTTTTACTAGTGCAATAACAACCACACGCTGCAAACATCATCAAGGGCAGCGTTGTGAATTGCTTTCAGATTTTCTAGTTTTACTAGTGCAATAACAACAAGGACAAAGATTCATTTTCTGTCTACATCGTTGTGAATTGCTTTCAGATTTTCTAGTTTTACTAGTGCAATAACAACAATCATTGTAAGATAACTGTTTATCAAGCGGTTGTGAATTGCTTTCAGATTTTCTAGTTTTACTAGTGCAATAACAACCCCAGCCAATCAGATAACCGTCAAGAGTGGGTTGTGAATTGCTTTCAGATTTTCTAGTTTTACTAGTGCAATAACAACGACTTTTCGATAGGAAGCGCACGAGCGTAGTTGTGAATTGCTTTCAGATTTTCTAGTTTTACTAGTGCAATAACAACATTGGCACTTGAAATAGCTTGTCAGAACCGGTTGTGAATTGCTTTCAGATTTTCTAGTTTTACTAGTGCAATAACAACGTTGCAGGGTCCACAGAACGCTTCACAGGAGTTGTGAATTGCTTTCAGATTTTCTAGTTTTACTAGTGCAATAACAACCATCACGCAAGGCAGTCAAGCCACCAACAGGTTGTGAATTGCTTTCAGATTTTCTAGTTTTACTAGTGCAATAACAACCCGTTCATGAGCCTTATTCGCGTGAACCTCGTTGTGAATTGCTTTCAGATTTTCTAGTTTTACTAGTGCAATAACAACAGTCATTATAGAGGTTCGGCAAATCCTGAAGTTGTGAATTGCTTTCAGATTTTCTAGTTTTACTAGTGCAATAACAACAAGTTCCACATCTTACGCCGAGATCGTCTAGTTGTGAATTGCTTTCAGATTTTCTAGTTTTACTAGTGCAATAACAACATCATGAGACCAATTAAACCGAGCATGATCGTTGTGAATTGCTTTCAGATTTTCTAGTTTTACTAGTGCAATAACAACAAATCGAGTCGTATCAACAGAAGGCGAAACGTTGTGAATTGCTTTCAGATTTTCTAGTTTTACTAGTGCAATAACAACTGATTCGTTGTAACTATACAGCTATGAACGAGTTAGATGTATCATTGCGAAAAGAAAAAATCGACCTTTTGGGGTCGATTTTTTCTTGTTTTTGAACGTTTTTTATAGGAAAAGCTCTAATTGCCCAGTTGATTTGGGCTTTGGTTTTTCTTTTCGGCCATAGAAAACTTGGATTTTCCCGAACTGCTTGTCTGTGATGCAGAGTATGCTTACCGAACCATCTGGCGGCATAAAACTCTTTACGCGAGCAATATGAACTTCTGCATTTTCCACAGAAGCGCAATGCCGAATATATATGGATAACTGGAATCTTGAAAATCCATCTTTCAACAGATTTTTGCGAAACTCGCTGTGCCGTTGCCGCTCAATTTTCGTTTCTGTCGGCAAATCAAAGAAACACATAATCCACATAATTCTGTACTCGCTAAATCGGTCCATCCTACACCTCCGGATAGAGCAATTTCCTTGTTGTTCCTAAATAACACTTGGCAAGCGAAGCTGTTGTTGTTGAAACGGCATTCATCAATGGACTTCGATTTCCTTCAATAACACAGTCAAGTACGGGAATTCTTAAAAGTTTTGCCTTTATTTCAGTAGAAAGATCAGTAGGATATTCTTCTATTTCGTTAATAACTTCTAAAATTAGTTTGTCTACGATTGGGCGGTACGGCTCCATTATATCATCTGCTAAACAATAGGCGTTGTAACGATTATGGTGGTGTATTCCCAAAGTCGGTAAAAGTCCGCTCGAAACCAAAGCCCTTGCAACCACACCGCGTAAAATGGCATAGCCATAATTGAGCATATTATTTGGTGGTACTCCATTACGGTCACGAACAAAATCAGGAATATCGGGGAACATTTCTTTCCAATAGTAAGCTGCGGCAACAGCTTCTCTGTTATCAACATCTCCACTTCGCACGGAATTTGCCCATGCCGTCATATTTCCAATTTCAGCGTCATGAGAACCATGCAAAACGGCGGCCTGATTTAAAATTTTTTGCTGGACCGTTTGTTGCCATAGTTGCTTTTTTAATGGAAGCGATGCATCTATCTGAGCCTGGAATCTTTCGCTTTGTAGGGTGTTTCCCGACAGAGGGAGTAAAAGACCTGATGGCAAATGGGTCTTGTCACAGTTGATGATAGCGCAGTTGTTCTCTAGCAAAGCCCCAAGTAAAGCGTTGGTCACTGTAATTTGGGGAGAATCAAGGACAATATAGGCAATGTCTTCAATAGCTGCGGTGACGATTTCATCATCGCGTTTCTTAATGACAAGCTGGTTGTCCTTTAGGCTTAGATAAGCCTGGTTCCCGAAATACAGTGTACGTTTAATCATAAAGGGCCTATTTTATATTTCCAAGTCTGTCAACCTCTATAGGAATACATATTTCCTTAATCATTTTATTGTTCCATGCTCGCTGGGCTTTATTATTGCTTCCCAACTCTGTTGTTTGTACAATAGGATTGGCTACAAAGGATGGAATGAAGTGTGCTTCATTGCTTGTGCAACTTACAAATTTGTATATCTGATCTTTATCAGGATTGGTAATACCTTTTTTTAATTCGTTTTCTGTTGGCAAATACACTAAATCATTCGGTGAAAGAATAAACAGGAGCTGAACGTCCTTCTCAACAAGGTCCTTTTCTTTTAAATAGGATTCAATATTCTGTTTCCACTGATTACCATATTTTTTCTGGCAATCAATCATTACGTTTAGTGGAATTGTCAAATACGAGCGTTTCCCGTCTTTTTCGAAAACGGCAAAGAACAAATTGGTTCCCTTAGCGGCTTCGACAAATTTGACTTTCTTATTGCCTTTTTGTCCAACAGCAAATTTATCCGCCTTTTCGTAAACGCGCACCTTTAAAATTGGTTGATGGAATTTACCATTGTTTAGTTCAACGATGTTTTTGTTCATTTCATCAATGCCGTCTGGAGAAAAAGCTTGTTCTGCATCTCCGTTCTTGCTTTTTAGATGAGCCAATAAAATCTTTTGTATTCCAGAATCAGCGATACTATCTTCGATTTTTGCTTGGTTAAAAGAGCTGTCAAGAGATTTTCTTGTGGCGAAGAAACGTTCTTTTGTTTCTTTAGTGAAATAGAATACGTCTATTTTTGATGTGTCAATCCCATAGCCGCCTATATGATATTCTTCAATATATTTTTTGATGTTCTTTGCGTCAACTTTATTGTTTTTCAATTCAGTAATTTTTTCTTTGATTCTCTTGTTGAGGATTCTTTCTGGAACTTTTATTGCGTCACTTAAGGAAACGCTTTTTACTTTGCGCAGATTAATTTCCCCAAAAACGGTGTCCTTGTGCATTGGTTTACGGATTGCCCAGCTATTGCCCTTTCCTTGCTTTACAAAAGTCTTCTTTCCGTTTTCATCAAAATGTTGGAATGTGTTTGTCGTTTTATTAATCACACGCTGATTTTGCTTGAAACTAACGATGATATTTTCAAGGATGTTCTTGGAGTCCATAGTGAATGAATCCCAGGGCTTTAGGAATTCTTTGGCTACTTCACGTTCCTTGCCGTCAATCATCGCCTTTTCAAAACAACGGAGTTTGCGTTGCAACTGATACCTAGTTGCATTGAATTTTGAATGGGCCGCTTCATTATTCAGTAGGTTTACATGATCCCGTGTAGTGCATGCGATGACTATAGCATCCATTGCATGATGCCGGTGGTCAATTCTTTTCTTATTGAACCCCTTTTGAAGCTCTAAAGGCATCTGTGGAATAAGATGACCTTCTGCATTTGTTGTCGTGAAACAATCTTTTCCTGTAATTTGGTTCATTCGAATAAATCTTGGCAAAATAATGCTGTTCCAGACATCATTCATGCCCCAATCTTTTTTCAAACGGTCTGTAACAGCGCCATTGCACGAAATAAGATTTTTGGACACTGCTTCTGGTTCATAGTTTTCGTCGTCAATTTTTTCACGAACGATATTAGACAAGAGTCCTTTAACAACTTTGCTGATGTATCGGCTATCGTTTAGCTGGCGTTCTATGAATTCATCGGGAATGTTTTCCATCAACAGTTTTTTCATTTTTACGCGATTGTTCGCATAATTTTCTTTGACGAATTTTTCATAAGCATCTACGGAAAGTATTTCGACAACTTCACCTTGGCTTAATTGAACTTTTTCTCCATGGTGCTCCTCAATGAATTCATGTCCTAATTGGCGGTCCTTAAGCTTGTTAACTTCAGCTTCGCAGATGACCTTGTTGCTGAAAGAGTCGTCGAAATAACGCGACTGAGGAATAATATGTTCGATTTCATATGCGGAGGTAAACAACTTAGAAAGAGAGATTGTTTTACCCGTGTATGGGGATCGATACTTTTGTTCAAGCCAACATTTGTAACGGACAATATCTGATTTTGTTGGTTGAGCTTGTTTGGATATTTTGGAGATGAAATCAAATTCTTCGTCATCCTTAGTTAAATTTTCAAGTGCGTTTTCTTCATAAATACGCAGAATATCCTGCTGGCTTGGTGAATACGGACGAACGTTTTCAATGCCCATGCCTGGATTCATGAATTCCATTAGCATGGCTTTGATGCGTAAATTCGTGTTTTCGTTCTTCAGGATGTTTTCAGACATTTTCTTGCGCTTATCGGCAGGATTTTTCAGGTCTCGTCCAAGCTCAAGATGGATTTCGTCAATTTGTCCTTCCTGTTTCCAAATGTCTCGAACGGTTCTTAATGTCTCTGTGACAACTTGTTCGACGATGGGATTACGCAAGGAATGTTGTTTAAATTTCTTGAGATAAGAATCAATTTCCTCGGGAGTATTCCATTTGGTACAATCTTTGGCTTCAGAATGTCTGTCGTACACGATGTAGCAGGCTAGCCAGACCGGTAGGCCTCTAAAATCACTTATGTCTTTTAGGTTAATCGCGTTATCCCGAACTCTATTGGAGATTTTCTCATCATATTCGCCATTGATGATTTTGTCAATCCTGTCTAGAGTATTTTTGTCAATATTGTCTTGGTTCCAGTATTTGCCCATTCGCATGAGAGATAGCAATTTCTTTATTGCTTTTTCTGAATAGGAACCATAATCTTTCTTAAATGGTTTTAACTTGGAGAAAACTATTGCAAACTCGCCGTTCCAACCCTGCTTTTGTGCAAAATGAGTCAGAGCCGTTTCAATTTCCTTTTTGTCTTCGACAGAATAAAGAATGTGCCATAAAGCCATTTCCATTTCTGACGAAAGAACTGATGCGTTAATACCACATTTTGAAAGTCCTTTCAAAATTGTGGCACGAGTTTCGTTGCAAGGATAAACTTTATCTTCTACATAATTCCATCGGTATGGATTTTCTTTATTTTTAGATTTTTTGGTATTAAAGAGATACTTTAACAACTCTTCCTGTTCGATGGATTCTCTATCATTTAGCCAGTCAAAAAGTCTTACATAATCTTCTTCAGATTTTAAGCATTCACTTGTAATGTCAACGTCTGTTGAAAGTTTACCATCGATTTCTTTTTCTCGCTGATAAATTCTCAGATTTTGAATGAATTGCCAAAGTCTAAATTCCTGGAATAATGGATTTGATTTTGTAATGCATTTTACGGGAACTTTTTTCTTTTCGCCAGTTTTTGAATCAATGAAAATGTGCTCTTCGTAAGGACAATTGTCAATTTGGGATTTTTTACTTTTTAACGGGCGCTGATAGAATAAAATGTCGTTAATGAAAAGATTTGCAAAATCGGTCTTTGCAATAGTATTTCTATGAGCTTCGTTGATGGGGTAGAGTTCTTCAATACACTGTTTGTACAGATTGTCATTTCGGAGTTCGGGGATGAGCTCAACTTGTTTCTTAAGTATCTGTGTCAATTCTTCTTTATAGAATTTTCTTTCAACTGTTCTGACTAATTTCCCAATAATCTTTTGCTTGGGGTTATTTAGCAACGAATCGTAAATGTAGCAACCGACTGTTTTTGTACTTTTTTCAATATCGGCTTCGGTTTTCTTTTTAAGAAGAGTCCAATCGTCTTCTTGTGGAGCTCTAAAGGATCGTTTAATATTTCCTTCTTTATCTTTCTTAGGCGTCCCATCCTTTTCTAAATCGGTCGTTACAATGAATTCCTTGATTTTCCCTTCCCAATCAAGAGGGGCTTTACTGGTACGTCGATAGATCATCCCATTTTCTAGATAAACATTGTACCAAATATCATCGCCTTTCTTCTGGTCGGTTGCTTCTACTTTAACAACTTTTTGCGCTAAATATTCGATTTTCTTGTCCTGAGGAATATCCTCTTCTTCGCCTCTTAATTGATAATAACCGCGTTTTTGATTGAACTGGAGCAGTAACCAAGAGAGTTCTTCTTTTGAAAGAGCTTTCTCAAGAGCCTTTTTACGAAGATAGTAGATGGTCCAGTCATAGGGGATTTTCTTTCCTTCTTTGACAATTTCTGGTTGCTTGTCTTTAAATTCGGCTAGCATTTCATTGAATGCATCTTGGAAAATGAATTCGTATTTGCCTTCTGTGTTTTTGCGCCATGCTAATTTGGGCTCACTATCGTCAGTGAATTTACCATAGCGGTTAATCTTGCTTGCGAAATGTTTTGGCAGAAAATCCATAAGGCTTAAAATGCGCAGAAGTCTTTCTCGTCTTAAAAGAGCTCTTTCATGCAAGCGGCGAGCCATTCTCTTGTCTGTTCGATCTTTGGTTTGCGAAACTGTAATTCCTGATTCAAAGTTGCCTAGAACATCTGCTGACATAGGGATGATTCTACTGCCAGCGGCAGAAATGCTGTTCGGCTTCAGGTAGCGAGACCCGTCGTTGCGAGTGATTGCATCCGCATTCACCACAGCCCAACCAATTGAATTGGTTCCCAAGTCCAAACCAAGAATCTTTTTCATGAATAAACCTTTTTATAAAATTTTTCTTCTATTAAAGTAACATTTTTTCGAGTAAAAAAGACAGAAAAACCGCAAAATTTCAACAAAAACGCCAAATTTATAGAATAAGGTCAAACAGTATAAATTTATAAATATAAACTTTCATTATGTCATATTGTGACATTTACAAATTTTTTTGACTATTTTAATTTTTTCATAAAAAAAAAGTCACAAATCAAAAAACTTTAACTATATTATTAGCATAATCTGAAAGCAATTCACAATAAGGATTATTCCGTTGTGAAAACATTTAAGGCGGTGCGAAAGCATCGTCCTCTTTCTTTTAAGACCTCTTGACAACCGCCATTCCGTAATTTATATGGGTTCTGTCGGGCCAGACCGTACTTTTGGGTCGAAACTGCGAAATGCTCTGCAAGTCGCACAACCGAGCCAAAGGGAATAGGTAGAAAAAAAAAGTGGGTGACATTATTCCGTTTTTTTTAGCTATATTCATGATTAGCTTGTGAGGTGGACTGTGAAAATAAAATTTCTCTATCTAATTGCGGCATTAGCCCTTTTTGCAAATTGCTCTGAAAGCCCGAGCGATCCCACACCTTTCACCGAAGAAATAAGCACAGAAAGTTCATCTGACATGGATTCGTCAACTTCTATCAGTTCCAGTTCCGTTTTCGAATCAAGCTCTTCGAATCAAGTTTCATCAAGTTCCATTTTGGATTCTTCGACAGAAGGTCCGAGTGTCAGTTCGAGTTCTGTCACTCCATCATCATCCAGCAGCAATTTTCAGCGCAGTAGTTCCAGCAAAAGACATAATGACTTGGTCGAGCCCGACAAACCCCTGAGTTTTTCCGGTAGCGGTGTTGCAACGATACCATTACGGTCTTTTATCGATTCAAATGAAACACGCACTGTAAATTTGCGGGTGCTCTACCCTGCGGAAGAAGGAAAACTCGACACGGGATTTTTCTCCCTCAATCAATGTTTTTTGTATGAAGACGGAAGTTTTAAATGCAAGCAGGGACAATGCGTGGAAAATGTCGGCGGCACCATCAGTGTTCCGTATGGTGGAATCACAATACAAGTGGATTATCATGACAACGACAGCAGCGCATACGGCAGATACTTTCACGAAAGTACGGAAACAACACTTCTCTTCGATGTGAATCTCGGGGACAGCGCAATTACCTCATACATCCCGTACAGCAACATTCCCGAATTTGATAAGGCTAAAGTCAAAAGCCATCTAGAAACGCTCTCGGCCAACGGGTGCGAAGTCCTTTTCCGTTACGAAGGATACTACCGGCTTTATGCCGAAGGGCTCCCCGAAGGAATCATCCTCTACCACGATGGAAACGGCCTCAATCCTACCATTAGATACTCCCCACTTGCTTCGGCAAATTCTGAAGACTTTGAGAAAATAACAGAGCATTACACTAGCCTTTCCAATCCAGAAACGACGGACTCCATAATAAATGAGATTCCCAGTATACAATCATTAGTCGATTATTGCGAACAAGAACATGGATCACATTGCAACAATGGATTATTCGACGTATTCACCGAAAAAAAATTCGCAGATTACCCTTACTATAGAAAAGATTCTATCGAGTATTCTGTTTCCAAGAACGAATACGGTTGCAGGGTCGTTGCGCATTCCTATTACAAGGAAGATATGGCAGGATACTGTCATGGTTGGGAACTGCCCGACCTCGCCAAAAGGTATTCTAGCCGCCTCATCAACATTTCAGCAAAAATTCCTACAGGCCCCATCTATTGGACTCTCATCTACAAGGACCAATACGGACGTAGCGGCTCAATGCAAATCACGAGCGAATTCAAGTGACTTTTTGAGGAAGAATGCCTGTTTTTGACGAATTTTTGAGGAGAATTTTCTAATTTTAACGAAAATTATTGATTTTTGACGAATTTTTGATTAAATTTAACGAAAATAGGATTCGTCAAAAATATGCTAGAGAAGAAATTAAAGAAAATCGTTGAAGAAGTCTGTTCGCAAAAAAGCGAAAGCAATCATATAGAAATCAAGAAATCTGCGGGCGGCTGCCCTCGATTATTCGATACGTTATCTTCATTTTCAAATCAGAAAGATGGCGGTATTATCCTGTTCGGTATAGACGAAGAAAACGATTTCAAAATTTGCGGCGTATATAACGCAGCCGACTTGATAAAGAAAATATCTGAGCAATGTCTGCAAATGGAGCCTCCAGTAAAAGCTCTTTGCACAACAACAACGTTACATCGTAAGACAGTCGTCTGTGCAGAAATCCCCGAAATGGACGATTTCCAGAAGCCCTGTTTTTATAAGGGTGCCGGGCGACTCAGGGGATCATTCGTACGCGTCGGCGATAGCGACCGACAAATGACAGAATACGAGGTTTACACCTTCGAGTCGTTCAAGAAAAAAATCGAAGACGAGTTACGCCCCGTCGAACGCGCCGATAAAAAAGAATTGCAAACGGACGCCTTCAAGAAATACACTTTGGCCTTGCAAGAAAAAAAGCCCAATGTATTCGCACTTCCGGTTCAACGATGGATGATGCTGCAAGGTTTTATGTCAAACGGGCACCCGACTATTGTAGGATTATTCATGTTTAGTGCCTACCCGCAAGGGTATTTCCCGCAACTAGGGATAACAGCGGTTGCAGTTCCTGGAACAGAAGTCAGTGGAATTGGCGAAATTGGCGAGCGTTTTTTAGACAACAAACGTATCGAAGGGACAATTCCACAAATGAAGGATGATGCCGTAGCTTTCGTCATCCGAAACATGAAGGTGCGCACCGTCATCGACGAAAAAACAGGCGAACGAACAGACAAGACTGAATATCCCGTTATCGCCATTCGTGAAATCATCCTGAACGCCCTCGTCCATCGCGATTACAGCATTCATACGGACAATTGCCCCATTACAATCAGAATGTTCACAAACAGAATCGAGGTTGAAAATCCAGGCGGACTTTATGGCCGCAATCGCATAGATACGCTTGGAGATTATGGCGCGGACACCCGAAATCCCTACCTTGCAAACGCACTCGAAATTATCGGGCAAGCCGAAAACCGCTACAGCGGAATACCGACAATCCGCCGAGCCATGGAAGAAGCCGGATTGGAACCTCCTAAATTTGAAAGCACTCGAGGCATTTTCCGCGTGACTTTGTACAACACTCTAAAAAAAATTTCCGCACCGCTAACAGAATTGCAGCAATGGATTTTAGAATTCTGCAAAGTTCCAAGAAGCCGCAGCGAATTGGAAACCGAGTTCAAGAGCGAATTGACCGGGGCCTATCTGATGACTCGGCATATCTACCCGATGGTTAAGGAAGGGCTGCTTTCACTCACAATCCCCGACAAGCCCAAGAGCAAGAACCAACGATTCGTGAGAAACAATTCACGCGGTTATTCGTAGCAAGCGAGATGAAGGTAAAACTGTCAAAATATAAAAAGGTATATTAAACGGTGTGACATCTAAAAAATACATTCAACATGGATTGAAGATTCTAAAAAAAAGCAATAATTTATCTCACAGTTATTGCTGGCGTCGGTTTTATTGCCCTAGCGTGTTATATTATCTATGTTACATATATGATTTTAAAAACACCGTCTCCCCATTACGAGGAAAAGGATTTTGCCCCCGAATACGAACTTGACGACATCAATCCTAGGGTAAGCAATGGACCCTCAAAATATATAAAGAAAAGAGATTTTGATTACAGTATTGTCATATATACGAAACTTGAAACTTTAGTTTCGTAGTTGAGTTATCCTCTTTGGGGAAAAATATGCAAGCATAATTTTGCGACGCTCGTTTAGCACGCTTATCAGCAAGAAAGAATTCGAGGTTTATCGGAATATGTATCACAAGGTCTGGGACCATAACGCCATGAGACGGGGAATCTTCAAGGAATTCGCGGATGACATCAACGCGAAGATTGAAGAACGTACCCGCGAAATCGCGAAGAAGATGATACAGCTTGGCGTTTCTGACGAGGAAATTGCCGCAACCACGGATCTTTCTCTAGAAGACATCGTTGTGCTTCGCAGTCAGTTAGAAGCGTAGTTTGTAACCATTTTTACAATGTTAATCTGATAAAAAAAAGAGCCCCGATTTCTCGGAGCACTTATCACAAAGGACGTAGCCTGCGCTCGCTCCCAAAGGTAGCAAGCGCGGCGGACCTCATTACGCGTTTGTAGCGACTTTGACTTCCTCGATTTTCTTGAGAACAGTGCCGTCTTCCATCGCTTTGATGGCCTTGTCGAAGCCTTCCTTGATGCTGGCTGCCTTCTTGCTGATGTAAAGTGCAGCACCGGCGTTCAGGGCGCAAGCGTACTTGATTCCCGGACGGCCCTTGCCGTTCAGCATGTCGAGGGCGAGCTGGAAGTTGTCTGCACCCGTACCGCCTGCGAGGTCTTCAGGGTCCACAGAGGGCACGCCGAAATCCTTCGGGTCAATGCGGTATTCGCGATATTCGCCGTCTTCCAGAATTTCGGCGATGGTTGTCGGCACGCACGGAGAAATTTCATCGTAGCCGTCGTCGCTGATGGCGACCATCACGCGTTTGGCACCGAGGGCCTTTGCTGCCTTGGTGAACGGTTCCAGCACGGACTTGCTGTAAACACCGAGCATGAGGTACTTGGCTTCGGCCGGGTTCGTGAGAGGTCCGAGCAGGTTCATGATGGTTTTTACGCCGAGGGCAGCGCGCACGGGGGCTGCAAAGCGCATGGCGCTGTGGTAGACCGGAGCCATGAGGAACACGAAATTTGTCTTGTCGATGACGGTTGCGGCCTTGTCTGGAGTCATGTCGAGCTTGAAGCCTGCTGCTGTGTAAAAGTCGGCGGCGCCAGACTTGCTGGAGACGGCGCGGTTGCCGTGCTTTGCCACTTTGGCGCCACAGCTAGCGGCAATGATGCCCGAGAGCGAGCTCACGTTGAAACTTCCCTTGCCGTCGCCACCGGTACCCACGATGTCCGTGAGTTCTTCGCCACTGTATGGGAAGCGGCGTTTCTTCTTGTTGAGCACGTAGGCGCAGCCTGCGATTTCTTCGGCAACAGGGCCTTTTGCAAAGAGTGCGGTGAGGATGCCTGCCATCTGGCGTTCGTCCATGATGCCGTCGGTCAGGTCTTCCATGAACATTTCGGCCGTGGCGCGGGTCAAGTCCTTGCCTTCCATGAGCGTGTTCAAAATGCCACGCACATCCAGCGGTTCACGGCGGTAGTTGAGGAAAGCCTTGAAGAATTCGTCAGCGCGGCCGCTGGCGATAGATTCCGGGTGGAACTGCACGCCTTCAATGGGGAGCGCCTTGTGGCGAATGCCCATGATGTCGCCGTCGGTTGCGCGGGCTGTCACTTCGAAATCGCCCGGGAGCGTCGATTCGTCGATGACCAAGCTGTGGTAACGCGTGAAGATGTTCTTCTTGCCGATGGTTCGGAAAAGTCCCTTGCCGTCGAGGTCGATTTCTTCGGCAATGCCGTGCTTGATGAACTTGGCCTGTACAATCTTTGCGCCGAATGCGTAACCGATAGCCTGGTGGCCGAGGCACACGCCCAAAATCGGGAGCTTGCCTGCAAAGTGCTTGATGGCTTCCACGGAGATGCCTGCATCTTCGGGGCGGCCTGGGCCCGGGCTTACGATAAGGCGGCTCGGGTTTAACTTTTCGATGTCGGCGATGGTGCATTCGCGGCTACGGAGCACGCGGATTTCTTCGGTGGTAATCTTGGCCAAAGCCTGATAAACGTTATAAGTAAAAGAATCGTAGTTGTCGATGATAATGATCATTTTTATTCGCTTTTTTAAAATTTGTGATTCAGGGTTGTTGTTGGGTGTCGGTTCTCAGTAGGAAGTTAGAAGTAGGAAGTCGGAAGTGATATAATCGCGGCGTAGCCGCCTAATTTTAAACTGTCTACTTCCTACTGCCTACTGTCTACTAATTTTCCCCCTCCAGTACAGCTCTGATCGCTCCGAGCTTTTCATTCGTTTCTTCAAATTCGCGGTCAGCGTTCGATGCCGCGACAATGCCACCACCGGCCTGGAGACTGATGGTCTTGCCCTGCTTTAAGCAGCAGCGGATGGCAATGCAGAAGTCGAGGTCGCCATCGGATTCGATGTAACCCACGGCACCCGCATAAAAACGACGCTTGACTTTTTCGAGACCGGAAAGAATTTCAATGGCGCTGATTTTCGGAGCGCCGCTCACCGTACCTGCCGGGAAGCTGGAGCGTAGCACTTCAATCGCCTTCTTGTTCTTGGAAACTTTACCTTGTACGTCAGAAACCAGGTGGATCACGTGGCTGAATTTTTCGCATTCCATGTACTTGGTGGTTTCGACTGTACCGGCGTCGCAAACGCGACCGAGGTCGTTGCGGGCGAGGTCCACGAGCATCAAGTGTTCTGCGCGTTCCTTTGGGTCGCCCTTCAAGTTCTTCATCAAAGCCAAATCTTCGGCGTCGTCCTTGCCACGGCGGCGGGTACCTGCAATCGGGTGGATTGTGGCAATGCCTTCACGCACGCGGATCAAGCTCTCCGGCGATGCGCCAATGAACTGGTGCGTTCCGTAATCGAGGAAGAACATGTACGGAGACGGGTTCACCGTGCGGAGGCGGCGGTAAATGTCGAGCGCTTCGATATCGCTTGCAAACTGGATGCGGCGGGAGGGCACTGCCTGCACGATGTTGCCTGCAATGATATGCTTCTGTAATGCTTCCACCTTTTCGGTGTATTCCTTGCGGGACTGTTCGAGGTCGGTCATAGTGATGCCCTTGCCGTACTGCTTTTCCGGAGCGAGGTAGCTAAAATCGAGGTCGGCGAGGCGGGCCTTCACCTTTTCAATTGCAGCCTTCAAATCAATCTGGTGTTCTTCGTAGTTCAGGGCGAACAAGTGAAGCTTTTCGGTGAAGTGGTCAAACACGATGTAAATGTGGCCGACCAAAAATTCAGCTTCGGGAATGTTAAGTTCGTCTACCTGCGGGGCGAGGCGAATCGTATCGCAGCGGGCGCAGAATTCGTAGCCGAGGTAGCCCACGCCCGAAGACGGAATAGGAATCTGGTTAGGCGGCACCGTATTTTCGGCGGAAATCTTGAGCAAGGCGTCGAGAATATCGCCATCACCTTCAGCTAAAAATTCACTTTCCTTGCCATCCACGACAATGCTTACGTTCTTGTCGTTCTGGCGCAGGCGGAAACCTTCGTCCACCATCAAAGTGGAATAACGGCTGCGACCGTGGTCGAAGCTTGCCGATTCGAAGATGGCCTTTGCGCCGAGCTTCTTGGCGAGTGAAAACGGGGTGTAACGTTCGCCGGGGAGTGCAACGTAAATGCTGTCTGTACGCGGAGCGTAACCCGGGCGTTCGGTGATGTGAGTAATCTTAGTCATTTTAATCCTCTAGTTTAAAACTTGTTTGCCTTTCGTTTATGGTCCGCAAAAGCTTTAGGTCCCGGAGGATTTCGTCAATTTTCGGTAAAAAGGAAGGCCTCCGTGAGTCCGGAAGCCTTTGCCTAAAAATCTTGGGTGATTTGTAACAAATACCGGGCTCTATGTTAGAGTCCGCGCCACCAACGACGGTTGAAAGTTGCATTTGTAACAAAATTCATCATGCCACAAAAATATCAATCCAAATGGCGCATGGCAAGGGGTTGGTCTGAATTTTCTTAAAAAATCCTATTAAACTACTCTGAAACAGGACCTTGTTATAATTAATGGCTATTTTAATGTTGATTTGTATAATTAAAAACTATATATCGGACCAGAAATTTGCGCGCCCCATTTTAAAATGTCATATAATGTCACCTATTGAAAGTGCAAGTTTTTTAGTTTTATTTTACAGATTTCAATGTGATTACGATATATTGTTAGAACGTTAAAAGGAGTTCTTGATGATAATTGCCGTCGCCATTATTTGCGCTGTATTAGGGATCGCAATTGGTTATTTATTGGGACATAGTGCAAAAACAGAAGTTGCTGTATTGAAAAGCCAACTTGAAATGACAAAAGCCGAGGCGGCCCGAGCTTTTGAAGAACAAAAAGCTCGCTTTGATGACATCTCGAAGCGCCTAGTTGCCGAAGCGAAAAACGCCACTGAAGAAATGCTTAAACAGCGCGAAAAGCAGATTTCGGAATCGGGCCATGCCACCATGGAACAACTCGTGAACCCGCTCAAGGAAACCATCGCCAAGATGGAAAAGACCATGAACGATACGACGTTACAGCAGACTGCGGCAAATACCTCGCTGAAGGAAGTCCTGCAACAGTCCATCAATTCCAACAAGGCGACAAAGCAAACCGCCGATGACTTGATTCGCGCTTTCAAGCACGATAGCAAGATTCAGGGCGACTGGGGCGAATGCGTCCTCGAAGAACTTTTGCAGTCGCTTGGGCTCCAAAAGGGAATTCATTTTGAAACGCAATCAACGCTGCGCGATGAAAGTGGCAATGTGCTCCGTGCCGAAGAGACCGGATGCATGATGCGCCCAGATGTTATCGTCCATCTGGATACGAAAAAAGATGTCATTGTCGATTCTAAGGTTTCCATGAAAGCTTTTATGGACTATGTCGCTTGCGAAGATGTGGAACAGCGAAAGCCCCTTTTGAAACGACATATTGAAAGCCTCAAGAAGCACGTGGATGAACTTGCTCGGAAAAAGTATTCGACGTACGTGAAAGCTCCGAGGGAAACAGTTGATTTTGTAATCATGTTTGTTCCGCGTTCAGCCGCTCTCTGGACTGCACTTTCCGAAGAACCCTCTCTTTGGCGTGATTCCATGGATCGTGGAGTGTATATTGCCGATGAACAGACGCTATTTGCCGCACTCCGTATCGTTAAGTTGACCTGGCGCCAAGTGCAACAGGCTCAAAACCAGCAAAAGGTCTTTGAACTTGCGAACGAAGTGCTCAAGCGCGTGGGCATGTTCGTGAAAAATATGGAAGATATTGGCAGCGCCCTCGGTAAAGCTCAGGATGCTTACAATAAGGGAATGGCAAAACTCGATGATAAGGGGGCAAGCATTGTGCAGTCTTGCCGCAAACTGGAACGTCTTGGAGCAAAACAAGATTCCAGAAATCCGCTCCCGCCAGACGTCGATGCTATCGAAATGCAAGAAATCGAAGAAAAGTAACTGCTTAACTCCGTTGGTGAAAAAATCCCCGCGACTTCGGTCGCGGGGATTCTCGTCTCACATTCTAGTAACTATTAACTAGTAACTAATAACTGCGCGAAGCGCAAACTACTCGTCCAAGCAGTCCTTCATCACCTGGATAATCTTTTTCTTGTCCATGTGCTGGCCAATGAATACCAGGCGGATGATGCGGTCGCCGTACTTTTCGTCCCAAATTTTCTGGAGCTGCGGATTTTCGGCGAGGATGCGCTGCTGTTCGGCCTTGCTTTCGGCGGCAAACCAACGTCCAAAATTCTGGGCGGAGGCTTGCTTGCCTGCCTGCTCGAACAAGTAGCTTTCGCTGCGTTCATCGCTGAACCATACAAGACCCTTCGTGCGGATGATGCTCGTTGGATAGTCGTCGAGGAACGCTTCGAACTTTTCGCGGTTCAGCGGGCGATGGTCTTCGAACACGAACGTGCTGATGCCGTATTCGTCACCATGCGGATGGTCCTTGTCGTGGTGGTGGCCGCAGTGGCAAACACCATGTTCATGGTCGCAATGGCTGTGGTCTTCATCGTCATGATGATGATGCTCGTGCTCATCGTGGTCATCGTCATGGTCGTGGTGGTGATGTTCATGTTCCTCATGATCGTCATCATCATCGTCATCGTTGTCGTGACCTTCTTCGTTGAGCTTGATTGCCCAAGTGCTCGATTCGGCAACTTTGTTGAAGTCGAACTGCTTCGTGTCGAGAATGTCCTTCATGTCGACCTTGCCGTAGTTCGTCTCGATCATCTTGGCGGTCGGCTGCAAAGCCTTCACGACGGCCTTCACGTGTTCCAAGTCGTGCTTGCTGAGAGCGTCGACCTTGTTCATGATAATCGTGTTGCAGAATTCAATCTGCTGGATGAGCAAGTTTGCAATGTCTTCTTCTTCGAGGTCTTCTTCGAGGAGCTTTTCGCCACCGGCAAATTCGTCTGCGAGGCGGAGCACGTCAACGACTGCCACAATGTTGTCCAAATGGCAGGGGAGAGGTCTGCCGTCTTTGCTGCGGAGCTGGCTACCTGCAAAGCTAATGGTCTGGGCTATAGGAATCGGTTCGCAAATACCACTAGCTTCGATAAGGATGTAGTCGAACTTGCCCATTTCCAAAAGTTCGGCAATTTGTTCGATCAAGTCGGTCTTGAGCGAACAGCAGATACAACCGTTCGAAAGCGGGACGACCTTGCCCGAATCTTCCTTCGTGATGTTTCCGCCCTTTTCAATTAAAGTCTGGTCGATGTTCACTTCGCCAATGTCATTTACGATGACGGCGACGTGGTAGCCCTGCTGATTGTTGAGAACGTAGTTGAGGAGAGTTGTTTTGCCGGCTCCCAGGTAACCGGTCAGGAGCGTTATAGGTACTGATTTCATGCGCTAAAATTTACTAAAAAATGGAATTTTAGGCAATGTGACCCCGATTACAGGTTTTGGCTCCATTCCAAGTTGTACTATCAAACATCTTGCCATTTTCTTAAATTTTTAATACATTTGTTTTTAGGGATTGAAGCGAGGGCTTTTGAGCCGAGTTTTATTCCGAAACGAGCTGCTTTGGTTTTCTACCTTTCCTTGAAGGTGGCAGATTGTAGCTTCGCTGTGCTAAATCTTTTAATCAAAACAGTTCTGGGCGTCCTTCGGGGCGCCTTTCTTTTTTGACATACATTACATTATCCCTTGCTTGAGACTTGTCATTCCCGCCTCAGTGCGGGCGGACAGCACTTGGAACTTTGTTCCATAGTGCGCATGGCCACCTTTAGGTGGAAATCTCCATTGCTTTATGCAATTTATAGATTCAGTGTCATCTGATCTTCCGCGGGCTTTGTCGTGTTGCTAGCGGCATCAGCGGGCGCGCGGTCTTCGCTGGCGTTTGCACCATCCTCGCTCTCGTCACTATTAGCAATTTGCGCCATAAGCCATGCTTCGTCGTGCACGGGAATCCCGAGCTCGTTTGCCTTGGTGAGTTTGGAGCCTGCGGCTTCGCCTGCTAAGACCCAGCTCGTCTTTTTGCTCACAGAACCGGAGACCTTGCCGCCATTCTCTTCGATGAGTTTGCGGGCTTCGTCGCGGTCCATGCTCGGGAGCGTTCCTGTGATGACTGCAGTTTGACCTTGGAATAAAGTCTTGACAACGCCCTTGAATTCCGTCGGGAGTCCGAGCGCCACGAGTTCATCAATTTCGTTCGTGTAAAGCGGCGTGTGGAAAAATTCGTAGACGGATTTTCCGATGCGTTCACCGACGTCAGTCACGTTTTGCAATTCTTCGACAGTCGCTGTGCGGATTTTTTCGAGCGTGCGGAAATGCTTTGCGATGTTACGGGCACTGGTGCGGCCGACAAAGCGGATGCCGAGACCGTGCAACAGATTTTCGAGACTGCGCAGTTTTGATGCTTGGATGGCGTCAAAGACGTTTTTCGCACTCTTCTTTGCCATGCGTTCCTGCGATTCCAGGTCTTCGAGCGTGAGGCGGTAAAGGTCTGGAATGCGCTTGATTTTGCCGGTGGCAAGGAGACTTGCGATAAGCGCTGGCCCGAGATTTTCGATGTTCATCGCTTCACGGCTCACGAAATGCTCGAACAGACATTGCACTTGTGCTTGGCAGTGCATGTTTTCGCAACGGAGAATCACTTCGCCGTCGATGTGTGTCAGTTGCTCGCCGCACACAGGACATTTTTCAGGTGCCACAACGGGGGAGGCTCCGGCGGGGCGGAGTTCGCGTTTGACGTCCGTGATTTTCGGGATGATTTCGCCACCCTTCTCTACGCCGACTGTGTCGCCGTAGTGCAAGTCGAGCCTTGCCACTTCGTCGAAGTTGTGGAGGGTGGCGCGCTTGACGGTCGTGCCCGCGAGACGCACGGGTGCGAGATTTGCCACCGGTGTCACGGCACCGGTGCGGCCCACTTGGAATTCTACAGACAAAAGCGGTGTGTAGGCGCGTTCCGCCTTAAATTTGTATGCGATGGCCCAGCGCGGGCTCTTGCTCGTGCTGCCGAGTTCTCGCTGCTGTTGCAAATCGTTCAGCTTTACGACCATGCCGTCAATATCGAACGGGAGACTGTCGCGGCTTGCGCCAATCTTCTCGGAAATCGCCATGATTTCATCGACCGTGTCGGCGGTCCAGTAATCGTTTGTGTGGAATCCAAGGCGCTTGAGCTGTTTCAAGTTCTCTTCGTGAGTCTTGTTGTTGCTCTGCGGAATGTGGTATGCAAAGAATCGCATCGGGCGCGTCTTGCATTCGGCAACGCTCTTGAGCTTGAGCGAGCCCGAAACCGTATTGCGGCAGTTCTGGAAAGTCTTCTTGTTTTCCAAGATGAACTGCTCGTTCAAGCGTTCAAAAGCCTCGCGTTCCATGTAGACTTCACCGCGGACTTCGAACGTCCCCTGCGGAATCTCGCTCGGGTCAATCTTCAATTTCTTCGCGTCAAAATATTCAGGAATATCTGCAATCGTGAGCGCATTCAATGTCACGTCATCGCCTTGCGCTCCATCGCCACGCGTCGCCGCCTGCTTCAAGCGACCATTCTCGTAAACCACAGAAAGGCTAACCCCATCGATTTTCCTCTCGCAAATCCACGTCGCGCGTTCGCCTAAAGCAGCAATCCCTTCTTCCGCGGCCTTCACAAACTCGCGCATTTCTTCTTCGCTGTACACGTTTGCGATGCTGAGCATCGGCACCGCATGCGCCACCTTCGCGAAATCGTTCGTGAGGTCGCTACCGACCTTCTGCGTGAGCGAACCCTTTCCGCGTAATTCCGGATACTTCGCTTCTAGCGCTTCCATCTCCTTGAGCCCAAAGTCAAAATCCTGGTCGCTCATGGGGGAAACTCCGTCCTTGTAATAAAGACGGCTAGCTTCTTCCAGTTGTTTCTTTAACTCAAAATAGCGGGTACGGTCTATATCTTTCTGCTCACTCATGGTAAGCAATATAGAAAGAGTTTGAGGTGGTCGCACCGAAGGCGCTACACAAACATCTTCACGCCAATGGCAATCAAGATAATCCCGGCGATAATCTCCGGGATTTTTGTTTTGAACCGCTTGGAGGCGTGGCGCCCGATTTCAAAGCCGATAACGCCCATCGCAAAACTAGCAAGAGCAATGGCGGATGTGGCAAAAAACATGTTGGCATTCAAGAACGCAAACGAAATCCCGACCGCAAATGCGTCAATGCTTGTCGCAATCGACAAAAGCAGAATGTTCATGAGGCTTAAGTGCGCGCAAGAGACTGTTGCCTCGCCGCCCTTGATGGCGCCCCAGATCATGCGTGCGCCCAGAATGCAGAGAATCGCACAGGCAATCGGGGTGCCCACCGCGTTGAACCAACGCTCGGCAAAGCTTCCGAGGAAAAAACCGAGGAGCGTCATGCCGCCTTGAAAAACACCGAAACTGACCGCTTGGAGCACCGCACGCGAACGCTTGATGCCCGATTTGCAAAGACCGGTCGAAATGGCGACCGCGAAGCAGTCCATCGCTTCGACAATCGCGATAATGATAATCTCTATAGTGCTCATGAAAAGCTGCTTTTTATAAAATGCGAAAAACGCCATCAAAAATAAAAAATATATTGTATAATAATTTAGTTCTTAGTCAATGGTCATTAGTCTTTAGCGATTAATTGCGGCAAAGCCGCCAAGTTTTAAACTAATAACTAGTGACTGATAACTAGTGACTATTTATGAACAGCAAAGTCGTTACCATATTTCTTATTGCTTTGTGCATGGGGCTCCTACTTTCGGTTGGAGGCTCGTTTTGGGATGGTTCCTTTGAACTGTTGCTGCACCGCGATGGCAACTGGAAGTTCCCGAGGTCGCTTTTTATTTTCTGGATAGGCATGTCTCAGGCAGGCGTTTTGCTTTCAGCGTTCCTGCTTATCATGAAGGTAAAAATTCACCGCCGAACATCGCTTTTGCTTGAACTCGGGTCGCTTTGTAGCCTAGCTGTAGCATTTGTTCTTTCTCTATTTTATTCAAACTCTATCAAGGTGAATAGCGATGTCCATAGTGATGTTTATGGCATTGGCATCGTAGGCTTTATTTCGCTTCTGTTTTTCATAACGCATCTTGTGGCTGCGGATTCTGCCGGAAATATGGTGCTTTGTAAGGAACTCGAAAAAATCCGCCGACCGTTGGCGTGGATTATCCTCCCGACGGTGTTCTGGGTGATTTCCGAGTTTGCCCTGGATTTTGCACGTGTCGAAAATACGGTTTGGCAAGGAGCGTTTTTTCCGCTGTATGCTGTTTCGTGTGTTTTTTACATGGGGCTTGCAAGTTCCATCGCGCTTCTTTCCTTCGAGAATTATTATAATCGCTTGATGGAACGGTTCGTTTTGCTTTGTAGCTGGTTTATGTCGCTATTGTTCCTTTGGCTTATTTTTGTAAAGGGTGAGGGGAGCTTTGTCGCTTTTGCTTTAGCATGCGTTGTACCGCAACTGCTGTTCTTTGAACCTGTACGCGAAAGCCTTTGGGGGCGCCTGCTTGTCGTTGTTTTCGTTTTGTTCGGAATTTTGCTCAAATGTGATTTTGTCGTAAATCAGAATGACTTTTATTTCTTTGCAAATGCGGTTTTTGGAAATACAAGCCTAATGCTTGCTTGTAGTGTTCTGTTTGTCGCCTTTTTCTTTGGGGTGCGCTTTTTGCTTTCGCGGTTCTTTGAAAATAACGAAATCTTGATGGGTGAAGAAAGCGATAGTTCGGATGGCGAAATCGGCGATTCCGATGGGCGAAAGTATTATTCTCCTTTCTCTGCTCCGGAATTCAAGGTGGTGCGCTTGCCTGTGCTTTGTGGTGTGCTTGCCGCGGTGGTGTACGGCTACCTAACTTCGGACTGGGTCAATTTGGCCGGACCTTTTGGCGCCTATGTGAGTTGCTTGTTAGTCTGTCTGCAACCTTTGGCAAATCTCGGCTTTTCGAAGAAACGTAAAGGAGGTCGCAAATGAGCATGTTTGCAAATGCGGTGGCCTGCCTTTTGTGCCTTGTCTCGGCTGCGATCCTCTGGAAAAAGCGTGGAATGCTTCGCTTTACGCTTGCGATGCTATTGATTGTGGCGACGGATTGTCTATATACGGCTTTTGCCGGGAACCGTGAAATTTCCGCAATGGACATTTATCCGTTCCGCATGCTTGCGCTTGCTTTGTGCGTTTTTACGACGGGTCTTCGTAAAAACCGTAGGCGCTTTATGGTGCTTGCACAAACGTTTTGGCTTTGGGTGGAACTTCTCGGAATCATTTCGCTTTACCAGGCGGGCGAAGAAGCTCCCTGGATACGTCTAGCTGCCATTGCCGAAATTGCTCTCGGTTGCTGTTTTATGGCTAGAATTTCTAGAGAAATCGAGTTCGGGCTCATCGTTTTGTGGATGGCCGTTTGGATGTTCTTTTAGGAAATGTGCGTGTAAGTGACTTCTTGCGAGAGTCGCTTTTCAAAGTCTTCCTTGGTCAGCGGCTTATCGAAAATGAATCCCTGGATAATCGAGCACTTGGCGTTCTGCAAGAAATCGAGCTGCTTCGAGTTTTCGACACCTTCTGCAACGACTTCGAGATGGAGTTCGTTGATCATGTTCACCATGTTCTTGATGACAACTTCGTCATGGTACTTGCTGTCGCCGATGTGGTCGAGGAGCGACTTGTCGAGCTTGATGACGTTGACGTTCAAGTCCTTGATGGCGGCGAATGTGGAGTAGCCTGTACCAAAGTCGTCAATAGAAACAGAAATACCGTGCTGGCGGAGTCCGTTCACGAACTTCTGCATGGCAATTTTGTCTTCAAAATTGGAAGATTCCGTGAGCTCAATTTCGATGAACTTGCTGTCGATATTGTACTCCTTCATGATGGCAAGGATATCTTCAGTCAAGTGCGGGTTGCTAAGATGGTGTCTAGAGAAGTTCGAAGACACACGGACCGGTTCAATACCTGCGTCCAGCCAATTACGGATATCTTCGCAGACTTTGCGGAATACGTAAAAATCGAGAAGGCAAATGGAGGCTTCTTTTTCGAGAATGGGCAAAAATTCGCTTGGCGGGATGACCTGTCCATTGCGGTACCAACGGACAAGCGCTTCGCAACCGCAGAGCTTCTGTTCCTTGACTGAAACCTTGGGCTGGTAGTAGACGATAAATTCCTTGCGACGCAGGGCTTCGTGGAAAAGCGAAGATATTTCTTTTTGATGGTATGCGTCTTCAAGCATCTTCTGGGTGAAGTGCACAATATCGTTACCGGGATGGAGCCTTGCTTCGTTCAACGCTACTGAACTGCAATGCATGATCTCGTTCATAGAGTCTTGCGGCTGAATGTCGTAGACGCCTATGCGGCTTTGGATTGTAAGCGATATACTTGGGCCATGTGGAGGAGTCACTGATACAATCACCGAGGATAAAGCCCTGATGAACATATCCCTGTTCTCTTTTTTGACCAGGATGAAAAAGTTGTCCCCCCCAAGCCTTGCAATCATTTCATCGTCGTGGCACATCGCCATGATCGAATGTGTAAAACTTGTCATCGCCAAGTCGCCAACTGCAGGCGATTTGGACTGGTTGATGTACTTGTAATTTTTGAGGTTGATGAACAGACCGCTGAAGTTTTGCAATCTGTTCTTTGCCTTGAGTTCTATGCTGTGGTGGACTAGTTGGGCCGTGTTCGGGGCTCCGGTCATTGTGTCCGTTTGGCTTGCATAGTGGATGGCGCTCATGAGGCGCGACCTGCCAAGGATGATAAAAAGGTCATCGCAGATGAGTTTTGCCGCCTGCAATTCTGGGGCTGTAAATTTGTGGCCTTTCTTGGCGCGAATTTCAATCGTTGCCATGCCATTTTCACCTGTTCTGTAAGTCTGGATTAACGGAACGGTTTCGTACCCGTTAGCCTCTTCGTAAATAACTCTTTCTTCGCTAAGACCGTTTTTGGCAATGATAGAAATAGGGGCGATGAGCTTGATTTTAATATAGCCAATGTTAAGAATATTACATATTGGAGGAATCGCGTTGCTAATACGCTTAATCATCGACAATATGTCTGGAACATTGTCTAAAATAGCATCCCTAAAATCCTTATATACACTACTGAAAATGACGTAGTCCATTTTCGCCCCTTAAATAACCACTCGATTTACACCAAATTAGTGCTCTAAATGTAAATAAAATTTTCATAAAAGGGAAAAAATATTTTTTTTATATGCTCTATATGTATTCCATTTTAGAACGTCTGAATGGTGGGGCTTAGTGCATTGGCGGGAAGAATATGTAAGCGATGATTATGGCCGCGATAACGCCGACGGCGTCTGCGATGAGGGCGCAGGTGACGGCGTGGCGAGTCTTTTTGACGCCTACAGAACCGAAATACACGGCGATGATGTAGAACGTCGTGTCGGCTGCACCCTGGAACATGCAACTGAGGCGACCTGCAAAACTGTCTGGACCAAGATTTTTCATGGCATCGATCATCATGCCGCGTGCACCGCTACCGCTGAGGGGCTTCATAAGGGCGGTGGGGAGGGCTGGGACAACGTCGTTGCCGACACCGATAAGGCCGAGCAAAGATGAAATGCCGTTCATGACGAGGTCCATGGCTCCACTTGCGCGGAACACGGCAACACCCACGAGAATCGCAACGAGGTTCGGGATAATCATCACGGCGGTGTTGAATCCTTCCTTGGCGCCTTCCACAAATGCTTCGTATGCCTGGACTTTCTTATAGCAGGCAAGACCGAGGAATGCAACAATTACGCCAAACAGCACAAGACCGCTGATGAAAAGGCTCGTGGTGCCGAGAGCTTCGGCGGTGAGGTGACTAAAGTAGAACATCACGGCGATAACGCAGGCGCTGATGCCGCCGAGCCACATGACGGTTACAGGATCCTTGAGTTTGATTTCCTGGAAAAAGCTGAGAGCAAAAATGCCTGCAATAGTGCTGAAAAATGTGGAGAGCAAAAGCGGAAGGAAAACATCGCTCGGGTTTGCGGCCCCGAGCTGTGCGCGGTAAGTCATTATGCTAACGGGAATTAGCGTAAGTCCGCTTGCGTTCAAGACGAGGAACATAATTTGCGAATCGCTCGCGACGGTCTTGTCGTCGTTCGGGTTCAAATCCTGGAGCTGCTTCATGGCCTTGAGGCCCATCGGCGTTGCTGCATTGTCGAGACCGAGCATGTTCGCGCTGATGTTCATAAGCATTGTGCCCACGACCGGGTGGCCTTTTGGAATTTCTGGGAAGAGTCTTGAAAAAAGCGGTTGCACGATTTTGGCGAGGATTTGTACGGCGCCAGCTTTTTCTCCGATTTTGAGGATGCCGAGCCAGAGGCTCAAAATGCCTGTGAGGCCAAGGGCGATTTCGAATGCCGTCTTGGACATGTCGAAGGCCCCGAGGATAGCCTTGTTAAAAATGCCGGTATCGCCAAAAGCAAGCCACTGGACGATGCATGCGATAAATGCACCGAAAAAGAAAACGAGCCAAATGATGTTAAGAACCATGGCTCAAATGTAAGAAAAAAATAGCAGGTGGTGCGCCGTTCCCTATATGCTCACAGCCGCAATTTCCGTGCCATCTTCTAGCGTGTGGATACTGAATTTGGCATGGGCGGGCTCGTTTGCTGTCGCAGGCGTGCTCTCGTAGAATCCGAATGTCGGCGGGTTCCCGCCTTTCGGGAGGCTTGTGGAACCCGGATTCACGAGAAGCACATCGCGGAAGTTCTTTTCGAGCATCCAGATGTGCGTGTGGCCGTACAGATACACGTCAATTTGCGGCTTTTGCGGAGCATCGGCTTGCGATTGAATCGTGGACTGCGATGAGGACTGTGCTGCAGATTGTGCTGCTCCCGTAGATTCGATGGCGTTTAGCGCATCTCTCGGGAAACATTCCGGCATAAAGATGTGTCCATGACTCATGAACAGGTGCAGTCCGTTGTCTTCAATGACTTTGTATTCGTTTTCGATAGGGAAGTCGAGCATCATCAAATCGACATCGGCGTCGCAGTTCCCGCGGACGGCGATAATGCGGTCTTTGTACGGCACAAGCGCTTCGACAACTTGCATGGGACCGTGGCCCGCCGGGAGCGGATTTCGTGGACCGTGATAGAGCGTATCGCCCAGCAAGAAAATCTTGTCGCAGTTGAACTTTTCAAAAAACGTGAGCGCCTGCCTTGCTGCCAAGGCTGAACCATGAATGTCTGATAAAATTAATGCTTTCATAATAGCTAACCACTGCCTACTGTCTACTTCCTACTTCCTACTGCGGCGAAGCCGCTTATTTCACCGTAATCATCGGGCTGGTTTCGCTCAACAGGTAGTTCCATTCTTCGCGAATCTTGTCGTATTCGGTCGGGTCGGCGTAGAGTGCAAACGTGGTCCACTTGATGCCGCTGGAGGTCTTGGACTTCGGCTGTTTTTCGAAGCTCACGTAATCCGGGGCGCGGTTGAGCGGTTTTGCTTCGGTGAGCGATACCGTGTGGCCGCTAGCCGTCTTGATGTTGAGCTTGAAGCTGAACTGCGTTTCGTGCGGCATGCGGATGGGGTGGTGGCGCTTTGCAACCTTCGGGAGCTTGAAGAGGCTACGTTCCCAAACGTTCGGGAAGCGTCCCTTGAGTTCAGAACCGCCCTGACCAAAGTAGCCTTTGGAAAGGTAAGTGTTCACGATGATGAGCGGCTTGTTGAACTGGTCGAGGTTTTCGATGCGGATGTTGCCAATACTTACGTCAGGAACGCCGGATGCAAGGAATTGTTCCAAAAGCTTTTCCTGATCCTTGACGTCGCGGCCAAAGAACTTGTTGCGGATGGCGCTGGCGAACTTGCCTTGGAGCTGCACGGAATCGCGGAATTCGCATTCGCCGTTAGCGCCGATGAACAAGTCGTGCTGAATAGCAATCTGGTGTTCCTGATTGTCTTCGAGAATCGGAGTTGTGACCACGTGGCTCTGGTCTCCGTCAATCACGAGAGCGACCTTACCTTCCATGTCGAGCGGTACCGGGCGGTCATTGCCTGTCTTGTCGGTTGCATCGACCCAGCGTTCGCTAATCTTCCCTTGCTTCGGGATGTAGAGGATCATGTGGTTGAACTGCTGGATGGTCGGCAAGTGCGAGAATCCTTCTTCTGTGAGGTGGATGGCGGTAAGGTAGCTCTTCACGCCAATTGCTTCGAGCATGTCCTTGAGCAAAAGCGCCATGTCCTTGCAGTCACCGCGGTGTTCCTTGAGTGTCACTTCTGCTGTTTGCGGAATCAGGCTGTGACCGCCGAATCGCACGTCGCGGTAACGGATGTCCTGACGGACAAAGTTGATAATTGCCTTGACAGCTTCGTCGCCAATCTTGTTGCCGCGCACTTCAAAAGCCTGTTCGCGAACCTTGACAGCTTTCTTGAACTGGTGGCTGATGAGGTTCTGGTAATCGTCGCCGACATCGCGCCATTCCTGCTTGCCAGTGAGCATAAGGCCTGCACCGAAGTCGCGGTACACCGGCATGTAAAGTTCCTTGCGGACAATGACCGGGTTTTCAATCTTCCATTCGATGCCGCCCTTGATTGGGGACTTTTCAAGCGGACCGTATTCTTCGGTGACAAAACGTGTCGTATCGGCATAAATGCGGAACACGGATTCTCCGACCGGCACATCGCGGCTGCTTTCGTAATTTGTGTACGGAATCATGCCCTTGTTTTCAAGATTCGTGCGGCTGAATTGCATGTAGATAAAGTCACCCGGTGCAAGTTCCGAAAGCGGGAAGTGGGCCGTTTGGCTTTCGTTACCACCGCCAATTTCTGTAGCGTATGTAATGTAGGCTCCGTTGAGCGTCGCCTTTTGCTTGAGTTTCCAGTTGCTGTCGTAGACTTCGAGGGCGTTCAAGAAAATGCGGTCGTAGCCCGGCAAGAAGTCGAACGTAAATTCGCGATAAATGGCGGCACCGCGCTGGTCTAAAACTTCGAGGAGCATTTCTTCGCTGCGGACCCAGTTGGCGCTCTTTTCGGCTTTGAGGGATTCCTTTTGATAATGAATCACGGCTGGGAAGTCGCCTTCTATGGCGGTCTGCTTTGCCTGCGGGTGGAGGAGCGTCTTCAAGTCTGCAGTGCGTTCTTCTACCGGGGTAATCGGCTTTTGGAGCGTGCGGTTGTCGGCCTTGCCGAGGTATGCCTTGGTGGCAGAGAGGAAACTCTTGGCGTCTTCGTTATCGGGGCGGAGGGCGAGTGCCTTGGTGAGAGCCTTTTCTGCATCGCGATAGTTGCGGCTGTAGAACAAAATCTTGCCGTGCATGGTCCAGACTTTATAATCATTCTTTGCCTTGGCGAGCGTTTCTTCGCTGATGGCGCGGGCTTCTTCGTAACGACCGAGGAACATGAGGGCATCCATGAGGGTTTCGCCAAGTTCCTTGCTCATGCCAAAGCGGCCACGGATAGCGTACAAGATATCGACGGCTTCGGCGTACTGGTCAAGACCCATGTAAGTCTTGGCGAGGTAAACGCCCAGGCGGGAGCTCGGCTGTGTGTCGTAGAGACGCTGCACCACAATGAGGGACTGGTGGCGTTGTCCCAAGCCCCAGAGCGCATCGCTCAAGTTGATGACGTATTCAGGATTGTTGGGCGTGTAACGGAGGGCGCCTTCGGCACATTCACGGGCATGGCCGTAGTCGAAGAGGGCTTCGTACATTTCGCCAAGAATCGAGAGCAGCTTGCCGTTTTTACGCACGAGATCCATCTGGCTTGTGAAATAGCTGATGCCGGGGCCGTAAAGTTCCTTCATCTGGTAAACGAAACCGCAGTTGATGAGATAAAGCGGTTCTTCTGGGTCCATCTTGTTGGCGCGTTCAAAGTAGCTGAGGGCAACAAACGGCTGGTCTTCGAGCAAGCGTAGAATACCGACCTGGCTCATAACGGCGGCGTTGAACTTGTTCTGCTTTTTACGGGCTTCTTCGTCGCTTGCCATTTTGGGCATGTCTCCAACCTTGAGGCCTTCGATTGCGTTTTTCATGACACTTGCATATTTCTTTTTGTTGATGCCTTGCGTCCAGCTCGCAATGAGAATGCCTCGGCCGTTGTCGTAGAAAAATCTGCCTTTATAATAGAAGTCAAACTTGTTGACAACGCGAGTCAGTGTGAATTCCTGTGCATAGCGATTGCCGATTTTGACGCGCTGTACCTCAATGTTGGGCTCGTTAAGCGAGATGCCAAGGCGGCTGAGAAGGACCTTGAACATGTCCTGCTGACCGACTTCTTCGCTGGGGACGATTGCGCCATATACGAAGAGCGAAATATCTTCTTTCTTGTTGCTGAGTACCAAATCCGGGTCTTCGTTTTGCTTGGCGACGCCAGTCCAGTTGTGCCAAAGTGTATCGCTTGTACTCCAAGAGTAGCCGAGATCTGTACTGGAGTGCTGCATGACTCGTTCTTCGGAAAGTTCCGCTACGGATTCCTTGACAACTTCCTTTAATTTGAACGTTGCAAAAAAGTCTTTCCATTCCTGCTTGAGGGCGCCTGCAGGGAGCAGCGTATCTGTGGCTGCAAGTGTGAGCGTGAAAATGTGGTTCCCGGCGCTGGTGACCATGCCGACGGCTTCGTATGGAGTATCGTAGCGCTTGCCAGCCACATCAAAGAATGCGCCGGTCGTGCCGAAAGCTTCTTCGGGATAGGTTTCTGCGAGAGTCGCTTTTTTGCCGCTTGATTCAAATGACTGCATTTCAATTTGGGCGCGATCCATGAGTCTTTGCGGTTCGCCTTCGGGGAGCGTTACTTCTACAAGTACCGCGCGGCGGCCGGTTTTGGGATTGTAAAATTCATAGGGGGCGTTGTCCTCGCCTCCGATGATTGTCCATCCGTCATCGGGTGCGGTGAACGTGTAGCCACTGGTTTCGATGGTGCCACCTGTAGCTTTGGGCGCGACTGTTTCTTCGGACGTGTAATCTAGCTCTGAGGATTCTTCGTCGTAAGAGGTTTCTTCAGTGGTGCCAGAAACTTCAGCGGATGGAATCGTGTTCACATCGGGAGTGTTGCCTGCACAGGAAAACAGGAAGAACAGTCCGAAGGCGACTGTTAGGCGGGTGAGCAAATTTTCTTTTTTTACAAACGAATGGCGCATAAAAAACTCGGGGATAAAATGTTTAACACTCTAATTTTAGAAAATTAGGGTGGGTGAAAAGTAGTGAAATGTTGTACAATTAGGAATAATCCTGAAAGTGCTTGATTTGTTTATTTGTTTTTACAAAAGTGAACGCATTTGATTTGTGAATTACTTTATTTGTTGTACCGTCTTCACTAAACCATTGGGATGACTTCGTGGCTTTCGAAGGCGTTTTTGAAGTGCACAAACTGGAGCGGTTCCTGGTAGGCTCGGGTGCTCAAAACGTCGAAACGGCACGGCGTGTCGAAGCCTTTGGGAGCGATTGCTTTTTGCGTTGCCAAAAAGTGGCATGCGGTCTGCCAAATTTTCTTTTGCTTGAGAGCGTTCACGCGGGCGGCGGGGTTCCCTTCCTGATTGTTCCAGACGGACTTGACTTCGACAAATACGAGTGTCTCGTTATCGCGGGCGACAATGTCTAGTTCTCCGCCGTGGTAAGCGTAATTGCGGGCGACAACTTCATAACCCTCGCGTATCAAGAATGCCGCGGCTTGCGTCTCGATAAAATTTCCTTTAGCGCGGTTGCATTTTCTTTGCACAACCTTTTTTTGCATTATCCCCTCTCGTCTTTCGTCTGTAGGCTCACTGAGCCGTTCTCTCGTCTCTATTTCACTTCCATTCCGAGCAGGCGAATCTCGGAAATGGCATAGTCGTCGTTGTCGGCTTCGTACACATCTTCGAGGTAGAACCGGAGTTCTGTCGTTTCAACCGCTTGAATGTTCGGGTACTGCATTCCTTTGATGTTTTCAAGCTTGATACGTTGTTTGAACCCGTCTTTTGTTTCGATTGTTAGTGTGCGCGGCTTCTTGAAAATGCGGAAACGGTCGCCAAATGCGTCATCTACAGACTTCTGATAGCCAACGGCAATGCCGATATTCGTGATGAGCGTGTTCTGGTCGAAGTACATGGCGAGCACTGGGTTCAGTGGCTTGAGTGGCATCTTGTTGAGCCATGCCGTGGTAAGGTCGCCGTCGGTCAAGTTTGCAATCGGATAGCCCTTCGACATCTCGGGCTCAATGGCTCTGGTTTCGTAGTTGGCGATGACCTCGTTCCATTCGATTTCGTGCAACATATTCTGCGGCTTGTGCGTGAACATGAGGAGCATGAGCAAAATCACGATGAGCGGGAACAGTACCGAGAATGCCACTAACATGAGCTTGTGCGGAGAAAGGTTACTGCTGAACCGCTTGGCTGCTTCTGCAATGGAAGGCACGCTGCGGTGGCTGCCGGTCTTGCGTCCGACGGAAGAATTCTGGTAAGGCGTGTCGTGCTGCGGGAACACCTGGTCGCATTCGTCCAAGAATTCCTGCATGTCGTGGAAGCGTTCGTTCAGCTTTTTCTTTAAGCACTTGAGGATGAGCGCCGAAAGTCCATCCGGGATATCTTCGCGGAAAAGTTCCGGAGCCGGAGGCGGTTCCTGAACGTGCTTGAGCGCAATTTCCACAGGGCGGCTGCCTTCGAACGGCAAACGTCCGCAAGTCATTTCGTAAAGGATTACGCCCATGCTGTAAATGTCGGACTGGAGCGTAACCTCGTCACCGTGGCACTGTTCGGGCGACATGTATTCGGGCGTACCCATCGTCATGCCGGTGCGGGTGAGGCGTTCCTTTTCCATCTCCTGGATGTACGAAATGCCAAAGTCCATGATGTAGACGCGGTTATCGCGCGTGAGCATGATGTTCGATGGCTTTACGTCGCGGTGGACGATGCCCTTGCTGTGCGCGTAAAGGAGACCGCGTGCAATTTGCTTGATGATGACTTCAATCGCCTCGAACGAAAGCTTGCTCTTGTTCTGCAAAATTTCGGCAAGTGAAATACCTTGCACGTAAGTCATCGAGATAAAAAGCTGGTTCCCTTGCTGTCCAAAGTCGAACACGTGAACAATGTTCTGGTGGTCGAGTTCCTTCATGGCCTGCGCTTCGAGATAGAAACGCTTGATAGCTTCGACATCGGAGGTCGAGTCGAGAATCTTGAAGGCTACTTCGCGGTTTAGCCTTTTATCGAGAGCCTTGTAGACATAGCCCATTCCACCTTTGCCGAGCGTTCCCAATAGTTCGTAGTTTTCGTTAAAGGGGTACGGAAAATTTAGCGGTTGTTCTGGACGTATCATCTTGGCTTCTTTAATTTGTGTAGTAAAATTGCTGTTACAATATAGAAACTAAGCGCGATGGCGATGGCGAAAACTGCGTTGAAAATGTCGTCTTTTCGTTCTAGCAAAATGTTGAGGAGCGAAGCTTGGTTGTAGCGCGACCAGATGACGCTCGAAAGCGCGCGGCCAATGGGCTGCATTTGGTCAAGCGGTACGAGGGCGCCTGCGAGGGCGACTTGCGGGATGATGAGGAGCGGCAAGAAGGCATTTGCCTGGCTCGTGTTCTTGGCGAGCGTACTCGTGAAAAGCCCGACGGTGGTTGCGGGGACGGCGATGCAGGCGAAAACGCAGGCGATAAGCGCTAGGTGGGGGGTGGGGCTAATGCGACTACTGATAAACGCATATACAATGGCGGTCTGCATCATCGTGAAAATGATGGGGAGCGTGCATTTTGCAGTCAGCGTCGAGAGTGCGGATACGCCTCGGCGGAACTTGTCGCGGAGAATGTCTTTCTCTTGCACTATTTCACGGATAGAAAGTGAGAGCGCAAACCAGTTTGCACAAAGGATAATTGCAAAGGCAACGGTCCATAGAGAACTTTGGTCGGAGAATATTTGCGAAAGCAAAAAACCGATAATCGCGGGCTGCACAAAAAGTGCGGCAATGCGGCCCTTGTCGCGGAACCACTGCTTCGCGGTGAGGCATACGGTGTAGGCGAAATTGCGGGGGAGCTTGGTGCGTTCAAAGTAATACTTGCTATCGCACACTTTTTGCTCGTGCTTGTAGCTCTCGTGAAATTCTGCGGCCTTACTTTGCGTGATGCTTGTAAGGAGCGTTTGCGGGTCGTTCGTGTTGAAGTGCGTGTAGGCCGCCTGAACGGTCCCGAAGAACGCTTCTTCGCCCTGGTGCAGTACGAGAACTTTATTTGCAATTTGTAAGGCCTCGTAGCTGTGAGTTGTGAGGATGATCGTATGGCCGAGGAACGCTAGCTGTTTGAGGTGCGTACAAAGGATTCTCGAATTGTACGGGTCAAGACCCGAGAGCGGTTCGTCGAGAATCACGAGTCCCGGATTGCCCATGAGCTCGCGTGCGAGCGCGACGCGGCGCATTTCGCCGCCGCTGAGCGTCTTCACGAGGTTATGCTTGCGTCCGCTCAGCCCGAAAAGTTCGCAGAACTTTTCGAGTCGCGCAAGTGCATCTTGCTTGAAGTTCCGCACGTCCATCGACGAACGCGCACCGTCGAGAATAGTTTCCTCGACGGTCAGCTCCGGGCGGAGCGGCGGGTCTTGTGGCAATATTGCAATGCGCCTGCGAATCTCGTTTTTGCGGTAATCGACACCGCCAATGCGCACAATGCTTTGCTTGTCGCAACGGTTGATGCCTTGAATCAACTTCAAAAGCGAAGACTTTCCTTGCCCGGAACGCCCGATAATTGCGAGAATCTCGCCTGCGGGGAGTTCGAAATCAATCCCTTTCAGTAGCTGTTTTTTGCCTGCAAATACGTTCACGTTTTGCGCGAAAACATCAAAGCCCGAATTTTGCGCTTCAATCAGCAAATCGTTATTGCGGAAACCGACCACGGCGGATTCAAAACGACAGGCGTCACCACTTGCAACTGTAATCGTGCGTGTGCGCTTGCCGCCCTCGTCCACAATCGCTTTCGCGAATTTTATCTCGGCACGATTTTCGCGGCACTCGGCACTTCCAGAACTGCGCGCATCTCGGCTCGCAATCCTGCGGCACTTCGCTTTCCCGATTCCCGGAATTTCAATATCTCTCCATTCCGTCGAGAGCGTTACGGTCTGCATATCGCTTTCCGTTTCGCGCTCCATAATCAAAAGCGTCAAATCTGCGCCACGGAGCGTTGCTCGCAACTGCCTTGGCCCAATGAGAATCACGTCGCCATCATTCAAAACGGCGGTCGTCACATCTTTCCCATTCAGCATCGTGATGCTGTTCTGGGTCAAGCTTTGCAAAATCCATTTGCCGTCCGTAAAATTCAGAACCGCATGATACCTCGAAACCATCAGGTTGTCGAATTGCAAAACGTTATCCGATTTGCGCCCGATGGTAAACGGTTTCGAAGGGTCTGGATTGACGAGGCGGAATGGAAACATCGCGTTTGTCCGTTATTGTAATTCTTTCACGAACGCTTCAAAACGGTCGCAAGCCTTCGCGAGATTTTCGTCGCTTGCGGCGTACGAGAATCGAACGCATGTGTCGTCGCCAAAGGCGGCGCCCGGCACAATCGCAAGTCCCTTGGTTTCCAAAAGTGCGCTGCAAAAATCAATCGAGCCTGCAATCACCTTGCCGTCCGGAGTCTTTTTGCCGTAGTAATCGCTCACCGGTGCAAACAGGTAGAATGCACCTTCGGGTGCACGTGGCTTGGTCTTTAAGAACGAAGTGCGTTCGAGCATGTAAGCTCTGCGCTTGCGGAAGGCGGCCTGCATTGCATGGACATTGCTTTTGTCCATATTGAGAGCACCGAGAGCGGCGTACTGCGCCACATTGCTCGGGTGGTGCGTGGCTTGTCCCTGGATCTTGCCGATAATTTTTGCAATCGGAGCGGGGGCGGCATCGTAACCGATTCTCCAGCCGGTCATGCAATGCGATTTCGAAAAACCGTTAATCACAATCGTGCGTTCTGCCATGCCGGGGAAAACGGCTGCACTTGTAAATTCTGTATCGTAGACAAAGTATTCGTAAACTTCGTCCGAGATACAGTAGATGTCCTGTGCGACAATTTCTTTTGCCAACGCTTCAAGTTCGCTCTTGCTGTAAACGGCGCCAGTCGGGTTGCACGGGTTGTTCAAGAGAATTGCCTTCGTGCGCGGCGTGCATGCCTTGCGTAAATCTTCGGCGTCAATCTTAAAATTCTTTTCAATGCCCGCTTCAACAAACACAGGCGTACCGCCAAGCCACTTCACGAGTTCCGGATACGTGACCCAGTAAGGGGCAGGGATAATCACTTCGTCGCCAGGGTTAATCAAGGCGGCGAGTGCGTTGAACACAGCGTGCTTTGCACCGCTAGTCATGATGATTTGCGATGCGTCGTAATGGAGTCCGTTTTCTTCTTCCAATTTCTTCGCTACAGCCTTACGCACGTCCAAAATCCCGACGGGTGCGGTATAGCGCGTCTTGCCTGCGCGGATAGCATCAATTGCCGCATCTTGAATGGGAGTGGGCGTTCCAAAGTCGGGTTCGCCTGCGCCGAGACTCACGACGTCCTTGCCGTCTGCGATCATCTGTTTTGCCATCGTGTCGATGGCGACGGTGAGCGATGCTGCGATATTTTGCGTTCTATCAGAAAGCGTTTTCATTTTTTAGCTTCCTTTTTCCTTTTCTGTCTCAGACGGTATTGGTCGAGCGATCCTGCGATGAGGGGGAAGATGGTGAATTGTGCGATGAATATGCAGATAAGACCAATCATCGAAACGTAACCCATACTGCGGAGTCCCGGATGCGATGAAATGAGCATGCCGTATGTTCCGATGAAGGCTGCCATCTGCGAGAGGAAAATCGTAAAGAACTTGTCCCTAAGAATCGTGAGCGCGGTTCCTTTTTGCTTCTCGTAATAAGCCGTGAAGAACTGGAGAGAACCATCGATGCTTGCTCCAATGAGAATTGGGAAGGTGAGTGCACTGTAGGCTGAAATCTTCACGTCAAAAAAGTTGAGCGCCGCAAGGAACCAGCTTGTGGCAAAGACTGATGGCAGTGCTGTGAACAAGGCGCGGCTAAAGCGGTTGTAATAAACGAGCATGAACAGGAATACGAGAATGCTGCCGGCCTGTATGGGTCTGCTGATGTGGTTCATGATCCTGTCAAGGAAGATTGCTCGCGTGATAGGCGTGCCCGCCACCAAATATTTTCCGTTATCAATCCCTTCAATCTGGTGGAGTTCACTGAATAGCTTTGTGCATTCGCTGCCGAAGTGTTCTGGAATGTTCGTGAAAATAAATGCAAAGCGGCCTTGTTTGCCCTGCTTGTCGCGGAATTTCTTTGCAATGTACTCAGGAGGCTCAAATTCATCGTTCTCGTCAAATTCAAGAGCTTGTTCAACCTTTTCAAAGTTTTCCAGTTCGCTCTTGGAAAGCGCTTCGCGGAATTCTTTTGTGACCAAGCTATGCAACTGGCGCAATTTGTCCATTTTTTTCTGTTGCAAGTTCGGGGAGAACTGTGCCAATGTAAAAATGGAATTGACGGTAGAAAGATTTCCGTTTTCCTTGAGTTTGTTGAATTCTTCCAGCAGTGTTTCGCTTTCGGCCTTGTCCGGCAACATGACGATGATGGGCGTCTTGTTCATGAATCCGGTTTCGGCAATCAGGGAATCAATTGTTGCATCCTTGTAGTTGATTTCTGTTGTTGAAAAATCGTTGCGGATGTGTAGTCTTGTTCCGCCGATGTAGAGCCCTATAAGGCTTGCAACAATGATGATGGAAAAAATGACCCAGTTCAGCCGGTTTGAAAGCATCGAAATTTTGCATTCATGGTGGATTTGGGCATGCCTAATCGAGAACGGTTTTTTGCGTTGTGTGACTTGCAAAAGTGCCGTCGAAAAAAGGAGCGTCATCGCCCAGTTCAAAACGCAACCCGTCGACCCTAGCACGCCGAGTTCCTGTAGCCCAGGTAGCGGAATGAAGATGAGGCTTGCAAATAGGGTTGCAAATGTGAAACTTGATGCGGCGGTTGAAGGACCGATGCCGAGGAGTGCACTTTCAATGCAAAGTTGCGGACTCAAGTTCTGTTCGCGTTCTAAAAAGTATCTGTTCAAGACGTGGTTGATAATCTGCAGCGCTTGCCCTGGGAGCACAATTGCAAGCAAAAGTGTAAACAGGTTGATTCGTCCGTAGAACATGTACGAACAGGCCATTGTGGTGAAAATCGGTGTTGCAATCGGCAGTGCCGAAATAAAAATCAATTGCGGCTGCCTAAAGAAGTTGAGGATCAAAAGCAGAATAATCAGCCCTGCCGTAACGCAGCCCACCATCTTTGCTTCGGGCAAAAGCCGCTTGCCGGTCTGGATGGATTCGTAGACCTTGCCCGCGTAATGCACCTGGAAATCGCTAGGCATTTTTTCTTTTTTCAATTGCTCGGTAACTTCGTAGAACAAGTTGCGGTTTGCTTGCAAATCCGAAATGGAATGTGTCGGGTAAATCTCGACAATGCGGATGGTCCCGGTTTTGTTGGAATGGCTCACCGCGAGCTTGTCAAAGTACTTCTTTTCGAGGTCGCTCAAAAGCTGTTCGCGCTGTTCCGAAGTCGTTTGCGTGATGGAATCAATCGCACTCTTGAGGTCGATGAACAGCGGATTGTTTTTCATGATGTAGTCGTGCTTGAGCTGCTCGATGCGATGCACCATGATGTCAATGTCGCTTTCGCTTGCGTACAGGAACTTATTCTTCTTGTAAAATTCAATGTCGGTCTCAAAGTCGGCAAAATGGACTGCCGGACTCTGCTGCATCTTTTGTGCGAGGTCTTTTGCGATACGGTAGTTCGCGCTAGAATCTTTCGATTGCAAAATGACGATGAGACTCCCGAGTCCGCCAAATTCGTCTTCGATTTTTTGGACATTGCTCGGTTCACGCGCACTCGTAATCGTGTCTTGCAGCTGCAAATCCCAGCGCAAGTGCATGATGGGGTAAATACTTAAAATTCCTACCGCCAGAAAAACCGTAAGGATAATCTTAGGGTAAGTTGCTAATTTTTTGATAATTTTTGAAAAAAGAGAAAACATCATACTCAATATAACTATATATTAGGGTGGAAATGATGCGTTTGATGACATTACTGGTGCTTGTAGGCGTGTTGAGTTTGCCTGCACATGCGAAGAAGTCTGGCGAAGTCGTGCAGGATACTTCTTCGGGTTCTATGTCGTTTGCCGAAATCATTTCTTGGCCTTTTATCCATGTAATTCAGCCTGTTTTCGGGATGCTCGTTTACCCGGTGGCCGCGCCCTTGCACTATGCGATTGATAATGGCGTTGCCGATAAGGCGGTGGACCTTATCACGTTTGGCGAAAAAAGAAATATTCTCATTTATCCGGTGTTTAACCTCAAGCCGGGGAGTTCTACGATGATTGGCTTGTGCTACCGCCATAGGAATCTGTTTATGCAGAGCGACTATGTGGTGTTCGAAGGCCATTATTACGCCAATAGCGATATTGATGTGAAGTTGCGTTATTCAAAGCAATCGCTTTTTGGTAAAAAACTGTATGGTGCGGTAAATGCGAACCTTTACATGGACCGCAATAACGGATTTATTTTGCCTGGAACCAAGGAATCATTCAATCAGGCTGATACAACGCTTAATTTGGGGGCTCAGCTGGGATTTCCGATTACAGAATCGAGAAACTTGAACTTTAGTGTCGGCGCTGAATTAGTTTATCATAAGGCTGATTTCACGGACACGAAGGATTCCGTGCTGGATGACCCGAAATATCCGATTGAAAATCGAGGACTTTATCAGAACCATTTTGAAATTCCGTTTTATGTGAACTTGGTGTTTGACAATTTGGATTTTCCGTACGCGCCTTCGAGAGGGCAGCGTTTTAGCCTGAGGGCTTCGTATGCGTTGACTGGAGAGTATGGCGGAATTAAACATAGCGACTTGGTCTTGGCGGGCTTGAATCGTGACGGTGATTTGAAGGATGGCGGAAAGAACCATGACTACGTGAGCGTTGACGCTTTTTACCAGATTTATTTCTTTATCGGTCGTGCTGAACAGTATGTGCTGAATGCAAAACAGGGCCGCCAGACAAGAAAGTTCTATACGGACTTTTCTCTGAACGAAGTGTTGCGAGTGTGGCGCCCGGAAAATTTGGTAGAAACGCTCTTTGAACATCGCGTGCTGGCGTTTCAGTTGCGATTCCAGGGCGTGTGGGAAATGGAAAAAGGTGGTGCTCCGCATTCTGCATTCCCGGCGTTGAATGGGCGATTTCCGCTGCGTGGCTATACGGATGCCTGGTGTGCTCCTTTTTTGCTAGGCTTTTCGGCGGAATACCGATGGCCGGTGGACCGTCTTGTTGATGGTGTCGTATTTAATGAATACGCAATGATTAGCGACAAAGTAAATGACTGGTCTAAGGATCGCCTGTATAACTCGTGGGGGTTTGGCGTTCGCGTTCGCAAGCCTGACATGTTCTTGTTCCGTCTGCAGTTTGCGTTCCACAGTTGGCATGGCATAAGCCTTGTATTGACGATTGCTCCTGAATTCAGGTAACTAGACTAATTGTTTTTAATGTTTTTGCTACCTTTAAAACCATGGTTACGTTAGCTCTTTCCCATTTTGAAAAAAGTTTCCCGGCAGCACTTCGTGGTAAGCGCCTGGGGGCTGTTCTCCATCCGGCTTCGGTCTGTGCCGATTTGAGTTATACGCTTGATTTGCTCAAGGATTTGGACGGCAAGCTCTTTAAACTTTCGGCTTTGTTTGGCCCGCAGCACGGCATCAAGGGACATACGCAAGACAACATGATTGAATGGGAAGGCTACGAAGACCCCGAATTGCATATTCCGGTTTACAGCCTTTACGGTGAACATCGCGAACCGACTGCGGAAATGCTTTCGCACGTGGATGCTATGCTTGTGGATTTGCAGGATGTGGGTGCGCGTTACTACACGTTCATCTGGACGCTTTTCCTCTGCATGAAGGCTTGCGAGAAGGCGGGAATCCCGGTGGTCGTGGTGGATCGCCCGAATCCGATCAACTGCGTAGACGAAGAAGGCCCGGTGCTCGACCTCAATTACACGAGCTTTGTTGGGCTTCATAGCATTCGTACGCGCCATGCCAAGACGATTGGCGAACTTGCCGAACAGTTCAAGGCCGAACGATTCCCGAAGTGCGAACTTTTCGTGATGCACATGGACGGCTACGATAAGCGCATGTGGTTCGATGAAACGGGACTCCCGTGGATTTTGCCGAGCCCGAACATGCCAACGCTCGATACCGCCATCGTGTATCCGGGCATGTGCTTGTTCGAAGCGACCAACGTGAGCGAAGGCCGTGGCACGACGCGTCCGTTCGAAATTTTCGGCGCGCCGTTCATCGATGCGGTCAAGCTTTGCAAGTATATGAATGGGCTCAAGCTCCCGGGCGTGTATTTCCGCGAAAACTACTTCCAGCCGACATTCCACAAGGGTGCAGGGCAGATTTGTGGCGGTGCGCAGATTCACGTGACGGACCGTAACAAGTTCCGCAGTTTTGAAATGGCGGTGAAGTTGTTGCAGTACATCTTCAACGAATACCCGAAGGATTTTGTGTGGAAACAGCCTCCGTATGAGTACGAGTTCCACAAGCTGCCGATTGATATTTTGCTCGGTAACGGAACGTTCCGCAAGGAATTTATCGAGTCGAGTATTTAATGCTTGCCGCTGTCGGAACTGCCGCAAAAAATGTGCCGAACCTTGTTTAATCTATGAAACTTAGACTTTCGACAGAAACTTTGAATCGCCTGAAGCGCTTCCGCAAGAACAAGCGCGCCTTTTGGTCGCTTGTAATTTTGGTGGTGGCGTACTTGCTTTCGCTCACGAGCCCGTGGACGGTGAATGACGAACCGTTCTATTTGCGCTACAACGGCAAGAGCTATTTTCCAGCGTTTGCGCGTTACAGCGAAGCGGACTTTGGCGGCGAATACAAGACGGAACAGGATTACGCAAAGCTTTTTGCGGATGTCGAAGAATGTAAGCAGGATGAAGAAGACGGATTCCCACGTGCTGGAGGCTGCCCCGAGATGTGGACGCTCATGCCGCCAGTGCCGCACGATCCGCTGAAGGCGGATCTGAGCGAGGAGGGAACCCCTCCATTTGCGCCGAGCGCAAAGCACTGGCTCGGGACCGATAGCAATGGGCGAGATGTTCTTTCGCGCTTGATTCACGGGTTCCGCATTTGCATTAGCTTTAGCTTGCTTTTGACAGTGCTCGGGACGTTTCTTGGCATTGTCATCGGTGGCATCCAGGGCTATCTCGGGAAGTTCTGGGATACGGGCATGCAGCGTATGATTGAAATCTGGTCTTCGCTCCCGATGCTTTACGTTGTGATTCTCATTGGCAGTATTTACGGTCGCAGTTTCTGGCTTTTGATTCTCATCATGGCGGCGTTTAACTGGCTTTCGCTTAGCTACTACATGCGTGCGGAATTTCTGAAGCTCCGCAGTATGACGTACGTGATGTCTGCGAAAGTTCTTGGACTTGGGCATCGCCATATCTTTTTCAAGGAAATCTTGCCGAACGCAATGACGCCTGTGGTGACGCTTTTCCCGTTCACGCTTATCGGTGGAATCGGGAGCCTCACGTCGCTGGACTTCTTGGGCTTTGGACTCCAGCCGCCGACTCCGAGCTGGGGTGAACTCATGAGCCAGGGACTCAACAACCTCTACGCTCCGTGGATTTCTGTTAGCACGGTCGCGGCGCTCTTTGTGACGCTCCTCCTTACGACATTTGTTGGCGAAGGCGTGAGGGATGCTATGGACCCGAAGTCGGGAGATAGGTATGTTTAAAGCAATACGACTGAGTGGTCCATGCCAAGCGGGAACGGCTCGTATTAACGAGCCGTGGGAGCGCGGAGCAATTGACTTCAGATGTTCTGATAGCGTTTTTAAGTCAATTGCGGAGTCGTCAACCGACCCGAAGTCGGGAGATAGATATGTTTAATGCAATACGACTGAGTGGTCCATGCCAAGCGGGAACGGCTCGTATTAACGAGCCGTGGGAGCGCGGAGCAATTGACTTCAGATGTTCTGATAGCGTTTTTAAGTCAATTGCGGAGTCGTCAACCGATCCCAAATCGGGAGATAGGTATGTTTAGACGAGAGACGAGAGACGAGAGACGAGAGGAACGCGTCATCCTGAGCGAAGTCGAAGGATCCAGTAAAGTCCCCGTTTTGCGTGTTAAAGATGTTTCGGTGGCGTTTGGATTTGACAAGAACGGCAATTCGCGCGATGGCAAGTCGCCATTGCAAGTGACGGACCGCGTCTCGTTTGATATTTTCCCCGGCGAATTCTTTGCGTTGGTGGGCGAGTCCGGTTGCGGAAAGAGCGTGACTGCGATGAGCATTTTGCGCTTGTTGCCGTGGCCGAGTGCAAAGATTGTGAACGGCGAGATTTTGTTCGATGTGGGGGCGAATGATGCGCAATCTCAAAATGCCCGCGACCTTGTAAAGCTCCCGCTTAAGGATTTGCAATCCGTCCGCGGTTCCGAAATTGCGTGCATTTTCCAGGAACCGATGCAAGCGCTGAATCCTGTCGTCACCATCAAAAAGCAACTCCTCGAAGTTTTCAAGTTCAGCGCAGTCTCGAAGGACGCTCAGTCCCAAAATGCGTCGTCCCAAAAGGAATGTCATTCCCTACTTGAAGAGCCTGCCCCGGACTTGTTCCGGGGGGAATCTCCTTTAGACCTTATCCGCGAACAGCTCCGCTTGGCCGGTTTCACCGACCCCGACCGCGTTTTGAATTCCTATCCGCATGAACTTTCGGGCGGCATGCTCCAGCGTGTTTGCATCGTGATGGCGCTTTTGCCAAAGCCAAAATTGATTATCGCCGATGAACCGACAACTGCTTTGGATGTGACTGTTCAGGCTCAAGTTCTTGCTGTGCTCAAGGAAATGGCCGAGAAAACGGGAACTGCAGTTCTCCTCATTACGCACAATATGGGTATTGTTTCGCAGTACGCCCATCGCGTGGCTGTGATGTACGCCGGTCGCATCGTCGAAGAAGGTCATGTCCGCGAAGTCATCAACCATCCGATGCACCCGTACACGCAAGGACTCTTGGCTGCGATTCCTGAAAGCCATAGCGACTTGCGCACGCTCGCGTCCATTCCGGGGTCTGTGCCGCATCCAAAGGATTTTGCCAAGGGTTGCCGCTTTGCCGATCGCTGCTGTAAATGCGCACAGGCTTCTGCCGAAGTTCGCGAAAAATGCCTTTCCGCCGAACTCCCGACGAAAATTGCCGAAGCGGACCATTTCGCCTATTGCTTTTGTGCCAAGTAATTAATCCTAGCAATTGTTTTTTGCATAAGTTTTACATCCCATTCATTCTCGTTTTTTAATATTATCATTGAAAATACGAGAATCTTTTCGGGGAGAACACTATGTTCTGTAAAGAGTGTCATAAAAATCTAAAGGATTTTGATCGCTTTAATTGATAAAATGGAAAATTGCCCATTCTGCGGTGCAAAAAGTCGGTGATTCAATTTTCGCAAATGAAACAACTTTGGAAAAAGAACTGCGTGATTTGAACGCCCCCGAATTTGCGGATGCCAAGGACCGATTGTTCTTGCTCGTACTCAAGCAAATCCTGTCAAGCATGTACGAGGTCAGGAGTTTTTCGGATGGCGAACAGCAGGAAGTTTTGGAGGCTTGCCAAAGACGACTTTGCGTGGATTTGGGACTCTCGTTTGAACCGTGCGCACAAATGCTCGATATCTTGCAGGAATACATTTGGCAAAAGAGATACTGCCGAAAAGAAAATTGAAAAGTAAAGAAAAGGCTGCTCAAAACGAGCAGCCTTTCAGTTAGCAATGGAATTTTTTTTTAAAGCATTCCTTCGAGCGTTTCGAACAAGATATCGGGCTTTACAGGCTTGCTTAAATGTGCGTTGAGGCCTGCTTGCAAGCTGCGCTGAACATCTTCATCGAATGCGTTTGCTGTGAGCGCGATAATCGGAATCTTTTTGGCGTCGGGGCGGTCCAATTTGCGGATGGCTGCCGTCGCTTCCAAGCCATCCATCTCTGGCATGCGCATATCCATAAGAATGGCGTCGTAATAGCCGACTGGTGATTTTTCGAACATCTCGACGGCGATTCTTCCGTTTTCGGCATGCTCCGTACTCACCTGACGCATCTTCAGAATTTCAATCATGATTTGGGCGTTCACTTCCATGTCTTCGGCAAGGAGGATGCATCTTCCTGTAAGTTCTGCCTTCGTCTTTTTGGGTGCTGTATGCTGGCGTTTCTTCTTGAGGATGTCCTTGAGTTCGTCCAGAAGGTGGTCCGTCAAGATCGGTTTTGCGATAAAGCTATCGACGCCAGCAGCGTGCGCTTCGTCCAGAACATCGTCCCAGTTGTAGGCCGTGAGCACGATGATTGCCGTGTCGTCGCTTGTGACTGCGCGAATTTGTCGAGCCGTTTCTACGCCGTCCATTTCGTTCATCTTCCAGTCCAAAACGACAAGGCTGTATGGGTTGCATCTGGCGTGGCGGAGCTTTACCATCTCGATGGCTTCTCGTCCTGAAGGGGCTGTTTCGACGGCAATTCCCGACTTTTCAAGAACGACTTTGGCGTGTTGTAATGCCACATCATCATCGTCGACGACGAGGACGCTCATTTCGCTCGGACGGATTTCCACATCGTTACTTTCGATAACATCGGAGCGGCCTGAATTTAAAAGCGTGAGCGTAATCGTAAATGTCGTACCCTTGCCCTTTTCACTTTCGACTTCAATCTTGCCGTTCATCATGTCGACAATACCTTTGGTAATAGCAAGCCCAAGACCGCTACTTCCGTACTTGTTTGCCGTTCCCGAATTTTCCTGGCTGAACGGTTCAAAGAGCTTTGGCAAGTATTCCTTGCTCATGCCGATGCCAGTGTCGCTAATCTTGAAGGTGAGCGTAGAATTTTTGTCGAATTTGGCCGTCTTTTTGATGTCAAAGGCTATATTGCCGTCCTTCGGCGTGAATTTGACTGCGTTTCCAAGAATGTTGATGAGAATTTGGCGGATCTTTATGCCGTCGCCAATATAATAGCTGTCGATTTTCTGGTCGACATTGCAGCTGTAATGGATGCCTTTTTCTTCGCACTGGCCGTTGAAAATGGTATTCACTTGTTCGAGAAGTTTCGTGAAAGAAAATTCTTCGTTGCGGATAGTCAGTCTTCCACTTTCGATTCGGCTCATGTCTAGGATTTCGTTGATGAGGCTCAAAAGGTGCTCGGCAGAGGAACCAATCTTTTCGAGATAGTCTTGCATCTTTGGGGAAATGTTTTCTTCGTGGAGTGCAAGGCTGTCAAGACCGATAATGGCGTTCATCGGGGTGCGTATTTCATGGCTCATGTTCGAGAGGAAAACGGTCTTTGCCTTGTTTGCTTCTTCGGCGACCTTTAACGCATCAATGAGTGCTTGGTTTTTGGCGAGAGAGTCGCGCATTTCTTCGTCAATGTCGGAGAACCCGACGCCAATAATGCGGAGCGTTTCGCTGTTCTCGTCATCTCGCACGCCTGCCATGCGAAGCATTTCGTAGCTTTCCTTGCCGTCGCGGATGACCATGTAGCGTAACGCAATGAGTGCGTTTTTCTGCAATCTTCTGACAATGTTTGCGGGATCGATAAATTCAAGAAATTTCTTTTGGTATTCCGGAGCGACATATTTATGGGCGTATTGAGTAAACGATTCGCTGAATTTAAACTTGTCACCCTTCTTGAATGGTGTTGGAACGGAATCGTTTTTGCGATAGCAAATAGAGATGTCCTCTTCCAGGTCTACATAAAAAACGCTTTGGTAATCTGATGCCATTGCAGTAATCATGTAACTTTGTTCGTTACGCTTGCGCTCCTGGTCGATGAGCTTTTGCTGGAGCTCAAGTTCGTCTTCAAGTTTCTTCTGCTTGACTCTATTTTCGGCATCAATGATTTCACGCTCGATTTTGAGCTTTGCTGTGCGTCGTGTTTGGATAAGGAAGAAAATGAATAAGATAATGATGACGAATAAAATAATAATGGCGATGATGAGGTTCCTCTCAAGAATGCCTTCAGAAAAGTAACTCATCTGTTCTGTGGAAACGTTGTCACGAACGAGGTATGTCAACATCCAGTCTGTAGACTTGACGGGCATATAATAAACGGTTTCTTGCATGCCGTTGTATGAAAATGACGTAGAACCCTGCCTGTGAGCCGCGAAGTCATCGCGAATCTTGTCAATGGTGTAGCCATCTTCAAATGTGGCGTGCTCCATGGCTGTGAACAAGTTTTCATCGTTGGTGAGTCCTCCGAGAACCATGCTCTTCAGCGACTTGCCGTCTTTTGTATAAATGTTGCAAGATGCCGCGCTATTCGTGTCTAACTGTAGAGAAACTCCTTCGAGAAGGCGCGCAATGGTGATTTCCATAAAGGAAACGACAAGTTTTTTCTGGTTGTAATATTTGTTGTTAATCGGAATAGCGACGATGAGGGTCTTGTTTTCGTCATCGGCTTTTTTTAGTGAAATTACGGGCTTGGTGAGATTCTTATAATCGAAATCGTAAAGATCAATGTCGTTACGTGTTCCGTTGGAGGTGTATATGAGCCCGTTTGAATCGACGAAGGCGAATCGTTCCAATCCATAGACATGCTTTAGACGGTACTGGTATGATTGAAAGTTGTTTTCACTAGATAAATTTTCTGTTGTCAAAAGCTCAACCGCAAATTCAAGGCTGTTGATATAGTCTTCAAGTTTTGACTCGACAAACTGTTCTCTACGTCCGGCCAGTTCTTCCATAAACATGGAGCTAACGTTTTGTACCGCGCTATAGCCTAGGAATATAAAGCCTGCGATTAGAGCTATGGCCATAACGATGTTTCCGACGGCTGTGTCTTTTACGCCGTTCCTTTTTTTCCACACCATATAATCCTTCCCTTTATAAGTTAGGTTGTATTTGTATTAAGTGAGCGCAAATATAAGTAACGTTGTGCTAAAAGTTGTCATTGTAATAAATTTGATAGTAAAGTTATATAAATGTAAGAAATTTTAGTAAAATGACATAAAGTGTCATTGTTATTTGTGAAATAAGTAATAAAAAAGAAATAATCATACATAAGTTTTATGTTTAAATTTGTCACACCTTTTTTACGGGTGTGGAAATTATGAAAAAAACAAATAAATTGATTGGATTGATGATTCCCAATATCGGAAATTATGAAGAAGACGTCGTGAACCTAGAAATAAAACTTTATAATGAATAAAATGTAACTAAAAAAACATAATCTATTTTTGTGTCTATTTCTTACATTTGGACCTATAGAATGGATTGGAGATTGCCCACATGGATTTTGTTGGACAACAAGGTGTTTTAAGGCGTCGTGTACTTGTTGTAGACGACGAAATGGTGAACCGCGAAATTTTAGGAAATTTCCTTTCGACGGTTTATACGGTCGATTACGCGAGCAATGCGAAAATCGCACTTGGGATGCTGATGAATCCCGATGTCGAGTATTCGCTTGTGTTGCTGGACTTGATTATGCCTGTGATGAGTGGCATCGAGTTCCTGGAACACCGCGTTGAAAGCGATCGCCTCAAGTCGATTCCTGTTGTCGTAATGACTTCGGAGAAGACTTTTGAAATCAAGTGTCTAAAGCTTGGAGCCGCTGATTTTATCACAAAACCGTTCAATTTGCCCGAAGTTGTATTAGCTCGGTGCGAGCGCATTATTGAACTTTTTGAAAAGAAAAGTATCATCCGCAATACCGAAAAAGATGTGCTTACGGGGCTTTTGGCTAAAGACTACTTCTTTGAGTATGTACGCCGATCGGAACTGTTGGGTAAGCAGATCCCCAGGGACGCTCTGGTTTTCGATATTGAACGCTTCCATTTGGTGAATGAATTTTGTGGGCGTGCTTTTGGCAATATGCTCCTTTCCAAAATTGGTGAAGCCCTGCTCGCGCTCATTCCGCAGATGAATGCTTTTGCATGCCGTGCCCATGCGGATACGTTCTACATTTTTGCAGAGCATCAGGAAGATTATTCTGATTTGCGTAAAGCCTTAGATTCTGTAATTGCAAGCTTTTTCCATATCAGCAATATTCGAATCCGTTATGGAATTTGGGAAAATGTCAGCCGAGAATTCGAAATTGAAGTTTGGTTTGACCGCGCAAAGATCGCCTGTGATTCAAATCGCGGTGATTCATCGAAATGTATTGCGCGTTACAATAATGAATTGCATGCAAAGTATATTTTTGAAGAAACTCTCATCCATGATCTTGATGAAGCCATTGCCAATAAGGAATTGAAAGTCTATTACCAGCCCAAGTATAGCATTGTGGGTGAAAAACCGCGACTGACGAGCGCTGAGGCGCTGGTGCGTTGGATTCATCCGAAACTGGGCTTCATTAATCCAGGTGATTTTATTCCTTTATTTGAATCTAACGGGCTTATCCGCAAAGTGGATAACTATGTGTGGAAGGAATCTGCTGCACAAATCCGACGTTGGAAAGATTTGTATGGTGAATCTATACCGGTATCTGTGAACGTCTCCCGTATCAACATCATGGATCCAGATCTTGAAGCAAAGCTGGAAGACATTTGTTCAAGGTATGAAATTTCTACGAGCGAAATCATGCTGGAAGTCACAGAAAGTGCATATTCCGAAAATACGAATAGACTTGTTGAGGTTGTTGACAAGCTACGTAAAAATGGATTCCGCATAGAAATGGATGACTTTGGTGCAGGATACTCGTCCTTGAACATGATTACTACGGTCCCGGTTGATGTATTAAAGATTGATATGTCTTTTGTCCGTAATATGGAAAAGGACGAATGCAACTTGAAACTCGTAAAGATTATTATTGAAATTGCGAAGTTTCTCAAGATTCCGTCAGTTGCTGAAGGCGTTGAAACCGAATCTCAGTTGAACATGTTAAAACAAATGGGCTGTGATATTATTCAGGGGTATTACTTCTCCAAGCCTGTGCCTGCAATGGATTTTGCTCCATTTATAGAGCGTGAAATAAGTGAAAAAAATTTGAAAAAAGGGAATAACCTGTGATTACTATTGAAAAACTAAATTCGTTTGGTGCAAATACCGCTGAAGGCCTTGAACGCTGCTTTGGAAACGAAGCCCTGTATTTGAAACTGGTGACGACGATTCCTGACGACGCTACTTTTGAACGATTGGAGAAGAAAGTTGCGGCCAAGGACTTGGATGGTGCGTTTGAAGCGGCTCATGCGCTAAAGGGCGTTCTCGGGAACCTTTCGCTCACGCCGCTATATACGCTTGCTGTCGAGATTACCGAACTCTTGCGCAATCGCACGCAAATGGATTACAGCGCACTTTTGGTCAAATTTTTCGAAAAACGAGATGAGCTCGGCAAGCTTTGTGCTGAATAAAAATAGTCAATAGTCATTGGTCAATAGTCGATAGAATTATAATCGTGAAATTCGTCAAACTATTAACTAAAAACTAATGACTAAAAACTAATGACTACTTAAATTCTTCGCACCACTGGGGCACGACTTCGGTCGCTTTCCCTTGAATGACGACGTCTGTATACGGGTCGCCGTAGGGTGCTTCTAGATTCAGGCAAGTGACTTTGGCGCCGTACGATTTCGCAAAGCTCTTGAAACCTGCTGCTGGATACACGACGCTGCTCGTGCCGATGTAAGCGAATTCGTCGCAGTTCATCAGAGCTTCCTGAATCTCGTCCATGTACAAAGGCGTTTCTCCAAAGAACACAATGTCCGGGCGCACGGGGCTTCCGCAAATCGGGCATTTTGTGTCCAATGTTTCTTCGCCCGTGAATTCGAATTCATGCTCGTTCTTGGTGCAACGGAGTTTCATCAGGTCTCCGTGCATGTGCAAAACGCGCTTGCTTCCTCCACGTTCGTGGAGGTCGTCGACATTCTGCGTCACGAGCAAGAATTCGTCGCCGAGGCGCTCTTCGAGCTTGGCAAGCGCGATGTGCGCCGCATTCGGAGCGTGCTCGGGGAGCCCCTTTCGCAAGAAGTTGTAAAAGTCCTTGACGCGCTTCGGGTCACGACGGAGGGCGTCCGGTGTGCAGACGTCTTCGATGTTTTCGTGTTCCCACATGCCATCATTTCCGCGGAATGTGCGGAGGCCAGATTCCGCGCTGATTCCTGCGCCTGTCAGTACGACGAGTCTTTTACGTTTCATAGATCCTCCTTACGAAATGGATGCAAAGAAAAGCGCTTCTGCAACGATTCCGCTTTCGAAATCGGGCAGGTAAAGGCTTTCGTTTTCGCCATGGGCGTTGCATTCTGGGTCTTCGAGGCCCGTGAGCAAAATTGGGATGTTTCCGAGCGTGTTGCGGAAAAGCTCTGCGCCCGGGATGCTTGCGCCGCAGCCAATGAACTTAGTGGGGGAGGCGTAAGCGTCCGCCATGGCTTCACTCATCTTCTTGAAAAACGGGTGGTTTGTGTCGGTTGTGAACGGATTTGCGCCGTCTTCCTTGTCGATGGTGATTTCCATGTTGTTCGGAACTTGGGCCTTGAGGAAGTCGGCGAGCATGTCGGTGCATTTCACGGCGTCCATGCCGGGAGCAAGGCGGATGCCGATTCGGGCATAGGCGCTGTCTTGCAGCACGTTACCGGCGTTTACGCGGGATCCGGACTCAATCGTGCTTACGATGATGCTCGGGCGGCGCCACAGTGATAGCAGAATTTCTTCTTCGGGCACGTTCAACTTGACTTGTTCAAGAACGCCACCGTCGTTGCGGAAAATCTTTTCTGTCATGCCGAGCGACTTGTAAGATTCGAGCTCTTCCTTTGTCGGCGGGATAATGTCATCTTCGTAATGCGGGATGAGAATCTTGCCGTCCTTGTCCGTGAGGCTTGCAATCATGCGGCAAAGCGCCTGGGCGGGGTCGGGAATCGGGCCGGACCACGAACCGGAATGGAGCGGGGCCTTTGTCGCGCGGAGGGTGACGTTGATGGCGCTCATGCCGCGGAGCGTCGTCGTGATAGATGGTGTTCCCTTGGCGAAGTTCCCGAGGTCTGCAATAATGACGGCGTCGCTCTTCAAGAGTTCTGCATGTTCCGTGAGAATCCTTTCGAAGCCTGCGCTCCCGGATTCTTCTTCGCCTTCGATAATGAACTTTAGGTTCGGACCGTTGCTCTTGAGTTCGCGGCGAACCTGTTCAAGGGCTGCGAGATGCGTGATGATTCCCGCCTTGTCGTCAGCAGTGCCTCGTCCAAAGAGGCGGTCGCCTTTCTGCGTAGCGGTAAACGGCGGCGTGTCCCACAAAGCTTCTCGCATGGGCGGCTGCACGTCGTGATGAGCGTACAAAAGGATGGTCGGCTTGTCTGGGCTGGTGAGGCTTTCTGCATAAACGCTCGGACGCCCGCTTGGCGGCATCAAAAACTGGATGTTCGTGAGTCCCGCTTTTTCAAACATCGCCTTGACGGCGTTCGCGCTATCCAAAACGTACTTTTGGTCAAAATTGTCAAAACTGATGGATGGAATGGCTACCAAGCTCGAAAGCATGTCGATATAATGTGGCATGTTTTCGTGAATATCTTTCTTGATTTTGTTTTGCATAATTTACTCTCTTGTCTAGTAAGAATTATAAAATTTTTCGTATCATGGCAATAGGTGGTTTGTCGGTTCTATAAGTCTTGCAGGGCTGTCTTTTGTGGTGGATTTTTCTATTTTACTACACATGAGTAATAATTGCATCAACCACGAATACTATATGCGCGTGAGTGACCGCATTTTGGCACTTATTCGCCGTATTTTCCACAATAATCCGGAATTTCGCCATGATTCCCTGAAGCATGTGGCCCGCTTTGCCCCGGTTATCCCGTTTATGGGTGGTCGCCCGGACTTGAGCAAGACTTTGAATCGCGTGGTAACGTTTGCGGATGGCTCAAATCCGCTCCATTTTGGTTGCCCGATAATGCTCGCGGCTGGTGCAAACAAGACGGCGAAACGCATTTGCGATTTTGCCAACATGGGCTTTGGCGGCATTTCTGTCGGGACTGCAACCCGCCACGTCCGCGAAGGAAACACGCACAGACCGCGTATCGGTTTTATCGAGAAAGACCGTGCAATTCATAACAGCATGGGCCTCAACAACGATGGCGTCGATGCGGTAACCCGTCGCGTGGATACACAGATTACCGCAGCTCACAGGGTTCAAATGTGCGTGGGCATCTCTGTTGCCGAAACGCCGGGTCTCACGGACGAAAACGAAAAGCTTAAAGACATCGTTGAAAGTTTCTCCATCGCTTACCGCGTGGCGGACTACGTCGAAATCAACCTGAGCTGCCCGAATACGGGGGAAAACCGCCTCGATTTGGACATGACGCTTGTCAATAAGATTTTTACCGCCATCACGGACTATCGCAATAAACAGCCGGTCCGCAAAGCCATTTATGCAAAACTCAGCCCGGATATGCCCGAAAACCATACGGCGACCATCATGGATATGCTGGTGAAGGTGGGCGTGAACGGCGTTGTCATGGGCAACACGTACCCGACAAAGAAAGTTACGGACCTCCCGGTTCATGTGAAGTACGACGATTTGACTCCGCTCCGTGCCGATGGCGATCGCGGTGGCATGTCTGGCCGCCCTCTTTACGAAAATATGGTGCGCAATGTCAAGTTTATTCGTGAACATTACCCGCAGATGAGCGTGATCGCCTGCGGTGGCATTGACCACGGTTACAAGATTTACGACCTCATCAAGCTCGGTGTCGATGCGGTGCAGTGCTATTCTGTGGTGGCTTTCCGCTGGATGGCTGCCCATGCGATGCGTAAGGAACTTGAAGAAGCGCTCTCAAAAGACGGCTTCAAGTCTCTCGCCGATTATGACGCCAAGAATTCCGACGCCAAGAATCCGAAGGGTTAATGAATGTTGATGCTCCGGTGCGTTAAAATATTCCTCGTAGCGATTTTGCTTGTGAGTGTCCAGTCTTTTGCGGGATACTTTATCGAGCAACCCTACGAAGACGCCCCGGTGTCTGATTCGCTTTCGGCGTTCTCTTTTGGTGGCGAGCTAGAACTTGTCTATTATTTGAGCTCTGTACACCCTGGAATTTTGCTGAGTGGCGAGTATCGCTTCCATAAGCACCATTCGGCGGATCTTTTTGCGGCGTTCCTGTTCTCGGGCGATTACTTTGAAGTCGGCACGGATTGGCGGTTCTTTTTCCGCGGCACGCGTGAAGATGACTTTGTTCGCCTCGGCATTTCGTTTGTCTCTTTCGAACGTTATGACAAAAGCTATTTCCCGCCGCGTGTGACACTGGGTTATGGTCGCGATATCACGTTCTTCAAGAACACGAGTTTCTTGTGCCGTATCGAGCTGGATGCGAGTTACATCTTGGGGCGTGCGTTAGTCGATAAGGATGATGAACTTTTTAGCCGTGAAACTCATTTCACTGCAGCTTTGAATATCGGTTTTTATCTCTTTTAAATAGCAATTTATAGGATGGATTAAATGTCGAAAATCATTCGTGCCATTTGTGTTCTATTGCTCCTCTCGGCTTCTGCGTTTGCGGGGCCGTGGCTTGGGCTCATTTACAAGAAAGATCTCTATGAAAATCATTTGGCACTTCGAGTTTCTGGTGTGCATCCGGAATCGGGGTGTCTCTCGGCGGGGGTCGTTTCGGGGGATCTGGTTGTCGGTTTTGATGGCAAGGATTTGGTGAATGTGGCTCAAATTCAGAATGTCTTGAAAACATCAAAGGTCGGTTCTAAAGTATCCATCGATGTTTTCCGCGATGGAAAGCGCATCCCGCTCACGGTGACGCTCACGGAACGTCCAGACGATATTTCTAGCCTCACCGGTTCTGCTATCGGAAGCAAGATGGCTGAGTTCGGCAAGAACTTCTACAAGAACGGTGAAAAGAGAAAGGATGCGCCAAAGGCGACGCTTCTCGACTTCTGGGCGACCTGGTGCGGACCATGTCGCCAGACGCTCCCCGTGCTTGAAAAAATCTACAACAAGTATTCTAGCCAGGGACTCGAAGTCATCGGCATTTCGTCTGAACAGACCAAGCCGCTCCTTGCATTCTACAAGAAGCAGCATGCGTCCCCGTATCCGCTTTACCGCGATGCCGACCAGGGGCTCTGGCGCCGTTACGGGATTCATGCGGTCCCGACGCTCATGCTCCTAGACTCGAATGGCTACATCAAGCGCGTCTGGAGCGGGGCCCCGAGTTTCGAAATGCTCGAAAAGCTCGTCCTCGAAGTCCTGGAAAAATAGGGGTGGTAGATGCGGTAAGACCTCACCTGGCGGTCTTTGGTCGTTTTACTCTCTTTTTTTGAGATTATTACTACACAAACACTTTGATTTTTTGTATCTTTCCTGCCAGCAAAGCTCCACCGTGTAGGTGGGTAGCAATTTCAACAATAAAAAAAAGGATCCAATAATGGCTCTCAAACTCGGTATTAATGGTTTCGGTCGTATCGGCCGTATGGTCTTCCGCGCTGCTGTGGAAAACTTCTCCAAGGACATCACTGTTGTCGGTATCAACGACCTTCTCGACGCTGACTACCTCGCATACATGCTCAAGTATGACTCCGTCCACGGTCAGTTCAACCACGACATCAAGGTCGAAGGCAACTTCCTCATTGTTGACGGCAACAAGATCCAGATCTTCGCTGAAAAGGATCCGACCAACATCACTTGGGGCGCTCTCGATGTAGACGTCGTTGTTGAATCCACTGGTTTCTTCCTCACCGAAGAACTCGCTTCTGCTCACCTCAAGGCTGGTGCCAAGAAGGTCATCATGTCTGCTCCGTCCAAGGATGCAACTCCGATGTTCGTCTATGGTGTTAACCACAAGACCTACGCTGGTCAGAAGATCATCTCCAACGCTTCCTGCACCACTAACTGCCTCGCTCCGATCTCCAAGGTTCTTGACGAAAAGTTCGGCATCGTCCGTGGCCTCATGACCACCGTTCACGCTGCAACTGCTACTCAGAAGACCGTTGACGGCCCGTCCAAGAAGGACTGGCGCGGTGGCCGTGGCATCCTCGAAAACATCATCCCGTCTTCTACGGGTGCTGCAAAGGCCGTGGGTAAGGTTCTCCCGCAGCTCAATGGCAAGCTCACTGGTATGTCTCTCCGCGTGCCGACTTCCGACGTTTCCTTCGTTGACCTCACTGCTGAACTCAAGAACGCTCCGGCTGCTGACAAGGATGCAGCATACGCAGCAATCTGCGCTGCTATGAAGGAAGCTTCTGAAGGCGAACTCAAGGGCATCCTCGGCTACACCGAAGACGCTGTTGTTTCTACCGACTTCCGCAACAATCCGTGCACTTCTATCTTCGACGCCAAGGCCGGTATCCAGCTCGACCCGACCTTCGTGAAGGTCTGCTCTTGGTACGATAACGAATGGGGCTACAGCAACAAGGTTTGCGAAATGGCTCGCGTTATCACCAACTACAAGGGCTAATTAAAGTTTAACTAGTGTTAGTGGTGTGGGCGTAACCGCCTAAAAGCAAATTGTTTCCCACACCTCCGCTAAAAAGCTTTTGGACCTCGCCACTCGGCGGGGTTCTTTTTTTTTGCGCCGGAGGCGCAGTATACGATTGTTTTTGTTTGTCATGTCCGACATCGATCGGGCATCGCCCTCTCGTTAATGACTAGTCACTTCTTTTAGAAAATCGGCCTTGAGTTTGGAGAGGAGTGTTGCCGCTTCGCGCTTGGCTTTACGCTCTTTGCGGTTGCACAGTAGCGTCGGGATGACGCTTGGATGGTGGAGGGCGAATGGCAATGATGCTTCGAATCCGAATGCTTTGGATAAAATAATCGCAACCGATTTTAGGTTGTCCATTCCTGTTAATTTGTTCGTTCCTTTATGGACGTGTGCGCTTTCGTTGCTTCCGTTTCCTGTGACGGCCACAGCTTCGTCTCCTATTGCTTGTGCCACTAGGTATGGCACGGAGAACATCTTGCCACCGGCATGCATCATGCGTAGCGTGAAATCGGCAAGGCGCATGGCTGGCGGGAGTGTCATGTCAAAACCGCCTGTGCGCTGTATAATGCGTCTTGAAAATACGGCAAGGAATGGATGCGGTGCTGCCACATAGCGCAACGGAGCGTTCTCGTCAATTTCAATAAAACCTGAACCCTTGGATGCAGGCTTTAACAGATATCCGCCTAAAAAATTTCCTTTGTCAGTACGGATGCGTGGCGCAAAAGCATCTACCATCGGGAATCCGTCCGTGACTTCGGCGACGTTGTTCAAAAAATTGCGGTCAATCCTGATGCTTGGATGCGTAAAAACAACCCATTCGCCTTCAATTTCGTCGAGATGCTTGTTCCAGTCGTTTGTATAAAACCAGCCGAGTTCGTCGTCCGTGAATGGTGGTTGGGGAAGTGCGCCTCGCGTTTCGTCGTAGTTTTCGCTGAAAACAAAAACGTCAAACTGTCGCATGGAGTCTAGTTCCTGCTAAAATTCTACGCGGAGGCCAATCCTGTGCTCATAGCCGAGATCTTCGGCAAGGTACGAAAATGCGTAGTCAAAGGCGAACAGCTCCGATGAGTATCCGAGACCAAGGCTGAATACGCGCCCTTCGTTTGTCTCGTCGGGCCTACTAGAAGAATTGGCCAGTTCCTTGATGTCGCGTGAAATGTCTAGCCATGTACGAGTAAAGCCTGCGCGGATGCGGAAGAATTCGCCGAGCGCATATTCGGCACCGAGGTTCAGGTCCGGTTCTGCATAGCGCGGAAAGTCTGTTTCTGCAAACAATGTCAAGCGCGGTACGCTGCGCGGCCTCATAAATCCGCCGATTGCAAATGTCTGCGCCAAGTTGTAGGAGTCATCAGCGTCTTCCTTCAGATAACCGCGGAGCATCGCACCGAAGTCTCTTGCAACAAATGAAAAACCATAGTTCTTGGTGTCAGACATCCAGGTTAGGCCCCAGTCAAATGCTGCTACCAATGCTGCCTGGTCTGTGGCATCTCCCGTCATTTTATCCGAAGCGAACTTGAGGGTTGCTCCTACGCGAATGTGTTTCATCGGGTAAGCTACAGACAATGTGGTAAGTTGGCTAAATGGCTTGTACTCGCTGCCGTTTTCTTCGCCATTTTCGTCATAGCCGACGATGGTCCCGTAGGATTGCCAGTTGTACGAGAACTGCAAGATGAATTTTTCGTACTGCGTTGTGTAAGAAAGCGTTCCCACGTTGCTTGCCATTTCGCCTGTTTGCCAATGAGCTTCGGCGACGCGTTTTTTACCTTCGGTCATCACGAGTGCAGCCGGGTTTAGCTGAACTACCGACGGGTCAGTAGAGGGCAGTGCCGATGCCGACTTCTCGAGAGCGGCATTGCGCGGGCTGTCAAATGTAGAAAGGAACGAAAAAACTTCTTGGCCTGCATCGTGCTTAGAAAAATAGCCAAAATCAGATGCCGGACACGCGATGGCGAGAGCCGCTATTGCAGATAGTTTTTTCAGTAAATCCATGGTGTAAATTTATAAAAAGTCAGCGCGATGATTGGCATTAAATGTGCAAGGTGGATGTTTTTTTTTTAATTATTGGCTGTTCTTATGCCTTTACAATAAAAAAAAGTTTTTTTATATTTGCCCTTGCTCGGGCTACTAGCTCAGTTGGTAGAGCAACGCCCTTTTAAGGCGTGGGTCGAAGGTTCGAGCCCTTCGTAGCTCAGTAATCGGTTCCGTTTAGCGGAGCCGATTTTTTTATATTGGAGTTTATGGCAAAAGTTCCCTTTCTCGATCTCAAGAGTTTAAATGCCCCATTCATGGATTCCCTGAAAGAAGCAGCGGCATCCGTTGTGGAATCGGGTTGGTATATCCGTGGGCATTTTTGTGAATGTTTTGAACAGGCGTTTGCTGAATATTGCGGTGTGAAGCACGCTGTAGGGGTGGGGAATGGACTCGATGCGCTGACCCTTATGTTGCGTGCCTCGATGGAACTGGGGCGCTTGCATGAAGGCGACGAAGTTCTGGTGCCTTCAAATACGTTTATTGCGACAGTTCTTGCTGTGAGTGCCGCAGGGCTCAAGCCAGTGCTTGTGGAACCTGCCGAAAATAGCTATGACATGGATCCGAAGCGCATAAAAGAATCCTGCGGTGCGCGGACTCGTGCTATTCTTATGGTGCATTTGTATGGACGTCTTTGTGCGGTAGACGAAATTTGTGAATTTGCAAATTCGCGTGGCTTGCTTGTTTTTGAGGATAGCGCTCAGGCGCATGGAGCCCGCTTGCGCGATGGGCGTTGTGCTGGCTCGTTTGGTTCGGCGGCCGCATTTAGCTTTTATCCGACAAAGAATCTGGGAGCGTTTGGCGATGCGGGCATGGTCCTTACGAATGATGCCGATGTCGCAAATATGGTGCGAACCCTTGGCAATTACGGTTCCGAGCGCAAATACGTGAACAAGTTAAAGGGCGTGAATTCTCGCCTGGACGAGATGCAGGCGGCTCTTTTGCTTGCGAAACTTCCGCATTTGGATGAATCTAACGAACGTCGTCAAGAAATTGCGGCCCGCTATTGTTCCGAAATCAAGAACCCGAATGTCCTGTTGCCCGAAATTCCGCAGTCGCCGTCGGAGCATGTCTGGCATGTATTTGTAATTCGCTTAAAGAGCGAAGATGCCCGCAACGAAATGCAAAAGTACTTGACGGCACATGGCATTGAAACGCTTATTCATTATCCGATTCCTCCGCATTTGCAAGAGGCTTATGCTCATGAGTTTAGTGGCGAGTATCCGATTGCAGAAACGATGGCGAAAACAGTCCTTAGCATTCCGATGAGTCCCGTGATGACGGACGATGAGGTCTCTGAAGTGATTGGGACGATTAATGATTTTTAAAATATGCGAAAAAGCAGATGCCCGCTCGGAGGCGGGTATGACAAAGTAGTGGACATGAAAAAATCTGAACAAGTGAATTTTTGGAAAGCGTTTATGGGCTCTGGAATGGTGACGTTCCTGAATGCGGTTCGTGTTTTTGTTGTAAACAAACTGCTTGCAATTTTCCTTCCGCCGAGTGCGTTTGCGTGTGTCGGACAGTTCATGAACATTATGACGATGGGGCAGGCGACCTCGTCCTTGGCGCTCCAGAACGGCTGGGTGAGTCTCTCGGCTCAGAACAAAAACAACTTGGAGCAGTTGCGTGGCGTGTGGCGCGGCGGTTTTCGTCTGACAACATTTGCTAGTATTTTCACTTTTGCGCTTGCGCTTGTGCTCTGCTTTACGCTCCCGCTAGAAACATTTTTCCCGGGCATTCATCCGCGTCTTGTACAGGCGGCGATTATTTTTGCGTTGCCGGGAGTTTTTGCGACAAATATCATTACGATTACTGCATCCGTGATGAATGGGCTTGGGCATTACCGCCGTTGGGCGCTCATCAACATGGTGTCATCGCTGTGGCAAATGTTATGGGTTGCATTTTTCCTTTATTCCGGGCGCCTGAGCGTGCTTTCGATTGTGGCAACACAGTCTGTAATTGCTGGAATTTTTGCAGCGCAAATAGCTTCGCGGGCGGGCTTTAGCTTGAGCGAAATTCGCAAGACGGCTTTGGACATTCGCGCGCCATGGATCTCGTATGCGCTGATGGGAATTGTACCGATGCTATTGTCGCCTGTGGTGCTCACGTTTATGCGACAGACGGTTGGTGATAATTTGGGGTGGGATGCTGCTGGTATTTGGCAGGGAATCTGGAAAATATCTGATTTCTTGACGGCATTTTTCTCGGCTATTCTCGGTGTTATCATCTTGCCACGGGTCTCTGCGAAAATGACGAAATCAGAATTCTGGGGGATGTTCCGGCCGATTCTTGTAAAGGCGATGGCTCTTGCGCTTGTGGCTGTCGTAATTCTCTATTTGGGGCGTTCGCTTTTGGTCGCCGTGATGCTTTCGTCTGCGTACGCTGGCGCCGCCGATTACATGTTTATGCAGTTGCTAGGCGATTTTTTCCGCGTGGGCGGTTGGGCGCTTGGGCTTGTGCTGATTGCCCGCCGTGAAACGAAAAAATTCCTGGTGCTAGAAATTTGTTCAGAATTGGTTCTTGCAAGTTCCGCCTATGCTTTTATAAAGCTCTATGAATTTAATGGCCCGATGATGGCGTATGCGCTAGAAAACTTCTTGACGTTAATGGCATCGCTTGTGCTTGTTTGCCGTTTGGAATGGTCAAAAACTCCTAGCGTAAAATCGGAGGCGAAATAATGGCGCCGAAAGTTTCCGTAATCTTGCCTAGCTACAATCATGAACAATATGTTGAAGCTGCCGTCCGTTCTGTAATGGAACAGTCAGGTGTTGATTTTGAGCTGATTGTCATTGACGACGGAAGCAAGGACCGTACCCCTGAAATTCTAAAGCGCTTGGCTGATGAACTGAAATTCACGTACATCCATCGTCCAAACAAGGGCGTTGTTGCTACTCTAAACGAAGCTCTCGAACTTGCACAAGGCGAATACGTGTGTTCTTTTTCATCAGACGATATCATGCCGCCGGACAGACTCAAAAAACAGAGCGACTTCCTTGATGCGCATCCGGATGCCGCGGCGTGCTTTGGTCAGATTGTTCCGCTGTATGACGATGGTTCGTTGGGCGAGATGGATGTTCGCTATTTGCGAAGTGCTCCGCAGGTGACTTTTGAGGAATCTTTTCTTGGAAAAAAAGCTTTGCATGGCTGCGGTGAAATGTTTGTTCGCGAGAAAATTCTTGCGATTGGCGGGTATGATAAACGCTATTTTTTTGAAGATTATCCTTTATATCTAAAAATCCTTTATAATTACGGCCCGCAACCTGTTTCAAAGGATTTTGTTTGTTGCTATTATCGTGAACATGGCGATAACCTGCATTTGGATCACGAACGGATTTTTCGAGAAATTATTCGCATTTTGTCCGAAAATTACAGCGCACATCCACTGTACAAAAAGGCTGTTCGCGCATGGAAGGCAAACTGGTTTTCTGCCGTTGCAGTACAAAGTAAACTTGAGGCGCTTCGCCTGATTCCGAAGGTGATTTCTTTGTCCCCCCGATTCTGGATGCGTTTGCCCAAGCTTTTTATCCCCAAAATATTCCTCAAATTCTAATTACGCTGTCATGCCCCACTTGATGGGGCATCTCCTTTTTACGTAGCGAAAAATCTATTCTTCAACAATCTCGTATGGCACATGTCCGAGCAGTGCTGCGTATTTCGGGAAATTTGACGGATACGTCTTGTATTTGCGATTGTGGTAGAGTTTCGCTTTTGATGCTTTTGAAATAAGGAAAAATTCCGTGAACGCTTTTAAGTAATCTGTAGCGTTTTTGGAATTGTTGAAATCGATGTGGATGCTCTTGCCCTTGACTGTAATGACATTCGGCAATTTCTCCGCTTCTGCAAGGAACGTCGGACTGTCCGCCGTTACAAGCATTTTACTTGTTCCATAGACGAGAGGGGGATGCCCGCTCACCGGCGGGCATGACAATGTTGCATCCGATCTGTCATGCCCCACTTGATGGGGCATCTCCTTCCTCAAAACATTCATCGCTGCAATCATCAGCTTGCGCTTGCCTTTCTCTGGCAATTCCTTAAACGTGAATTCCTTGAAATCCCCAAGCTTATTCTGGAAGCGGAACGAAATCGAGGTGTAGCTTTCGCCTAGCGATTCGCGGTAATGCAAAAGCTCTTGTTCCAAAATTGGCGAAGGCTTGAAAAGTTCGTTGAAATAGTCTGCAAATTTTTCGCCGACTGTATCCACGCATGAGTAAAGATGGAACTGCCTGTGCTTTGAATCGAGTTGCCTTTCCAGCGCAGAATCGTTGTTGAAGTCTTCACGGTAAAGTAGTACGGGCTTGGCAATTTCGCAATTGCGGCTTATCTCGTGTTCGTCAATAATCCAGTCAACGTTGTTCGGCTGCAAAATTTTTTGCAGTTCAAATGGCGAGGTGTGATAAATCTTGAAATCGAGATTGTGATCGGATGCGAACTTGTAGGCGCTTGCCATTCCGCGCAGACGGTCTGTAAGTCCACCATGCATCCATTTGCCGTCTGCCATGAATATCAGAGTTTGTTGACAGGCGTGATGCTCGCCAATTTCGCGTTGGTCCGCAATATTATGACGTTCGCTAATTTCGTGATTTTCCTCGTATCCGTCTTGCAAATGCCTTAGCTCGATTCCTCGCCGAATTAAATAGTCGTGAACGCGCTCTTCTCCGAGAACGTGCCGCGCTATGCGGATAACGACTTCTTTTGGCGTCAAAGGAATCACGCAATGCCTTTCTTCAAAAATTTGAGGAACAAAAAGCGGGGAAGGTACGAAAGCAAAATAGCCATGCGGTTGCGCATGCGAATTCTCAAATCAAAAAAAGAACCCAAGCGGTATTTGCGAATGTGCGCCAAAGCTCTCTTTCGGCAATCTGCAAATTTTTCGGAGTCTTCCACACGCATTAGAACGCTAAAACAGGCACTCACAAGCGTATTCCGGGCGGCTTTGTAAAGCGGCTTGGAATGTGATTTCATTTTGTCAAAAACGTTTTCAGCAATGTCTAAAAGTTGTGCTGTCTTTTGATTTGCAATTTGCAAAGAAAGTTCGCTTCCCTGACGCTTGCGATAATAATAGAGCTTAGTCCTTGTTGTAGCAACTTTATTTGCACTCAGCAGAATGTCTGGAATGACGGCGAGGTCTTCAAAAATTGTGCCGGCGGGGAATAGTCTGTTTTTCCAAAGCTCTCTTTTATACAACTTGTTCCAAGCGGAGTAGTCCGGCAGGGAATCTTGGTACAGCGCGATTCTTGCGGCTTCTTCTGCGGTGAGCAATTTGGAAACAGCTGTGTTTGGCGTGTTTCCGTCGGCGACATAATTCTCGTCGATGACTTGGCTTGCACAGCAGACAATGTCTGTCTGGTGCAGTTGTGCAATAAAGAACAGTGTTTCTAGAAAGTTCGGTGCCACGCAGTCGTCGCTATCGATAAACGTGACGTAATCGCCTTGCATAATCTTGAGGCCGGTGTTGCGCGCTTCTGATGGGCCCTTGTTCGGTTGCCCGATAAGCTTGAAACGTGCATCGGATGAGGCGTAACTGGCGGCAATTCGTGCACATTCGTCCGTCGAACCGTCATTGATAACGATTGCTTCAAAATCCGTAAAAGTCTGTGCGACGAGGCTATCAAGGCAGTCCTTGATGTATGCCTCGGTGTTGTACATGGGGATGATGACGCTTATGGCTGGCATTATTTGCCTTCGCCCTCTTTTGTTATGCCTTGAATCACTTCGACCCAGCCGGCACGAACAAATGCTCCTGCCTGCACAAGATCGTTTTGCGCCTTCTCGTATGCCTTGAGAATGTTGTTGTATTCCGAAACGTCGCGTATCATTTTCACATCGTGGTGAAGCTTCTTTTCGAGCATGTCCTGCTTCCACTGGGCAACATCGGCAAGGCACTTGCAAGAGGTGTCAAAGTTGTCTAAATAAGCTGGCACGGTGTCGAGAAACGTCTTTTCGTACGGCTTAGCTTTGGACTTCGCTTCCTTGATGAGCGCTTTTTGCGAAACCACGTTCTTGCGCAGTTCGTCCATGAGCCTTACAATACGGACAAAATCCACCTGCGGCCAAATAAGGCTGAACGGCCACATCTTTTTCCAGTGGAATTTGAAAATGGATTCGTGCGCGGTATTCTTGGCACGCATCATTTCCTTGAGGTTATTGTAGATAATCTGGGAGGGTAATTTGGAAATATCTTCGCTCATACGAGAAGAATATAAAAAATAGGCGCGTAAGTGCTCTATTTTTACTTTAAATTTGCTTGATTTTTTTAAATTAAAGTTTAGATTGTTTCTGAAACGACTTTTTCTAAAGGAATACTATGGATAAAAAGAAAATGAAGATCCTCGTCGTGGCTGACGTTGTCATCCTCGTCGCTCTCATCGTTATCTTGATGACGCTCAAGGGCGGCTATGAGGAACAGGCAAAACGCACTGCAAACGAACAGGAATCGGCTTATTTGGAAAAGAATACTCAGGTTCTCGTGGAACAGTGGCGTTCTGTGGACCAGTACAGCATGGCATGGAAGCTCGTTTACACCGTTCTTTCGGGTGCAAAGAGCGAAGCCGCATTCAAGAGCGCTCTTGCTACTATTGAATCCGACAAGGATGCTCGCTTCAAGCAGATTTCTCACCTTTACACAGGCGCTGGTATTAACGATGCTGTGCAGAACGGCATTTACGAAAAGGCTGGCCTTGCCGAAGGTACGATCCTCCTCAAAAACGAAAAGGGCTCTAAGGAAGTCGCTTGCGGCAAGAATTGCGTAGTGAAGTTCAGCTATGCCAAGGGCAAGCTCAAGAACGTCGACTACAGCGCTTTGGTCCAGTACAACCTTGCAAACAGCCTTAAGATTGAAAAGCCGGCTGAATACCATTTCGAATAAGGGAGAACGTCATGAATTTAAAGAATATTTCCATTGCACTTACCGTTCTCGTCTTTGGCGTTATTGCCATGCTTTTCATGCAGAAGGGTAACTATGTGAACCAGGCTAGGGAACATTACGAAGCCACGACAAGCAAGTCCTTCAAGGGTAATTCCATGGTACTTGAATTGGTGAACAACGGCATCGAAATGAACAAGTCCACGTGGGCCATTGCTTGCGGAGCTCTCCAGACTGTGAAAACATCCCAGGACATGGCTAGGCTCGAAGCCAAGTTCTTCCCGGCAACAAAGGGCAACATGAGCCTTGCAAACAAGACTCGCCGCTTTGAAGCAAGCTCGGCAAACGTCATTGTCGCTAACTTCGCCAAGGTCGAAGAAGACAAGAAAACGGGCGTGAAGAGCCTTGCTGACCTCCAGTCTGTGGACGTGAGCGTCTTGCTCGGCAATTACGCAGCCGCTGCTGCCAGCGAAGAAGACTCAGACGAAGGCGACGAAGAATAATCGTCTTTAGTCATCCCCGAGTTGTGCCCGCCGGAGCCTGTGCTGAGTGCAGTCGAAGTAAGCGGGCATCTCCTTTATGCAGTTATCCCGGCCTCTGTGCTAATATTGTCATGCCCGCCTCCGAGCGGGCATCTCCTGTTTAATAGAGCATTCTCCTATAATATGGAATAATAGTTTCTTACTTTTTTGATACGATAGTGCGCTAGACGAGTATATATTTACTTTGAGCAATGATAAAAACTATCCAAAAAAGGAGGGTTCTTCATGTTTGAACCAGTCAATGGAAAATTTGAAATGCCAGTGCTTCCGTACGGGATGGCTGATTTGGCTCCTGCATTAAGCCAGGAGGCGATGCTCTTTCATTTTGGCAAGCACTTGCAGACTTACGTGAACAATTTGAACGCTGCACTTCCTGGGAGCGCTTTTGAAGGCAAATCGCTCGAAGAAATCGTAAAGACAGCCGATGGGGGCGTGTTCAATAACGCTGGGCAGATTTTGAACCATGCTATGTACTTTTTGCAGTTCAAGGCACCGACGATGAACAATGTCCCGACGGGTGAAATTGCAAAGCTGATTGCTCGCGATTTCGGAACTTTCGAAAAATTCCAGGAAGATTTCCAGACGAAGGGCGCTGGGCTTTTTGGCTCAGGTTGGGTATGGCTCTCGACGCTAGATACGGGCAAGCTTGTGATTACGCAAGAGGGCAACGCCCAGAACCCGATTACCAAGGGACTCAAACCGCTCCTCACGTTTGATGTGTGGGAACACGCCTACTACATCGACTACCGTAACCGCCGTCCGGATTACTTGAAGTCGCTGTGGAGCATTGTCAACTGGGATGTTGTGAACGAACGTCTTGGCTAAAAAATCATAAAAAACAAGAATCGCACGGGGTATCCCGTGCGTTTTTGTCGTTCATCTTCGAGGCTTGATACCCCTGCATGTCATTCCCCTAACGGGGCTTGACAGCTGCGGCTCGGCAATAAGAATGAGTATACTCATTCTTGCTGCTCTCGCCTTGCGTGTCATTCCCCTAAAGGGGTCTGACTTGTTCGCTTCGGATATAGAAACATGCAAGCATGTTTCTGCATCACTCGGCTCCTTTGTCATTGTGCAAGCACATGACTCGGCGGGCATCAAATGCGAGTCCACAAGTGGCCTCTCGCTTGATTCCCTTGCGTGTCATTCCCCTAACGGGGCTTGACAGCTGCGGCTCGGCAATAAGAATGAGTATACTCATTCTTGCTGCACTCGCCTTGCGTGTCATTCCCGCCTTGAGCGGGAATCTCTATTTCTAATTTTTATTGCCTCGGCGGCATTTTCGGCAGCACTAGCTTCATGATAATCGGTACGAACACCATAATCAGCACTTGCGCTACGACAAGGCAGACCACCTGCGAAAAAACGAACATCGCAAGGAACGGCGGCTTGTGGCTTTCGGGCATCATCGTGAAGTACACAAAGCAGACCATGGCTGTCGTGATTAGTGGTGTGTAAATCAAGTTGGATGCAAGCGATTCCACAAAATGCGCCTTTGGCGTACGCGGTTGCAGATGAAACTTGCGGGCGAGAGCCGCGTTCACCTTGGGAATTGGCACAAAAAGGCCAATCGCAAAGCTAATGACAAAGCTCAAGGCAAAACATTTTAAGAATCCAATGACGATTGCGATTGTTGGCATCTCAGGTGGGTGTTCTGCCATCAGTTGACCGGTCAGCGAAAGTCCGAAGCTCATCAATAGCGCCATGATAAATGCAATTTTCAGCCCTACCTTTCTCATTTGTTTTTGAACTTCTGCTGAGTGGATGTTCTGTTCTTCCATTTTAATCTCCATACCCTAAAATTTGATTTTCTCCGTTTTGGTTGTCATGCCCGACGTGATCTCTTTGCTCACTTAGTGCTTTGACGCTTTGCGTCAGCATCTTCGGCTCAATCATGACAGTCTGCAAGCAGCCTGTCGCGACACTCGCCTTGAATGCAACTAGCACTTATGTGAGCATGATCCGCGAATGGGGAGTGCATCTCCTTAAGGAGCCGTTTCTATAATATATCATCTTTCTAGCTAAAATGTAAAGAAAAACAAGCGTAGTTTGTCAAAATTCTAATAAAAAATGTAATTTGTTATGGTCCGCCATCCTGGAGCATTTTTATGGACAACGAACTTAATCTTTTAATAGGCAAAGACGAAAAAATTATTTATGCGGGCAAACCCAATAAAAAGTGCTTTATCTTCGAAAGCATCTTTAACCCGCTACTTCCGTTTGCACTGATTTGGGGCCTTTTCGATTTTTTCTTTATCGGGGCCGCGTGCTCTTCGGACAAAGCGAACGAGGCTACCTACTTTATCGTCCCGTTTATGTTGTTACACTTGATGCCGGTCTGGATTTACTTGGCTGGTGCGCTGATGTCGTTTAGGCGCTACCAGAATACAAGTTATGTTGTTACGGATAAGGCGATTTATGCCTCGGGAGGCGTGTTTAGCCGCACGTACAAGTCAAAGCCGTTCACGGAACTTTCGCATGTGGATTTGCACCGCGGCATTTTTGACCAGTGGTTTGGCGTGGGAGATGTCATTACGACATCTGCTCAGGCAAATCCTGCAACGCTGAACGGGCGGAGAACCTCCACTAACGCTGGGATTTCCATCGATAGCATTGCCAATTATGCGGAAGTGTACCAAATTGTAAAAAAGTTGCAGCAGGATATCTACACCGATGTGATGTACCCGAATGATTTGCGCCCCAAAGGAAATCACGGATACAATACAAAGTATCGCGGATAATAATTTGAATAGTTACGGAATAGATAGATGAAGTTGCGTTATTTAATTTGTTGCTTATTGCTTTTGACTGTTTCGCATTCTTTTGCAGATGATGACGAAAAACGTGAGGTTAAAAAGTACGAATTTCAATCTTCTCAAGAGGTCTTCTTGGATTTTAGTCGTTCTGTTAGAACGAGTGCTTTTTTGTTAGATGAGGAACAAGCCGAAAAAGCGCCTATAGAGACAATCCTAAATTTTTACTGGTGCTGGTCCAAACGTGACGATTTTCCTCATTGCAAAATTGAATTTTTAGATGAAGCGGGGAAGCCTATTCTTACGGGAAATGTTGTTCGCAAAAACGAAACAAATTGTTTTGGAAATCAGACGGAAAATTGTGAAAAATCTAGAGTCAGAATTACTCCGATGGACAAATGGATTCCCCTAAAAAAAGTTGAACTGAAAAATTCTCTTGGTGATAAGATTAATCAAGTGAAATCAGTCCACATGTATCAAGATACCGAAACGAGCATTGGTTGGGGTATTTTTGGGGGACTCTATGGTGCGATATTTGTGGCACTTACAGCGATGGTTATAGAAATTCCGGTGTCGTACGCATTGGATGAAGACTATAACTGGAAACATGTGGGCTGGGCTTCACTCGCAGGATTTGTTGGCATCTCAACCTGGGGAATGATTTATATAGCGCAAAATCCTAATGCCACGCGAGTTGATGTGACAATCAAGTTCTAGAGAACTTTTTTCATACGGATGCAGTCAAAGACGCCCCAGCGGTGCGGTTTGTCGCCTGTATGCTTGTAGCCGAGTTTTTCGTAAAAGCCTGTGGCTTCTAAGCGACTGTCGATGACAATCTGTTTGTAACCGCATTCTTGAATCCACCTTTCGGCTTCGCGGACCGCCATGGCGCCGAGCTTTTGACCGCGATATTCCGGCATCACGACTACGCGCCCGATTGTTGCATTTTCTGCGTCAATCTCGTAGAATCTGCACGTCGCTACAGGGTATTCGTCGTCCAGCAAAACGATAAACTTTGTACCGTCGCAATCGTGTTCGTCGAATTCATCACGGAGTGAAATGTGGTATGCCCGATTCATTGCCTGGATGCGCACGCTGTACGCTCCCGCACGTTGCCATTCTTCTGTTGCCCGGAGAACTTTGATATCCATTTTTTGCACCTTGGTTTATTGATTTGTTGGCTTTTTACGTACTTGATACGCTGTGAATAAGCTGATAGTACGTAAAAATATAATCTGTTGCATCGATATTTTGCTGGTTTAAGTGCTTTTACGTACTAGACCCTGCAAAATGTACAAATTAGTACGTAAAATAAATCCATTTCCGACGCAAGAATGTGAGCAGTAGAGCTCTTTGGTCGTTTTTTACGTACTTAAACAGTCAGTTCCTGTTGCCAAGTACGTAATAGACAAATTAACCATTTTTTTGTTACGTACTAAGGCTCAGTAAATCGATTGGCAAGTACGTAAATGTGCAAAAAATCCTTGAAAATCTAAAGCTGAGGCTTATACCTGCTTCCCAAAAGCGTTGGCTATCCTGATACAATGATGTCTTTTTGCTGTCGCTATAATGTGTAATTTATGACTGTTGAAAAATAATTAATCTAGCTTGTCGAAGAAAATCTCGCCGTTTTGCTGGACGATGGTGATGGTGTGCATGCCTTTGTTGCCCATGTCGTTGTAATGGATGAGGTATTTGCCGTTGCCAAGAGGCTCAATTTTCTCGATTTCGCGAATGTCCTTGCCGTCTTGCGCTTTGCTTCGGAACTTCCACACAGCGTAGCCGCCACCATCGCTGAACTCGCTGTCGTAATCGTCCCGGAGTTTTTGGGCGAGACTCTTTGTGCAATATTTTGCGATGACGGAATCGTTCGCGAACTCGTTCCCGAAAATGTAATTGGTATAGAAAGTTTGGATTTTTTCTATGGCTTTGGTGTCTACGTTGTTGCTGCTTGATTCTTGTTTGTCGCTACAGGAAAATGCTGTTGCGGCTGCCAATAAAATTAAAGATTTCTTGATGGAGTTCATAGTGATTTTGTGCTTAAAATAAAAAGAGGTCAAGTGGTGGTGCTTTGCTGTTTTGGAGTTCTTCCTCGTATCGGAACGAGGTAAAGCCAAAACCTACTTGGAGTGCTAGAGATAGTGTGTTTCCTTGAAATTCCTTGAATCTTTTAGGAGCTCTATTCCAAATATAATCCAGTTTTAGTCGGATGTCGAATGTTGCTAGCTTGTTGATGTTTTTATTGCTTGTAAATGAATGTATCAAGTAGGAAAATGAAGCCCCGAGTCCGAAATTCAAGTTGCCTGTGTTGCTTGAGTCTGCATCGTCAATCGAGTAGAGTGAAATGTCCAAAATTCCATGTAGTTCAAGGTCCATATGTTCATTGAAAAAAGGCCTTACACCAAGTTCCCAAAACAAGGAAACTCCATTTCCTGTTAAAAACGTCATTTCAAGGTCTTTGTTGTATAGAGGCCTTCCTGTTGCTTTTCCTCCAAAGATGTTCATACCCATGCTTGCACATCCATATAAAATGCAAAAATCCAGGTCTAAGTTTACTCCTACGGATGGACTTTTGATGTAGTCTGATATGCTGCCGTTATAAACTTTTATTTGCGGCCCTAGGTGCGCCCGTATTTTTGTCCGGCTGTTTGGGACTTTCTTTAATGATGTTGCAAACGGCTTTTGTGCCGTTTCTTTTAAGAGTGAAGCTTTTGGTAGCGTGTCAATCTTGTTGTAAAATTTATCGGTAAAAATGTATGGGTACGAGCGGAAGGCGATAAGAAGCTGCAAGGAGTCGTTTATTGAGTAGTTTCTAGATCTGTCATGAGCTTCGTTCCATGCTTTCTTTTGTATTTCCGGGTTTGCTGATGTCTGGTCGTCAAGTGCGTTGAGACTGAGGAACTCTTCGTCGCTGATGAGGGGGCTTCCGTAGAAATTTTCAAGTTTTAGGGCCGTGTTTAGAAAAAAGCGTAAAGAGTCGTACGTTCCTCCATGAAGGGCGCTGATGATTCCTGAGCGGATTGGAGGTTCGTTTAGTGGTTCAACTGGATTCTGTTTTTGGTACGGTTTGAATTCCAGCGTGTTTGTCGTAATCTCTTGTAATTTGCCTTCGGGTATGGGGTCGGTGTAACTATTTAACACAAGTGAGTCGTTTAGGAATGCATAGGGCTTCAGCAGGAATATGCGTGCTGATGTGTCTGGCTTAGATGGATTTCCCAGGATGACGAGACTCTTCAGCTCTTCGCTAAAGAAAAGTCCCTTGCGCTCCACATATGAAAATTCATAGATGGAATCCGTTGTTGGTTTTGTCCATTTTTCCGATTGTTCGTCGAAAAATTGAATAATCTGGATTTTTCCTACGGTGTACAGAGGCTTATTTCGATTTGTGTATAGTTTGCTGCTTAGAATGTATCGCTCGTTTTCTGGTATGGCGTTCGAATGTTCTAGGTAGTAATGTGTTCGCGAATCGTCGTCAGAAATGGCGATGCTTGGCCAGTTGATTTCCCAATGGCCGTCCCATCCGTTGTCCTTCGTCAGGCTTACGAGCTTTCCGTAACCTAGTGCACTCTGCTTTACCGTTGTGATATTTTCTGCGGAATCGGCTTGTTTGGCCTTGTGGGGGCGCGGAATGGGATTCTTTTCGTATAGCTCACGGTATTTGGCATAAAAGTCTATTGCGTTCTTGGTGTTGCCATTTCTCATTTCGCATAGAGCAAAACCCATATAAACGTGCGGGTTTAGTGAATCCAGCAACCACGCTTTGTTGAAGTTTGTAATTGCGAACTGATTGTAATGATTGTGGTCTAATTGCGAAAATCCCTCTGCAATGTAATTGTTCACCGCTTCATGTGTTGAGTCCGCTTTTCTTGCCGCTGTAAGCTCTCTTTGAAAAATGGCGTCGGCCTTAATCTCTTCAAGGCTTTTCTCGGGATAGCCGTATTGAGGAAACTCGTTAATTGGAGGAATGTAGGTGCAACATCCCCAAAAAAGGCTTGATAAGGCAAAAAGAATGATTAAGAATAGACGCATGTTCTAAGGCTTGATGGTTATCGGAGTTCCGTCTTTGACGGCGTCATAGATTTCTTCGATTTCGTCGTTTGTGACCGCGATGCAGCCGGCTGTCCAATCTTTCCATTTATGCCAGAATTTAAAGAGAAACGCAGGAATTTTGTTCGGATAGCCGTGGATCATGATGTCTCCGCCTGGCTCGTAGTTACCTTCTTTCGCGGCCTTGATTTGCTTTGCGTTCGGGTACGAAACCTTCAGCGATAAATGAAAAATGCTTTTGGGATTGTGCAGTTCGATGGTGTATTCGCCTTCGGGCGTCTTGTTGTCACCGGACTTGACCTTCGCTCCCACGGAATTCTTGCCCAATGAAATTCTGTATGTCTTGACAACACTATCGCCATTGCGCAAGTGCATTTGGCGTTTCGCCTTTTCTACGAGAATGTTGTCGATGGGTGAGGTGAGCATGACTTTAGGAGATTCCTTTTCTGAAGAGCAAGAGAACAAAAGAAATGTTAGTAAAAGTAGGTGGATGGTTTGTTTGATTGACATCTTGTTTCCGCAGAAATTCTTTATGAACGAATATAGTTTTTTTGAATAGGGGAGGGGAAAGTATTCCCCTCGCTGCAGCTCCGCCCTAAAACTTGGAGTAATTCCGACCGACCTCTATTTTTTGTAGATATCGTTATCGAATTAATGAAATGATGTTTCTTCGGTTGTACAGAATTCGAGCAACTGTTATTGTTTTAGAGTTTTCGTCAACCCAATAGAAAACGGAATAGTTCTGTACGACCATTTTTCTGAAGTCGTGTTTTAGTGGCTTTATGGGGGTGTAGGCTGGCTGTGAATATGGAAAATCGGCTAATGAGTCAATGTCGTCAACGATGCGCTTGGTAAGCTCCGTTGCGGCTTTGGGCATCCCGAGTTCGTTAGAAATGTGTGCGGCCGCACTCTTCAAATCGGACAAGGCTAAGGGTAGATATTCTACTCTGTAGTTCATACAGCGGTAAGTTGTCCGATTTCTTTTAGGATTTCTTCTGAAGTATATCTTTTGGTGGATTCTTGCGCCTGCAATTCGGCCTCGTGCAACTTGACGTAGATTTCATTTTCAATTTGAAAATGGGCGAACGCTTCCATGCTCATAAGAACCATGTCGCCATAGCCGTCTTTAGTCAAGAACACAGGCTGTCCAGATTCGTGGACGGTCTTGGAAATGTCTTCGAGACAATCTTGCAAGTCAGAAATGGGTCTTATGGCGTTCATATAAACCTCACCGGTATAAGCATAATATATAAAATTTTGCGCGAGAGGGTAGGGGTATGTTTCTCCCTTGCCTAGGGCTCCGCCCTAAAACCCAACATTCTTGCCCAAAGAAATCTTGTATGTCTTGACAACACTATCACCGTTGCGCAAGTGCATTTGGCGCTTCGCCTTTTTTACGAGAATGTTGTCAATGGGTGAGGAGAGCATGGGTTTAGGAGATTCTTTTTCTGAAGAGCAAGAGAACAAAAGAAATGTTAGTAAAAGTAGGAGAATGGTTTGTTTGATTGATTTTCATCGCATGTTTTGAAATGTTGTGTGTTAAACATTTTGTAATATACAAAATGTTAAATTGTTTCCATCCAACGACTGAGAAATACGTTGTAAACAGAGTAGTTTTTCCCTTCGAGAGAAAGTGTTTCTAGTAAGAGTTCTTTTTCGATTAAAGATGTGAGAATTCGTTTTACAGCGGCGCTGGTTCCTAATTTGTATTTGTTGATGAAGTTGCCTGCGGTTGGCTGCGACACAGTTCCTTCTTTTGCAACAGCTTTCAGAAATTGCCATTGCTTGTCGGTTAGCAAATTGCGGCGTTCTAGGAACCCATTTATATTTTCGTTCAAAATCTCAGAACAGGCTTGACGGACATCATTTAAGGTGATATTCTTGCTTCCGTTGCGGAAAATTCGGTGGCAAAGATACTGGACGTAAAAGGTGTGGCAACGGCACCATTCTAAAATAAAATTGACGGATTCGTCATCGATACATCTTTTGTCTATGCCGAAAAGTTTCTTGATGAAGGCTGCGTAGATTTCTGGATTGATTTTATCAAGATAGACGATGTGTGTGCTTTCGTAGAAAGGGCTTTTTTCGTTTACGAACATATCTGCCATAACGTGCTTCTGGCTACCGCAAAAGACGAAACGGACATTTTTTAAAGGTTGCATGTATGTTCGCAATAGTGCTTCCATATTTATGCCTTTGAAATTCCGGATGATTTGGAACTCATCAAAGGCGATGATAAATGATTTCTTTTGACTTCCTAGAAAATCAAAAATATTTTTTAATGTGGTTTGTTTCTGACCATCATTTTGATATGTGATACTTACTTGCGGATCTCCTGAAATTGGATCAAAAGAAACCAGAGGACGGATCCCGCTCAAAGCCGAAAAGAATTTTTTGATGAGGGACTCAGTCTTTGTGCTTGCTAAGATTGATTCCGATAAAAGCTTGATGAATCCTTCGAGACTGTCGGCCGAGTAAATGTCGCAGTAGCAAAGCGTGATGGATGGGCGAGTTCGAACGATTTCTTCGAAGACGTGGTAAATCAGGCCCGTTTTCCCATAGCGTCTAGGGGAAATCAGTGTGACGTTAACTCCGTTCAGCAAGTCGTCAATGATTTCCTGAGTTTCTTTTTCGCGGTCGCAAAAAAGTTCTGCGTTTTTGTATGGTTGCAAGACAAATGGATTTTCCATAAACGCCTCCGTTTAACATTTTGTAATATACAAAATGTTAAATAAATAGTCAAGAACTAAATTGCATTTTTTTTTTAATCCTCTGTTATTGTGACTGTTATATTGTCTAGAAATGGACGGTATTTTGTATTGGGGTGATTTTCCAAAAATTTCTTTTTGTTCTTGTCGTACCATTTCTCACCGTTATCGAAAGCTCCTAATTCGTCTATGTCGTATAGGTGTTGACGGAAAGGAAAACTGTATTTTATCAGAAGAAATTGAGCGTAAAGGAGCATTATGTCCCTTTCTTCATCAGAAACGGCTTTGCTTATGATAAAATGCTTGGCGTCATCGAAGTAAATTCCCTGCGCTAGTGTTCTTTCTGTTTTTGTAGAATTCCCGTTGAGGATTTTTTGATTCTTTTGTTTTTCGATGTTGCTGTTGTGATTGTCAATCGCTTGTAAAAATGAGTTGATTATGGAATCCAATGCTTCTCCGTAGTATCCCCCTTTTGAAATTAGCGCCAACGTCAGTAGCTCAGATTCTTCTACAGAATGGAATACGATGCTGGAGTCGAATGCAGAAAGTTTGTTCATGACTTCTTGTGTTTCTGAGATGTAGTCTGAAGCGTAGTTTACTACATGGAGATCGAAATCATTGGCTTTATACAAATAGTTGTCGGCAAGCTGATCTTTAGCCTTGGAAAAATCATCCATTGTTTTAAGTTCGCTGGGGGCTACTTTTTTGTATTTGGCACCCGCACAAGAAATCAAAAGAATTGTTAGTAAAAGTAGGAGAGTGGCTCGTGAAATTTTCATCTTGTTTTCGCGGAACTTCGGTTAAACCTAATCTTTCAATAAATGGTTGTATTTTGAGTTCTTTGCTTGATTTGTGTGCTCGCAGTACTTCCAATGGTTTACTGTCTTATATGATGGTTTGCATGTATAACCATCAGAATACAAAGTGGCGATTAATTTTCCTGTTGAGCATTGATAAACATATTCAGGACGTTCCCCTAAATATAATTGGTAACCATCGGAATCACATGCCCATTGGATTAACGGCGTTTGTTTAACCTTTTCCCAATAGGCTTCTTCTTGTTTCTTTTTGTTGGCTTCTGCGATAGTTGCTATCCAAAAAATAATTAAGCATAATACCAACACAATTCCAAAGATCAAAGCCATGATTTTACCAAAAACTTTTAATGGTGTATAATTATTGGTAATAACCCCGACAATGATTAAACTGATTAAAATTATCCATAACATATGTATTTACGCCACATTTTTTTTGTTTATCTTGTCTCTCAAAGAATCCCTATAAAACCACCTAAATATACCTTTATTTATGCGGGTTCGCGAGTGAATTGCCTATCATTATTGCTACGGTAAAAATTGCGATAAACAAAATGAATATGATTATTGCTTTTGGGTCCTTGTTCTTGATACCGTTGTAAATATACTTGATTGGGCCTCCATAAAAGAAATCTGTAGATTGTTTTTGTACTGATAACAGATCGTTTTTTGTGTCGTCAACTTTTTTTGACTTGTCTAGGTGGTCGTACATGTACCCCAAAAAGCCGAGCAGAATAATTCCCAGTAGGAAATAGATTCCCATGTAAATAGCTGAATCAAAATCCATTTGTTTCTCTCATTCAAAAGTTTTCTAGATAGAATTTTTGATGTTTTGGTGTTGTTTGTTAATATACCTTATTTGAATAAACTTTGTGTATAAAACAGTCTCTAAACAACAAAAAACGCCCAGGCTTTAACCTAGACGCTTTTCGTAAAAGGGAGATGCCCGCTCGGAGGCGGGCATGACATCCTTCGATTACTTGAGGAACTGCATATACGGCAGCTTGCTTGCGAGTTCCTGCACCTTGTCGGCGTTGGCCATGAGGGCGGAGCGTGCGTGCCAGGAACCGTCGAGGAACTGACCGCGGGGGCCGTCAGCAAGCGTGAGCTCGATGGTTTCGTCACCCATCTTGAGCGTGCGGCTTTCGGTGCTGGTGACGAGTTCTTCGCTCGGGTGTGCTTCGATCCAAGCGAGAATCTTGTCAGCCACTTCGTGGCTCACCTTGTAGCAGGGAACGCCGATAGCGACGCAGTTGCCGAAGAAGATTTCGGAGTAGCTTTCGGCGATGATGGCGCGGATGCCCCAGCGTTTCAGAGCCTGCGGAGCGTGTTCACGGCTGGAACCGCAACCGAAGTTCTGGTTCGAGACGAGGATGGAGCCGTTCTTGTAGGCCGGATCGCGGAACGGGTGGACCTTGCCCTGGGCGGCGAGGCCTGCGATATCGTCGGCAAAGGCGTTTGCGCCGAGGCCTTCGAACGTGACGCACTTGAGGAAGCGAGCCGGGATGATACGGTCAGTGTCGATGTCGTTGCCGCGTACAGGAACGCCGGAACCTTTAACAATGTCGATAGAATTCATTTTTTAAATCTCCTTAGCGTTACTTGATGTACTTGCGGACGTCGGTGACACAGCCTTCGATGGCGGCGGCGGCCACCATGGCGGGGCTCATGAGGATGGTGCGGCCCGTGGGGCTGCCCTGACGGCCCTTGAAGTTGCGGTTACTGGAGGAGGCGCTCACCTGGCGGCCCTTGAGCTTGTCCGGGTTCATGGCGAGGCAGAGCGAGCAGCCTGCTTCGCGCCATTCGGCACCGGCTTCCTTAAAGATTTTGTCGAGACCGAGCTGTTCGGCTTCCACCTTGATCTTCATGGAACCAGGAACGACCCACATCTTCACGGTCGGGGCGACCTTGTGGCCCTTGATGATTTCGGCGGCGGCCTGCAAGTCGCTCAGGCGGCCGTTGGTGCAACTGCCCACGAAGGCGATGTCGATGGGGCGGCCAATCATCTTGGAACCTTCTTCCCAGCCCATGTATTCGTAGGCTTCGGAGATGACCTTCTTTTCGCTGCCGGTAAATTCGTCGATCTTCGGCATGTTGCCGTTGAGCGGAATGGCCTGGGCCGGAGTGATACCCCAGGTAACCATCGGTTCGAGGTTGTCGCAGTTGATTTCGACTTCGTCGTCAAACTGAGCGTCGGCGTCGGTAGCCACGGACTTCCAGTAAGCGACGGCTTCGTCCCACTTGTCGGCCTTCGGGGCGTACGGACGGCCCTTGAGGTATTCAAAAGTCTTTTCGTCGGGGTTGCAGTAACCGACGCGGGCGCCGCCTTCGATAGCCATGTTGCAGACCGTCATACGGCCTTCCATGCCCATTTCTTCGATGACAGGTCCTGCAAATTCGTAAGCGTAGCCAACGCCGCCGTTCACGCCGAGCTTGGCAATGTAGGCAAGTGCCACGTCCTTGGCGGTCACACCCGGCTTCAGCTTGCCGGTGAACTTGATGCGGCGAGTCTTCAAGGGGCTCATGGCGAGCGTCTGGGTGGCGAGAACGTCGGCCACCTGGCTCGTGCCGATACCGAACGCGATAGCGCCGAATGCACCGTGGGTTGCCGTGTGGGAGTCACCGCAGGCAACGGTCATACCCGGCTGGGTCACGCCTTCTTCGGGGCCCACGATGTGAATCACGCCCTGTTCGCAGGTGCTGGGGCCAAAGAACTTGATGCCGTTGTTCTTGGTGTTGTTTTCGATATGGGAGAACATCTCTTCGGAAATGCCGTCCTGGAGCGGACGGTTACGTTCCGGGAACGTGGTCGGAATGATGTGGTCGACCGTGGCAAAAGTGCGTTCCGGGAACAGCACCTTCTGGCCTTCTTCGCGGAGCTGCGCAAAAGCCTGCGGGCTCGTGACTTCGTGGCAGAGGTGGAGCCCGATAAAGAGCTGGTACTGGCCGCTCGGGAGCTTAGCTACCGTGTGGCTTTCGAAAATTTTCTGATAGAGTGATTTTCCCATAGATAAGTCTCTTTTAGGTTTGTTTTATTGCGGGTCAAATATAGAAAAAAGCGCAGCTCGTAGCCGCGCTCTCGTCAAAATCAGGTCTTTAAATTAGAACTGTTCAATCTGGGTGTTGAACTTGTACTTGTCCTTATAGTAGGCAAGCATTTCGTCGTTGTTTGAGAATGCGCGGCGCAGCGGATCGCGAAGAGTCGGGTCTCTCTTGACTTTCTTGGTGATTTCCGGAACAACGTCCTTGAAGAAAAGTTCGTTGCTAGCGGCGGCGACATGATTCTGGTTGTATTCCATGTGATAACGGCGTTCGACCATCTGGAACAGGTCGGACTGGCAGGAATTTTCGGGCGGCAAGTGGCTTGCGACCGGCATATAGCACTGCTTGATGTAGTCCTGCTTCATGCTGACAATGAGGCTGTCGATGGCGGGAATGTTGTGTACCGAGTCTTGGTGGTAAGCAAGTTCGGCCTTGGGGGTGACGACGCTAGAGCAACCTGTGAAGAGTGCGAATGCGATGGCGAGAGATGCCCCAATGATGGAATGTTTCATGTCCTAATCCTTTTATTTTGACATTGTTTTTTAACTACATCAATCCCGTGTACCAAAGTTACTTAATTGTGGATTAATTTGCGATAGTTCGGGTGTAAATTTGCTGTTACAAAAGGCCGGTTTTTGCATATTTTTACGTTACGTGTGACGTAAAACACCAATTTTTTATTTGGAAGTCGGCTTGAACCTGTAAAACCACTTTATGGGGTCAATAACATCGTAACGAACGTTGCCGATTCTCTTTTTTCCCTTCTTGCTTACGAGCCCTGTAACGATATGCGCATGCGGTCCGGTGGTGTGTCCGGTGGTGCCTACGGTGGCAATGGGGTCGCCCGGCATGACTTCTTGACCGTTCAGATAAAGGAGCTTGTCGCAGTGCATAAACAAGATAACATCTTCTTTACGGACAAGTGCGATAATGACGCCTCCGCGTTCGTCTCGGCTAGTCCAGGCCTTGGCTCCAAACGGCGCTAGGATGCGGGCTCCCTGGCGGCTTGCGACGTCGATGCCGTTGTGCTTTCTCTGCGTGGCTGTCGCTGTTTCATGATAAAATTCCGTGAGGTAGGCGATGCTGTCCGAAATGACGGATGTCCAGAATTTCCAGGCGGCGCCAATGGTATCTGCAGAGGCGGGGCGCTTAATTTCGTCTGGTCGCGAGAATCGCATGACCGTGCCCTTGGGCGGAATGTTCAAGTTGTTCTTTTCCCATGCGACGACGCTAAAGCCGTTATCTTCGAGCGTTTTCGCCACATAGTTCTTGATCATCTTTTCGTTGGTGATGATGGCGTCGAATCGGCCAATGGCGTAGCGTGCGATGCGTTGCATGCTTTCGCTTCCGTCGAAGGTGTATTCGAACGAAGGCGCTACGGAGAGCTGGTTTCGTTCCTGGATGCGGTCGCGGAGGTTGGAATCGCTCCTGTCGATGTCGGTGACAAAGAGGAACGGCGCAATGATTACCGCAAGGAGGAGCAGCGGGAACAGGTTGCGGACCAGTCTCGGGAATCCGTCAAGCGGATTTTTGATGAGAATGGAAATCTTGTGGAGTTTTTTGACGACTTTGGCGAGTTCTTCAGGATTTTTCTGGAAGTCGAGCGCGAACGCTTCTTTAGTGGCTTTTGCGTTACGGCGAATCGCCTTGCATGCCTTGGGATATGACCTGCGGGCGGGGCGTTCCTTGGAAAGCCACAAAATCTCGATTTTGTGAGCTTCTTTGACGTCTTCAATGAAAGACGCTGCCGATTTCATGGACGTTGGTGTCACATGCATAATCAAAAGGCGAGCCATAGAGACTAGGTGTCCGACGTTTTCTACCTGTTCTGTCAAAATGATGCCGATGACTTGAGGGGCTATAGTTTCGAGGCTTCTGATGTTGTGGTAGAGCGTGCGGAATTCGGTGTCCGAGGTGGGGAGGGGCTTGACGCCCGTGAACGAGATGCATCCGTCATCTGCGGCGGAGGCTGTAATCTGTTCGATATCCTCGGTGGAAAGGAGTTTTTGTGAAAGGTCCGAAGTCTGGAACGGCGCTTTCCCTTCAAAAGGGCGCTTTCCGGTAAAGTCAATTACAACAAAACGCGCACCGGCGTTAAGTGCCAGTGCGAACTTGTGCAAGGCTTCTGTGGGCAACGCTTCTTCGTCAGAAATGGCGAAAAGCGTAAGCCCGCCTTGGTTGTAAAGGCTTTCTAGGACCTTTCTCTGCATGCCTTACTTGGCGGCACCGCGCGGATAGGAGTAGCCAGAAGGAGGAGCGGCGACGAACTTGTCGACCTGGAGGTAGAGTTCTTCAGCGGATGCGGCCGGGTTGAAGAAGATTTCCTGATTGCGGTTCTGGCTGCGGCCCTTGATGGGTTCGTTGCGGCGGCCACGGCTCACGATGCCGAGCGGGAGCACTTCAAGGAGCGGCAAAAGGCCGAAGTAGCGGAAAAGGCTGAAGTTCTTCTGCCAGGTGCTGCGTTCTGCCAAGATTGCAAAAGTCCCCTCGATTATGGACTTGCTCTGGAGAAGGTCTTCAGAGGTCATAGTCACGAGTTCGTGATTGGTGGGGAAGTTATTCTGGAAGTTTACCATGTCGCCTTTGAGATAGTTGGCGTCGCAGAGAAATACGAATTTCATTGATTTTCCTGGTTAGATTTAATGGTTATTATTAAAGTTAGTTATTTTTGGAGCATTTTGTCGTGTTTTGGAGTCGTTTGACGGTTGACGAATGTCCAAAATTGTTCGGTTTTACAAAAAATTTACAAAGAATGCCCGTTATTTTTGCGTTATTGCAGAAAATGCGTTTTTTCTGCAAAAAACAGGTACTCGAGGATTTTTATACGCCGTTTTTTGTAACTCGTTGATACTCAAATATTTACGTTAAAATTTTTGATATGATAGACAAAAATGCCATTTTTTGTTATGGAAAAACATTTCCAAGATTTGAAAAGATTTGCCGGAAATGCATTATATTTAAAATCGTTTTTAAGGACGTGTGATAAATTTCACTGTGAAATTTTGATTGCGTGTATGGTATCGGAGATCAAAAATGAATAAACTGAAGAGGTCCATGGCGACCTTGATTGCATCTGCTTGCGTTGTTGCAACATCATCGTTTGCGCAGAATCCGGCCCCCGCGGCTCAGGCTCCTCAGCCGGCTCCCGCGGTTGCTCCTGCTCCTGCGCCCGAACCCGCACCGGCGGTTCCAAACGACCCTCCACAGATTAGCGGAATTCCTGGTGAATCTATTTTGGAAGGTGGTACCTTCTCTAAGATTAAGCTTGATAACTTTGTGACTGATGATGTGGACCAACCTTCGCAGATTCGCTGGAAGGTTTCGGGCAACAAGGCTCTCAAGGTGTCGATCAGTCCAGACCATACGGTCGAAATTGCAACTCCGGATGCTCTTTGGAACGGCTCTGAAGACTTGACTTTTACGGCAACGGACTCCAAGGGCGCTAGTGCTTCGGAAACGGTCAACTTTACGGTGGAATCCGTGAACAATCCGCCGGTTGTTTCCCAGATTGCAAGCCAGGTCATTACGGAAGGTCAGCAGTTTACAAAGATTCGTTTGGATGACTTTGTGAATGACCCAGACCACAAGAAAAACCAGATTACATGGGATACGGAAGTTGTCCCGGCTGGTGGCCCGCAGGCTGATGGTGATTTGTCTGTAACGATTGATGCAAACCGCGTGGCGACGATTGCAATTCCTGATAAGCACTGGTATGGTGCCGCCAGAATTAAGTTTATTGCAAATGACCCGGACTACGGTAGCGATAACAAGACTGCCGCATTTACGGTGCAACCGGTGAATGACCCTCCGGTACTGACAAAGAAAATTCCTGACCAGGTGATTGAAGAAAAGAACCAGTTCGACATGCTTTCCCTTGCGGACTATGTCACGGATCCGGATGACGATCCGATGAAGCTCAAGTGGACGGTGACGGGCAACAAGGACCTTAAAATTGAAATCGACAATTATGGTTCTGCCATTGTGACGCTCCCGAACGAAAACTGGAATGGTCAGGAACGTGTGACGTTTACGGTGACTGACGCCGCCGGTGCTTCTGCAAAACAGGATGTGCTCTTCAAGGTCAGCTCTATTAACGATCATCCGGAGTTTGTTCAAAACATTCCGGATCAGACCATCGATGAAAAGCAGGAATTTGCTCCGATTCAGCTTGGCCAGTACGTGAAGGATCCGGATCACCGCATTGAAATGCTCAAGTGGGCGGTCTCTGGCGCCAAGGACCTGAAGGTTTCTGTTTCTGGCGGTGTCGCTACAATCCGCATTCCGAACAAACTGTGGAATGGTTCTGAATCCATCAAGTTCAAGGCTACGGACCCGGAAGGTGCTTCTGCAGAATGCGAAGCCATGTTTACGGTCAATTCCGTGAATGACTTGCCGAAGTTTATTCGCCCGATTCCGAATCAGAACATCAACGAAAAGCAACAGTTCACCAAGATCAAGCTTGATGACTTTGTCAAGGACGAAGACCACAAGAATTCCGAACTCTCCTGGGATGTCGAAGTCAAGCACCAGGGCCCGATGCCGGAACTCGGTACACTCAACGTAAATATTGACGATCAGCATGTGGCTACGGTTGAAATTCCGGACCCGAGCTGGTTTGGTAACACGATTGCCACGTTTACGGTGATGGACCCGGAAGGTGGTTCCGCTAAGCAGGATGTCGCTCTTAATGTGCGTTCTGTGAATGACCCGCCGGTATTCAAGAAGATTGCGGACCAGGCTATTGAAGAAAAGAACGAATTTACTTCGTTCATCTTGGATGATTACCTGAGCGATGCTGACCACGACTTCTCGAAGCTTAAGGTCGAAGTGACTGGTAATCGTGACCTCAAAGTCAATATTGATTCTAAATCTCATGAAGTTTCTGTGAAGATTCCGCACGACCAGTGGAACGGTACCGAAACATTGATGTTTACGGCGACAGACCCGGAAGGCGCTCGCGCAACGACTTCTGCCAAGTTTACGGTAAAGGCGATTAACGATCCTCCGGTCATGAAGGACATTCGCGAACAGACTATCAAGGAAAAGGGCGAATTCCAGACGATTGAACTGGATAACTTTGTTGAAGATCTTGACCATGCCAAGAATCGCCTCAAGTGGACGATTTCGGGTAATAAGGAACTCAAGGTGGCTATGGATGGCGCTCACGTTGTCCGTATTACGCCGCCGTCTCCGCAGTGGCATGGTGCCGAAACTCTCACCTTCAAGGTTTGCGACCCGGATAACGCTTGCGACGAACGCACGGCGAACTTCACGGTGGAATCTGTGAACGATGTTCCGATGTTTGTGAAGCAGGTCATGCCGCAGACGATTCGCGAAAAGGGCCAGTTCCAGCCGATTAAGCTCGCTGACATGGTGAAGGACTTGGACAACAAGCTCTCTGATCTCACGTTCTCTGTTTCCAGCAAGCCGGCTGCAGGTTCCAAGAAGAGAGAATCTGAACTTAAGGTCAATATTGATGCAAATAAGGTTGCAACGATTGTGATTCCGAACAAGTTCTGGAATGGTGCCGAAGAAATTACGTTCACCGTAACGGACCCGGAAGGCGCAAAGGCTTCTTCTACGGCTCTCTTCACGGTGGAATCTGTGAACGATCTCCCGGAAATCAAGCAGGTGGCCGATCAGACGATTCAGGAAAAGGGTGAATTTACTCCGTTCAACGTGTCTGAACTCGTGTCTGACCCGGATGACCACTTTGAAAGCCTGAAGGTTGACTTTACTGGAAATAGGGAACTCAAGGTCGATATGTCTAAGGCTGGCATTGTGACTGTGAAGGCTCCGAACAAGATGTGGAACGGTTCTGAAAAGGTGACATTCACTGTTACTGACCCGTCTGGTGCTAAGGCTCGTACAACTGCAACGTTTACGGTTGTTTCTGTGAATGACCCGCCGGTCATGAAGGAAATTGCAAGCCAGACTGTCAAGGAAAAGGAATCGTTCAAGCCGATTGAACTTGACAACTTTGTTGAAGACCTTGACCATCCGAAGAACCGCCTCAAGTGGAAGATGGAAGGCAACAAGGAACTCCGTGTCGCTATGGATGCAACGCACAAGGTGACGGTGACTCCGCCGAACGCAAGCTGGAACGGTTCCGAAAAGATCCGCTTTACCGTGACCGACCCGGATGGCGCAAGCGACAGCAAGGAAGTGACCTTTACAGTGCTTTCTGTGAATGACGCTCCGGAATTTGTCCGTGACCTCCGCGACCAGTCCATTGATGAAAAGAAGCACTTCCAGCCGATTAAGCTTGCTGACTTCGTGAAGGACCCGGACCACAAGATTAGCGAACTCAAGTGGACATTCAAGGTTAGCCCGATTAGCCAGGGCTCTTCGAAGAAGAAGGGCGGTGATGAACCTGCTGGTGAAACGCTCCGCGTCCAGGTGGGTGCAGACCAGGTGGCTAACATTGTTATCCCGAACAAGTACTGGCACGGTGCTGCAAACATCACGTTTACCGCAACGGACCCGGAAGGCGCTTCTGCAAGCAAGACTGCTCGCTTTGAAGTGCGTTCTGTGAATGATGCTCCGGTGATTGCTGCTAACGCTCCGACGGGCGAAACGATTCTCGAAGGAGGCCGTTTCAAGACGATCGACCTCTCGACTCTCGCTGAAGACCCGGATCATCCGGCATCTTCCTTGAAATGGGAAGTTTCTGGCAATAGGGATCTCAAGGTGGATATCCGCAAGGACAACACTGTGATTGTCTCTGTGCCGGACAAGCAGTGGAGCGGTAAGGAAAACCTCACGTTCTCCGTGACGGACCCGGAAGGTGCTTATGCTCGCCACAAGATGCTCTTTGAAGTGACTCGCGTGAATGATCCTCCTGCATTCGTGAAGAGAATTCCGGACCAGAAGATCAAGGAAAAGGAAACCTTCAAGCCGATCAAGCTTGATGAATTCGTGAAGGACCCGGACAACAAGCCGAATGAACTTCGCTGGAAAATTACGGGTGCAAAGCAGCTCAAGGCTGAAATCTCTGCAAGCCGCATGCTTACCGTGACTGCTCCGAATAAGGATTTCTGGTGCGCTCCGGAATTGATGGTGCTCGAAGTGAGCGATCCGGATGGTGCTAAGACTTCTCAGACGATTACGTTTGAAATTGTCTCTGTGAACGATCCTCCGGTTCTGAGAGATATCCCGCCGCAGAAGATTCGTGAAAAGGGACAGTTCAAGGATATTGACTTGAGCAAGTTTGTTCGCGACCCGGATAATACGATGGAACAGCTTTCTTGGAATGTCAAGGTTGTAAAGCCGGAATCCGAACACGCCAAGAAGAGCAAGAAGGATAAGAAGAAAGGCAAGAAGGATGACGATGAAGAAGAGGAAACCGTAAAGGATGACTTCAGCGTCGTGATTTACAAGGGTGGCCTTGCTCACATTGACATTGCTGACAAGTACTGGCATGGCGAACGCAATGTGGTGTTCACGGTGAAGGACCCGGCTGGCGCAACGGACTCCAAGACTGTTAACTTTGTTGTGGAATCTGTGAACGATGCTCCGGTGATTAGACCGATTCTTGCACAGAAAATCAAGGAAAAGGAACACTTTGAACCGATTGACTTGACGAAGTTCGTCTCTGACCCGGATCATCCGACGAGCTCCTTGAAGTTCGAAGTGGCTCCGACACGCGCTCTTAAGGCTACAATCAATAGCAAGAAGCAGCTCGTGGTGACGACTCCGGACAAGTACTGGAACGGTTCTGAAAAGATCCGTCTCGATGTGACGGACCCGGAAGGTGCAAGAGCTTCTCAGCAGATTGAATTCGAAGTGACTCCGGTGAACGATCCGCCTGTGATTTCCAAGGAAATTGGCAACCAGAAAATCAAGGAAAAGGAAAGGTTTACTCCGGTGGACCTTGCAAGAGTTGCTCATGACCCGGATAACAAGCCGAATGAACTCAAGTGGTCTGTTTCTGGAAACAAGGACCTCGATATTGATATCAAGAACAGTCGTGCGACTGTTACGGCTCCGAATCCGAACTGGTTTGGCAAGGAAACGGTTACCTTCACTGTTATGGACCCGGCTGGCGACAAGCAGTCTGCCAAGGCTACGTTCGAAGTAATTCCGGTGAACGATCCGCCGAAGTTCAAGCCGATTCCGCCGCAGGTCATCGAAGAAAAGAAGACCTTCCCGGCGATTGACTTGACGAAGTTCGTGACGGACCCGGATAACGGCGTCGATGAACTCAAGTGGTCTATCGATGGTGAAAATCCGTTTGCCGCTGCTGCACCTGCAAAGGCAAAGCACAAGAAGGCCAAGAAGAAAAAGAAGGCTAAGAAGCACGAAGATGCTCCGGCACCGACTTTTGCTAAGCATGAACTGAAGTACAACATCAGCGAAAAGGGTATCCTTACGGTTGAAGTTCCGAATAAGTACTGGAACGGTAGCGAATCGGTGACTATCAATGTGTTTGACCCGAGCAAGGAAAAGGCTTCTATTGAAGTGCGCTTTACGGTGAAGTCTGTGAACGACCTTCCGGTTGTGAAGGAAATTCCGGGACAGACGACATTTGAAGGCAAGGCTTTCAAGTCCATCAACCTCGATGACTTCGTAACGGATCCGGACCACAAGAAGAATGAAATCCGCTGGAAGGTTTCTGGTGCTAAGAACCTCGACGTGAGAATCAACGCCAATCGCGTTGCCGAAATCAAGCCGAGAAGAGACAACTGGTTCGGTGATGAAACCATCATCTTTACCGCAACGGACCCGGCTGGCGCCTCGGACAAGTCTGTCGTGAAGTTCATTGTGAAGCATGTGAATGCGGCTCCAGTGATGCGCGATATTCCTGACTTTACCATCAGGGAAAATCAGAATGAAGGCGTGATTGCAACGATTAAGCTTGACCAGTATGCCCGCGATAAGGACCACAACTTCGAAGACCTCAAGTGGAAATTCACGGGTCAGAAGCAGTTGCAGGTGACTTACAACCAGGCTAAGAAAACTGTGATTGTGGCTCAGCCGTATTCTCACTGGAAGGGCAAGCCGGAACGCATTACCTTCACGGTTACTGACCCGGAAGGAGCTACGGCTCACAAGACGGCTACATTTACGGTAATCGCTGTGAACAACGCTCCGGAAACGAAGCCGCTCTCTTACCAGACTCGCGAAGGTGAAACGCTTAAGGTTCCTGCTTCTACTGGTCTTATGTCTGCAGCTAAGGATCCGGATGGCGACAGACTTCAGTCTGTGAAGACGGTGATGAAACCGCGCAATGGTCGAATCATCTTGAATGAAACGAATGGTTCTTTTGAATACACCCCGAACAAGGGCTTCTCTGGAATCGATGAATTTACGTACAAGGTGTTTGATCCGGCAGGACTCGGTTCCAAGGTGACGAACGTGGAAATCAGCGTCCAGTTCAAGCCGAAGGACGTCCGCGGCGGAAACGCTAACAAGAAAAAGAAATAAGGATTTCCTTGTAAAATAAAGAACGCCTCGTGGTTAAAAGCCGCGGGGCGTTTTTAGTTGTTAGTGGAAAGACGAGAGACCGCTTCGCTGGTAGACGAAAGAAGAATAATCGCGGCATCGCCGCCTATAAAAAAACTTTCGTCTTTGCTCTTCAAGCTTAGATTTGTCGGCTCAACTATGGGTCTGCAAGCAGCCCCGCAGCATTCGCCTCTTTCGTCTCTCGTCTGTAGCTACGTAGTAGCGTCCTTTCGTCTAATTACCCTATACGCTTCCACGAGCTTTTCGAATTTGACGGCGCAGTTGGCGGGGGAGGTGGAGGGGAGTTTTATGGCTTTGATGCCTGTTGCTTTTTCGCAGTATTCTTCGTAGAGCTTGTGGGCGGTGGCGCCTGTGCAAAAGATGCGCTTGATTTTTGTTTTCGCAAGGAGCGAGGCTATGTCGTTCGGCACCACGTCTTCGATGCTCGTGTCGCTTGCGCCAATGATGGTGCAACTGTCGAGAACGTCCCAAAGGGCGATGTGATGCTTTAAGAGCATCGCTTTTTTCTCATCGATTGTCTCGGGGAGTGGTTCGCTTAGGACGCTTGCGAGAACTTTCCAGAAGCGGTTTTGTGGATGCCCGTAATAGAATCCCTGTTCGCGCGATTTGGGTGAGGGGATGGAACCGAGCAAAAGAACTTCCGAATTGGCGTCGAAAAGTGCGGGAAACTCGTGTGTTACCCGAGTCCTTGTATTCTTTGCTGTTCTAGTTTGCGACTTCTTTGTTGCCATGCTATAAGAAAAATAGAAAGATTTACCCCAAAGTGCCCCTTCGATGTAACTCAGGGGAAACTCCGGCACGACCCCATAGCCCAACGCTTACTGTTTACTAATCACCAACCACTAACCACTATCCTGACACATTGAACTTACCCCTCAAAGTTACTATATTTGTCCGCGTAAAAATGGTTGCGTCCTAACCACTAACCACTAATCACTGATTACTGCTCCATGAATCCAGAAATTGAAAAACGCCGCACTTTCGCCATTGTCAGCCACCCTGACGCCGGTAAAACCACCATCACCGAAAAATTCCTGTGGTACGGGAATGTGATTCGCGAGGCTGGTCACGTGCGCGCGAAGGCCAACAAGAGCTACACTGTTAGTGACTGGATGAAGATTGAGCAGCAGCGTGGAATTTCTGTTTCGAGTTCCGTGTTGAACTTCCCGTTTGAAGGTTGCATGTTCAACCTCGTCGATACCCCGGGGCATCAGGACTTCTGCGAAGACACGTACCGTGCGCTCACCGCCGTGGACGCTGCCCTTGTGCTTATCGATAGCGTGAACGGTGTTGAAAAGCAGACGATTCGCTTGATGAATGTTTGCCGCATGCGCCACACGCCGATTATCACGTTCATCAACAAGATGGACTTGGATGGCCGCCATGTGCTCGACTTGCTCGACCAGATTGAAAGCGTTTTGCAGATTAAGACGGCTCCCTTTACGCTCCCGATTGGCGTCGGTAAGCTTTTCAAGGGCGTCTATTCCATCGCTGAAAATACGTTCCACACGTTCAACCCGGACGATGGCAAGCAAGAAATTATCCAGATGGAAGGTCCGGACGATCCGCGCCTCGTTGAACTCTGCGGTGAAAACTGGGTCGCGCAATTCCGCGAAGAATATGAAATGGTCACGGGCGGTATGGATCCGTTCGACCACGAAAAGTTCCTGAAGGGCGAAATGTGTCCGGTGTTCTTCGGTTCTGCCGTGAACAACTTCGGTGTGCGCCAGCTTTTGAACGCTTTTGCAAAACTCGCTCCGCCGCCGATGATCCGCGATACGGACAAGCGCCCGGTCAAGCCGGACGAAGACGCTTTCAGCGCGTTTGTCTTCAAGATTCAGGCCAACATGGACCCGAAACACCGCGACCGCACGGCATTCCTCCGCATTTGCTCGGGCAGCTTTACCCGTGGCGAAAAGGTTTTCCACGTGCGTACGGGCCGTGACATCCGCTTGGCTGCTCCGACTGCCTTCCTCGCGAAAGACAAGGAAGTCATTGACCACGCCTGGGCGGGCGACATCGTGGGTATCAACGATCCGGGACTTTTCCGCATTGGCGATACGCTCACGGACGGCGAAAAGATGAACTTCACGGGCATCCCGGACTTTGCCCCTGAACACTTTGCCCGCGTGACGCTTTTGAACCCGCTCAAGTCTAAGCAGATGGCGAAGGGTCTTGCCGAACTTTCGGAAGAAGGTGCAACGCAGCTCTATGAACCGCTCAAGTCCGCAGTGCCTGTCGTGGGCGTTGTGGGTGAACTCCAGTTTGACGTGCTCAAGTTCCGTTTGCAGAGCGAATATGGCGCCGACGTGCAGCTCGACCGCGTGCCCGCCCATTGCATCCGCTGGGTGAAAGGCCCCGAAGCTGACGTGGGCAAGTTCGCCGAAGAATACGCCGGCGACTGCATGATGGACAAGGAACGCAATCTTGTGTGTCTCTTCCCGAATGAGTACCGCCTGAACCTTGCGCTCAAAAACTACGAACGCTTGAGCTTTGCAGAAACTTCACAGGGGTAAGTTTAGACGAGAGAACGGCTCTTCGAGCCTACAGACGAGAGATTTTTCAAACTTGTCATGCCCGTCCCGGAACAAGTCCGGGATGACAGTCGGGCATCTCTTTTTGATGGTCGCCTTATTGCGGGCGGCTTTTTTATATATTGAATGCATGAAACCTTTACTTTGTCTTCTTCTTTGCGTTGCCTGCGTGCAGGCTCGTGAATATGTTTGCCTCGAATTGCTAAATGTGGATATTACTTTTAATCAAAAGAATGTTCCAGAACGATTCAAGTTTTCTTTTAATGATAACGTAATCACTAGCGATGTGAATGTGCTGTTCCCGATACAGAAATCTGTTGATTATGATGGCGTTGTCCAGTTGAAATCCAACGATGCAATTCGTACGTTCCATATATCGTATGAAGATCCGGGCGAAACAAAAACTCTAGATTCAGCTGATGTCGTTCCAATAAAATCTTTGAAGGGTAAAGTTGATTCTGTGGCTGTTTCGGAGTTGTGGGGGACGGGTGACCTCTTTACGAAAACTTACCTCTATGCCGAAAAAATGAAGTCGGTGCGGTTCCTAGTTCCGCTGCTTGAAAAGAAAAATGGCAGCTATGTTTCTGTGGGTTACGCCTGTACCAATTGGCATGACTTGCGCGAAGTCGAGGATCCGCAAAAGTGCGTCGAAAAAATAAAAAGAGAAAAAGCCGAAAAGAAGAAATCATCAGAAACAGGCAACTCTAAAATTCCTGTTACAAAATCGGCGGCTAAAAATGGCTTAAGTTCCAAATTTTGGGATGACGTGCAAAATAATATTGATTTGTCGGATTGCTATTAAAGATGAGCTTTAAAAAGATAATCAAAATCGTATTTGCTTTTATCGCTAGCTTTTTGCTAGTGTGTTTGGTGTTTATTTTTTATGTGATGCACGATGAATCACCGATGAAAGAATCGTTTACAATGAACACGTCTTTTGTCGAGATTGAAACGGACTGCTTTGATTATTGCTTTACAGAAAAAGACCGTTATTTCTTGAAAAATGAATTGAAAGTTCTTGATAAGGATACCATTCGTTTGATGGCCGAATTTCACGGCATCAAGAGAGTAATCGGAGTCGTGAAGTATGAAGAAAGTCTATATATTGATTTTTTGAATGGCTATGATAGAACGTGCTATTACATTGTTTTGGGAAAACATTTCTTTGGGCCTTTTCGGGAAGTAAATGCTGTTTATTGATTAAATTGTGACCGATTTTTATTTTCGCGGAAAAACATCAAATAAGATGTCCCGAGCGCATCGGCTAACTTCTTTGACATGAGCATAGAAATGGGTCTGGCACCCCGTTCAAGCGAATTGTAATTCTGTTTTGCAAGACCAACTTTTTGGGCCAACTGCGCCTGCGTAAGTCCCGCATTTACACGCATTATTTTCAACGTCCTGGCGGGATTAATATTTTTTTTCGCCTTCTTGTACCAGTCCATGTCTTCCACTGGCTTGAGAACATCATCGTCGTCTTCGATACGGACGGAATCGGGGAACAGCGCGTCCAAAAAGGCAATGACTGGTTTCGGAATATTCTTTCCCGAAACCTTGAAAGACACCGGTTCATCAGTGTTCTGCATAGGGGGCGCTTCCACGACTGCCTGCATAAGTAACCTCCTGCCACCCATTTGTGGGAAAGGTGGCAATGATGAGTAGACGTTCCTGCCAATATTCCATAATTTGGCCAATTTGTTCTGACGGGACCATTCATCCGTATGTCGTCAACAAGCAACGCCAGTTTTTCTTGTTGTTTTTGGGGCATTGCGGAAACTGCCCGAGAGACTCTTCTCGACATGAAAATATTGTACATAATAAATATATATTACTTTTTATTACTTGTCAACCTCCGTAAAAAAATTGGAACCGGTCGCAATTTGCGACCAGGTTCCATCAGCAAGTTTATGTGACACTTTTCGCTTCCTTCATCATCAACTCCTTTGCGTTACAAGCCAAAAAAACGCAAGATTACTACACCATTAAATATACATTCCCATTTTGTCACAAAGTGTCAAAATGGATTTTTTAAAGATTTTTGGTTGAATAAAACAGGCAAAAATGGCTTGTAAGATTGCTTTTTGCTCGCGTCTCTAGCCTTATTATAGGCTCTGTGTTCTTAGTTCTTCCTTCTATTTTTCTAAATTTTACCCGTTCAAATTTAAGACGTGATATATTCACGAGGTAAAACAATATGGCAATGCAAGATATGAATGACCAGGTGATGGCTCGCTTGGCTAAGCTCGACAAGTTCAAGGAAATGGGTGTGGATGCTTATCCGCACAAGTTTAACAGGACCCATGATTCCAAGGTTTTGAAGGATAACAAGGATGCCTTGATGGCTTCTAAGGAACCGGTTGCATTTGCCGGCCGCGTGGTGCGTTTCAATCGCAAGGGCAAGATGTGCTTTATGCACCTCAAGGACCGCTATGGCCGCTTGCAGGTTGTGGTTGCCCGTGACGAAGTGGGTGAAGAAAACTACGAAATCGTGAAGATGACCGACCTCGGTGACTTCATCGGTGTGAACGGTACGATGTTCGAAACGCAGAGCGGTGAATACTCTGTGCGTGCCGAAAAGGTGACGATGCTTTCGAAGGCTGTGCGTCCGCTCCCGGTCGCCAAGGAAAAGGTCGACGAAAACGGCAACAAGGTTGTGTTCAACGAATTTGCCGACGTGGATACCCGCTACCGCCAGCGCTATATCGACATGGCTTTGAACGACGACGTGAAGGAAGTTTTCATCAAGCGTTTCAAGATCATGCAGGCAATCCGCGAATACCTTATCGAAAAGGGATTCATCGAAGTCGAAACGCCGACCTTGCAGCCGATTTACGGTGGCGCAAACGCCCGCCCGTTTACGACGCACCACAATGCCGCTGACATGACGCTCTACTTGCGCGTGGCTCCGGAACTTTACCTCAAGCGTTGCATCATTGGTGGTATGGAAAAGGTGTTTGAGTTCTGCAAGAACTTCCGCAACGAAGGTATGGACCGTACGCATAGCCCGGAATTCACTGGCCTCGAATTCTACGAAGCCTATGCTGACTACAACGACATGATGGTTCACTTCGAAAACATTTACGAACGCGCTTGCATTGCCGCTAACGGTACGACCAAGATCAATTACCAGGGCAAGGAAATCGACTTCAAGGCCCCGTGGCCGCGTTACAGCATGATTGAAGCCATTGAAAAGTTCGGTGGCATCAAGGTCAATGACATGAGCGATGACGAAATCAAGGCCAAGATGGAAGAACTCGGTGGTCACCTCGATGGTGAATTTACTCGTGGCCGTGGCATCTTGGAACTCTTCGACCTCACGGTGGAAAGCAAGCTCATCCAGCCGACGATTATCAAGGACATGCCGACGGAAAGCACGCCGCTCTGCAAGAAGCACCGTACCATCGCAGGCCTCATTGAACAGTTCGAACCGTATGCTAACGGCTGGGAACTCGGTAACGCTTATACCGAACTTAACGACCCGATTCGCCAGCGCGAACTTTTGGAAGACCAGGTCCGCCGTGGTCGTGGTGGCGAAGGTGAAACGCACCCGATGGACGAAAACTTCATGCATGCTGTGGAAAGCGGTCTCCCGCCGACGGGCGGCGTGGGCTTTGGCATCGACCGCATGGTCATGCTCCTCACGAACCAGCAGACCATCCGCGACGTGCAGCTCTTCCCGCTGATGAAGCCGGAAACGTAAGCGAAGCTTACGTTTAGTGGTTAGTAAACAGTGGTTAGTAAACAGGAATTGCAAGGGAAAGCGCTGTGGCTCAAAGTTTCAAGGACTTAGTCGTTTGGCAAAAAGCGATGGATTTGTCTGTCGTAATTTATCAGATGACAAAAACATTTCCGAAAGATGAAATGTTTGGATTGACTTCACAAATGAGACGAGCTGCAGTGTCTATTGCAAGTAACATAGCCGAGGGGGAAGGACGCAAGTCTAAAAAAGAGTTTGCTCATTTTTTAGGAATCGCCTTAGGTTCAAAAGCCGAATTAGAAACACAAATGCTTTTGTGTGAAAAAATTGGGCTTGTAACAAAAGATGATTCTGTAAATGCGTTATCCCTTTTGGATGAAGTCGGAAAAATGCTTGCTAGTTTAAAACAGAAACAAGATGGATGTGTTCGACGATCTTTGAAGTCTTAATCGCGAATTCCTAACCACTAACCACCAACCACTAACCACTTCTTCTCGTCTCTCGTCTATGATTAGTAAGTTAGAACTCCTCATTGCTTGGCGTTACTTGGGGGCTCAACGCAAGAGTCTCTTTGTTTCGCTTATTGGTATTTTCAGTATGCTTGGCGTTTCCATTGGCGTGTTTGCGCTGGTGGTGGCGCTTGCGGCGGTCAATGGTTTCGAAGAAGAGGTCACGGCCCAGATGATTGGGAAGGACGCTCACTTTGAACTGATGGCGTACAATGGCAATCCGATTGGTCCGTACGATAGCCTCACGCAGGAAGTGCAAAAGCGCGTGCCTGACGTAGTCGCTTCGTCGCCGTTTATCGTTTACAAGGTGGGCATCAGCTCCAAGAAGGTAAACGATGGCATTGTCATTTACGGCATTGACCCGGCGACAGCCAAGGGCGTGACGGACATCCACAAGTACATCAAGTGGGGCGAGTATTCTGTTGATAGTCTTGAGGACATGAGCGGTAAGCTTCGTCCGGGAATTATTCTCGGGACTGGGCTTGCGGCGCGCTTGCGCGTTGTCGTTGGTGATAAACTCGTGTTGCAGACGTTCCAGAGCCCAGATGAGGCGATGTCTGCAGGTGGTCCGAAGATGATGATGTGCGTAGTGAGTGGCATCTTCGAAACAGGCACTTACGAATATGACGGCAACCTTGCGTATGTCGGCATTTCGGATTTGCAGAAGTTGCTCGGCATGGGGAACACTGTGACTGGCATCCAGTTCCGCATCAAGGATCACTGGAAAGCGGGCGAGGCGGTTGATAGCATGGCGACTTGGCTCTCTTATCCGTACTACGGAATGGATTGGAAGTCCAAGAACATCACGCTCCTCAAGTGGATGAACTACGAAAAGTTCATTGTCGCAGCGGTGATTTGTTTGATTATTTTGGTTGCTGCGTTCAACATCATCAGTTCGCTCATCATGGTCGTGATTGACAAGACAAAGGAAATTGGCATTTTGCGCAGCATGGGCTTTAGCAAGGCGGGGGTGATGCGCGTGTTTATGCTGATGGGAAGTTTCATTGGCGTTGGCGGAACGATTGTGGGGGGCTCGATTGGGCTTATCTTGTGCAAATTGCAAGAGGCTTACCACTTTATCAAGCTGCCGGGCGATGTGTACGTGATTCCGTATTTCCCGATTTCGGTGCATGCGATTGACGTAATTTTGATTTTTGTGATTGGTATTGTTTTGTGCGTGTCCGCGACGCTTTTGCCGGCATGGAAAGCTAGCCGATTGGATCCTGTAGGGGCGATTAGACATGAGTAGCAGTAAACAGTGGTTGGTGATTAGTGATTAGGGCATAGTCCGTAAACAGGGAACTTGTATGAAAAAAACGTTGTTCTTGATTCTATCGGGGCTGCGCCCCTCCAGAATGACAATCGCAAAGTTGTCACCCTTGAGCCACGCAGTGGCGATAGGGTCCATGATTCTTCTCTCGGCATGCGGTGACGACAGCAGTAGTAGCAAGGGTACTGAGCCTACCGATGATTCGGCAAGCTCATCGACCGTGTCCGACATTATGGCCGATACTTTTGATGATTTGCCTGTCTGTACTGCCAAGCGCGAAGGTGTGATGGCTTACGTAAAAGACGAAAAGACTGCCTATGTGTGCGAAGACGGCGACTGGGTTATTGACTCCGACGTCATTCCGGGCTCTGACCCGGAATCCAGCAGTAGTAAAGGTAAAGCTAAATCCTCTTCCAGCGCCAAGGGCAAATCCTCCTCTTCCGTCACTCCGGGTTCCGACTCGGAATCTAGCAGCAGTAATGGCAAGACGAATTCCTCATCCAGCGTTAAGGCCGAATCCTCTTCTTCCGTCATTCCGAGCTCCGACCCGAAATCTAGTAGCAGCCAGAAAGTTGCAGCGTCATCCTCGGCCTTGTCATCCTCGAACGAAGTGAAGGTATCCAGTAGCAGTTCTGCAAAATCGAGTAGCAGTGTGAAGGTCGCTTCTTCTAGCAGCAATAAGGTCACTGAGCCTGTCGAAGTGTCATCGTCATCCAGAAGCGTAGAGATGGGTTCCATAACCGACTCTCGCGATGGGCAAACTTATAAGACTGTCAAAATTGGTTCTCAGACTTGGATGGCTGAAAACCTGAACTACAAAACGGCAAACAGCTACTGTTACAAAAATAATGACACCAACTGCACCAAATACGGTCGCCTTTACACTTGGACTGCAGCGATTGATTCTGTCAAGCTTTATAAGGATAAGTCCATTGAATGTGGTGTTGGTAAGACCTGTAGCTTGCCTGATACGGTGTATGGAGTTTGCCCGCTGGGCTGGCACTTGCCGACACAAGCAGAATGGATCACTCTGTTCACAGCCGTGGGCGGACAATCGTTCGCTGGTAATTTTCTTAAATCCCAGACTGGTTGGTATAATCATGGCAATGGCAAAGACTACTTTGGCTTTTCTGCACTCCCTGCTGGCCGCGGTGATTTCAATGTCGAGTTCGACCTGATTGGCGAATACGCCATTTTCTGGAGTGCCACGCAGATGAATGACGAGTGGGCCTACATCATGGGCTTGTCCCATGACCGCTATGGTGCGGATTTAGGATACAACAATAAGTTCACGGGGCTTTCCGTTCGTTGTCTAAAGGATTAAGTGCGATTTTTGGGGGGCGTTGCGGGGATCTCCCCGCAGTGGGGGGAGCGGAAGACTTGCGCGAAGCCAAGGCTGTAGCGAGGGGGATTCTTCCCCCCTTATATCATGCTCAAAATTTGTATATTTTGCGCGATGGTTCAGGAATCCTTTGAAATGGCTCAGATTCTGATGGAAAAGGAGACCTGCAAGGTAAAGATATGAGTATTTTAGACGAAAGAACGCTCGTAAACTCGCTACAGACTAGAGACGAAAGAGGTGAAAATAGTGCTTCGCGCAAAGAAGGAAATATCTCTCGTCTCTCGTCTCTCGTCTCTCCTCTCCTCCAAACAGTCGACCTTCGCAGAGTTTTCTCCGAGACGGGTGAATCTCTTGAGATTCTCAAGGGCGTGAATTTTTCGATGGATGCTGGCGAGCTTGTGGCTCTCACGGGTTCGTCGGGTTCCGGTAAATCAACGTTTTTGAACTTGGTCGGGATGCTCGATACTCCGACTTCGGGCGAGATTTTGTTCAAGGGCAAGCCGCTTAGCAAGTTCAATAGCGAAGAGCGCGATATGTACCACCGTTCGCACGTGGGATTTGTGTTCCAGTTCCATCACCTGTTGAGCGAGTTTACGGCGATTGAAAATGTTTGCGTGCCGGGGCGTATTCTCGGGACTCCCGAAAAGGAATGTCGTGAACGCGCCGAAATGCTCTTGGAAACGGTGGGCCTCAAGGAACGCCTCAAGCATTTGCCGCGAGAACTTTCGGGCGGTGAACGCCAACGAATTGCAATTGCGCGTGCGCTCATGAACAACCCGTCTCTCGTGTTTGCAGATGAACCGAGCGGAAACCTGGACGAGGCGAATTCGGCGAAATTGAACGAACTCTTTGGCGAACTCAATGAAAAGTTCCATCAGGCGTTCTTGATTGTGACGCACGATGAAAAGCTTGCGCAGTTTGCAAAGCGCAGAGTTGTCATGCATAACGGAGTGATTCAATAGAGGTTTTAGGTAACAGGTGTTAGGTATTAGGATTTATAATCGCGGCTTTGCCGCACTAAGATTATTCAGCGAAGCCTTCTTCCCGATGCTAGCTGGAAAATTTATTGCATTCATCACTAAAACTTATAACCTGTAACCTACATCCTACTAACCACTAATCACTATAGATAAGTAACTATCTTTATGTGCGTGATTTGAAAATGAATAGGAGATTCCCGCTCAGCGGTGGGAGTGACAAAAGTAATTATGGCAGATATTAACGGTATTTTTTCAGCTAAGGCAAAAGCAGCGCTGCAGGCGGCACGTATTGCGGCCCGCAATTTAGGGAGCGACTGCGTAACGGTTGAACACCTTTTGTTTGGTCTTGTTCGCGAGGATTCTGGTGTTGCCTCGGAAACGCTCAAGGCTTTAAAGGTCAACTTGGCAGAACTCAGCGAGACGATTCAGCGCGCGTTGAGCACGAACGGTGGCCTTATGACGGTCGGTGGCGATGCCCACGGCGGTCTTTTGACGTTTACGGGGCAGTGCAAGGCGGTGCTTTACAATGCAGCGAAGATTGCCAAGGAAGAAGGCGTCCAGTTCATTGGCCCGGAACATTTGATGCTTGCCATTTTGCAGCAGACCGATTCTCCGGCTGCGGCGACTCTTTCGACGTACAACGTGACGTTTGAAAACTATCAGGAAATGCTGATGCAAATCAAGCGTCAGGCCGATGGTCAGCCGATGGATGATGGTCAGTCTGACGATGAACCGCGTGAACGTTATACGCAAACGCGTCAGGCGGCTCCGTCGCGTTCCAAGACTCCGATTCTTGAACACTTCGGTCGTGATCTCACGGCGATGGCTCGCGCAGGCAAGCTTGACCCGATTATCGGTCGTGAAGCTGAAATTGAACGTTTAATCCAGATTCTTTGCCGTCGCAAAAAGAACAACCCGGCGCTCATTGGCGAACCGGGCGTAGGTAAGACTGCGATTATTGAAGGCCTGGCTCTCAAGATTGTACAGCGCAAGATTCCGGATTTGCTCGCGAACAAGCGCGTGGTGACGCTTGACGTTGCTGCCATGGTGGCTGGTACAAAGTATCGTGGCCAGTTCGAAGAACGTGTGAAGGGCCTCATTATGGAACTCCAGCGCGTGGGCAATTCCGTGATTCTCTTTATCGATGAACTCCACACGATTGTAGGAGCCGGCGGCTCTGAAGGCAGCCTCGATGCGTCGAACATCTTTAAGCCCGCTCTTGCACGTGGCGAACTCCAGTGCATTGGTGCTACGACTTTTGATGAATACCGCAAGTACATCGAAAAGGACCCGGCTCTTGAACGCCGCTTCCAGACGATTATTGTGAATCCGCCGACGGTCGAAGATTCCATCCAGATTCTCGATGGTCTGCGCCCGAAGTATGAACAACATCACAACGTCCATTACACGCCGGATGCCGTGCGTGCGGCCGTTGAACTTGGTGAACGCTACATCAGCGAACGTTTCTTGCCGGATAAGGCGATTGACGTGCTCGATGAAGCGGGCGCTCGCGTGCGCTTGAATTCCATCAAGATTCCGCAGGACTTGCAGAACATGGAAGACGAGCTTGGCGAATGCCTCCAGAAAAAGGAAGAGGCTGTCGCTAACCAGGATTACACTTCGGCTGCAGCGCTCCGCGCCCGTGAAGAAGAATTGCAGAACAGCATTGCCGAACGCAAAAAGCAGTTGCAGAACGAAGAATCCGAAACGCCGATTGTCGATGAAAACGTTATCCGTGACGTCATCAGCAAGATGACGGGAATCCCGGTCCGCAGACTCGGTGGCGAAGAAGCTCAGAAGCTCATCCACCTCGGCGATGAAATCAAACAGCGCGTGATTGGCCAAGACCAGGCTGTGGATGCGATTGTGAAGTCCATCCGCCGTAGCCGTGCAGGCATCCGCAACAACAAGCGCCCGATGGGTAGCTTCTTGTTCCTTGGCCCGACGGGTGTCGGTAAGACGGAACTCGCGAAGGTGCTTTGCAAGGAGCTTTTCGGTAGCGAAGATTCGCTTGTACGTATCGACATGAGCGAATACATGGAAAAGCATAGTGTGAGCCGCTTGATTGGCGCTCCTCCAGGATACGTTGGCTTTGAAGATGGCGGTGGCCAGCTGAGCGAAAAGGTGCGCAAGCATCCGTATTCTGTGGTGCTGCTCGACGAAATCGAAAAGGCTCATCCGGACATTTACAACTTGCTCCTCCAAATTTTGGACGATGGCATCTTGACCGATAGCTATGGCCGCAAGATCAACTTCAAGAATACGATTATCATCATGACGAGTAACGCCGGTGCCCGTGAAGTCCGCCATAGCAGTGGCATGGGCTTTACCAAGATGGGCGAGACGGACGATTACGAACGCATGGAAACCGCCATTCGCGAAGAAGTCAAGCGCGTGTTCTCTCCGGAATTTTTGAACCGCGTGGACGAACAGATTGTGTTCCGCGCTCTATCGAAGAAAGACCTCGTTTCTGTCGTGGACATCCAGATGGGATTCTTGCAGAAGAACCTTTCCGACCGCGGTATCCTCTTGGAAATGAGCCAGGAAGCAAAGGAATTTGTCGTAAACCACAATTACGATGCTTCGCTGGGGGCACGCCCGATTCGTCGCTCCATCCAGAATCTGGTGGAAGACGAAATCGCTGAAGGCCTTTTGCTCGGGACGATGACGGACTTCTCCACGATTTACGTGGGCGTCGAAGACGGCAAGCTCTCGTTCAAGTGCGAAAAAATCAAGTCGTAATGACTTGCGCTAGCGTGAATGGCGTTAGCGCATAAAAAATGCTGCAAGAGCCCTGAATTGGGGAGGTGGATCCTTTTTCTGGTTCTTGCAGCACTATGTTTGAGGTGTTAAACTCTTCTAAACTCAACCCAAAATTACATTGTTCTTGGGCTTGTTGCAATAGCCCATTTGGGTGGTTTTGAGGGTTATTTTTTTTCAAACAGGTTTTGCAGATTGTCCATGAAGAGCGTGCGCAGCTGTGGACATACTCCTTTTAGTATTTGATCCAGGTAAGTCTTGTCAAAATTGGGGTTCTCCTTATAGAGTTCCTTGATTTGGGCTTTGCTTTCGTCTGTGCGGTCGAGCTTGTTGCTGCAGAAAATAATGAACAGTCGTAAAACGGGCGTTTTGGAGGTGTAAAGCAGAATCTGTTTTGAAAGATTGATGCATTCCTCGTATTTGCCCTGCAACAGCAAAATGAGAGCCTTGCCATGCTTGAAGGAGGCTTGCAAGGCGTTTTCTGGAATGAGTCGTTCGCTTTCGTCGGTGAGCTCAAGGGCTTTGTCGTTTTGGCCTGTCAGCATGTAAATCTGGATTAAAAGCAGGCGTGCCGTAATTGTTTGTGGGTTTGTCTTGATAACTTGGTTGAAATAGGCGATAGCCTCGGCTTTGTCGCCAACCACGATGTTGTAGAGCGCCATGATCATTTGTGAATATATGGAATAGGGCGCATTGGACATTGTTTTGCGTGCAAATTCTGCTAGTTGCTTTGTGTAGGCTTCTGTGTTGCCCCAGTTGTTAAGAATCGCAAAGTAGTAGCCCAGGGAAAGTGTGTAAATTGCTTGTTCGCTGTAAATTTCGCCGGAGGCGAGGGGCCAAAGCATGTCTTTGCAGTAGTTGAATGTTTCCTTGTTGCGGTTTTCGAACTTGATGGCGCAATGGGCTGTGGCGAACCACCAGTAGGGAACTGGGCTTTGAGGCGTGTGGATCATTTTGGCCGTCGCAAGCTTGAAGTTCCGGTAAAGGGACATGGCTGTCTTTTGGGCGAGTTCAGAAATGTTGTCTGAATTTACCTTGATTGAGGTTGTCCAAAGTATTTCGCGTGTCGAACCGATCCTGATTGACAAGAACAGGGACTCGTCCTTGTCTTTGGCGGCGGTTACGTCAATTGTGAATGCCGGCTCATTTTTGGGGTCGACTGTGTCCAGAAGTCGGAAAATGCGGTATTGATGGAGAGCTTCCATCAGTGAATAGTAGAGCCCGTTTGCTTTCGGATAGGCCGTAAGATCGTTCTGCTTCAAGAAAAGGATAATGAGGTCTTTCTGAAGGTCTGTATCGTTGACGGTCTCGTTGATTTTTGACGAAACGGCTTCGGTCCTATTTGTGACTTCAAGAATCTTATAGATGTGGGCAAGATGCGCTTTGACCGTATTCGGGGATATGTTCAAAGTCTTGCATATCTCATTATTTGTTAACCCCTTGCGCAAAAGATTTAATATCTCTTTTTGGCGAGAGGTTAACTCAGGCTTATTATTTTGCTCAAACATGGACTGCAATTTAAAAAAATGTAGTGCCTATATATATGGAACTAAGGTCTAAATGCTGCATTTTTTTTGAAAAATTCGGTTTCTATAGTGAAAAATTTCGTGAAAAATGGTGATTTTTTTTCTGAAAATAGGTCTTTTTACACTATTTGTATTATAAAGCTGTATCATATTATGATACGTATAGAATAAAACTATGAAATAATCGATTTTTTGAGTGTTTTTTTTCTGATATTGCATGTGAAATTGATGTTTATGCAAAGTAATAATGCGAAAAAGATAATTTGTAAAAAATTAAATAAATGATTTTGATACAAAATGCTTGTATTACATTTATTGATTTGTAATAAAGATGTTTTATCTGTAAAAATAGCATATTTTAGAAAAATTTTATTTACAATTTACAAAAGTCTTAACTTATAATTATATTGTCGAGTTGAAATCTAATGAGTTTAAATGTAATAATACGCATAAATGCGTATATACAATGTAAAGGTGTATTTTTTTTTAGGTTATGATCGGAGCCTCGTTGCAGTTTTTGGCTATGCAACTGAATCTTCACTTGCGGCGTATCATGTCGATTCGTGAAGATCTTGTTGTCGTTTCTCGAATGATTGAAAATGATGGCAAGGAGTGCGAAGGGGCGATAAACAAGCTTAATATATTCCTTGTGAATATGGAGCGAGACTGCATGATGCAAAGCCTTGCTGGCCCTGAATTGCGTGGCGATCGAGCTGTTGTGCCGTCAAAAAAAGTCTTTTTAAATCTTCATTTCGTTATTGCAGCCAATTTTAAAGGTGGAAATTACGTGGATTCGTTGCGGTATTTGTCAAGAGCCGTGGCTTTTTTTATGGACCATTCCTTTTTTGAACGTACAAGTTCACCAGATATGCCGGAGGGCCTTGAGAAAATAGCGCTTGATATGGAATCCCTGAATATGCAGGAATTGAACAATTTGTGGGGTACAATTGGAGCAAAGTATGTTCCGTCGGTAGTTTATCGCTTAAAGACTGTGGCTCTTAGCGGTAACTACTCATATTACCAGCCGTATGTGATTCGGCTTCCTGAAAACTCAGAACTGGGATTGTTATAATGGAATATGCAAGAATTGTAGATGTGTCGCTTTGCCACGAGTATTTTAACGGAAGCTCGTGCGGCTTTAAAGTCACTCCTTCGCCTGAAACCGCTGAAATCTTGAAGAGGGAAGATGCCCTTTGCCGTATTTACGATGGAAAAGTTCGGCTTATGGCGCCGGCGACGTCTTTTTCGAAGGAAACAACGCTTTTCTTTTATGTGAAAGCGTCCATTGCTGATGTTTGGAATGTAACCAATTTTGATGGAATTGCCCATGACGAGTTTCCGGTTGCGATTGTTGCTCCTGAAACGGGACCTTGTTTTGTAGGGCGTAAAAAAGAGTCCATGCCGGAATTACAGCGCATGTTTGGGGTCATATTCGCGCTGGAACTCCAGATTGTTCCTAAGAAACCGCTTATATGTACCGTAAAGGTACCGACAAAGAAATTGAGGTGGTGCTATTGTGTCTCAGGTGTTTATGCTGAACGCAATTTGCAAATAAATGATTCGCTAAGGCCCGATGATCCTGTGCAGTTTGTATGTGTGGAGAAAACGCCACGGCTTTCTCTGTATGTTTCGCAGACGGAAATTCCGATTGTGAGCGGGGCTCCTCCGCGTTTCCAACTGCTCGATTCTGCAACGTCGAAGGTCTTGATGAAATGCCTGCCGAATGCAAATGCAAAATCTATCGCCAAGGCGCGTCTTGATGATGGTACGAGGGCCATTGTCGCTGAATGTTTTATTAATCCATAAAAATAGGAGAATCATAAATGCCTGCATCATGCGACCACACGACTAACCAAAGGCCGAGTGCCGAAAAATACGCTTGCGTATTTTTTGGTTGAGGCCCAGTGTTAGGCACTTGTGCCAAGATGTGCAGAGCCCTAGGAATACCGCAGTGTTCTTACTACCATTGACAAGGAGGCGAGTGAAGCAGGACTGCTTGCAGGCCTATTTCCGAGCCGACGAGTCAACTATGGCGAAGCCATGAGTGGTTGAAACAGGAAACGGCAAGGGCCGAACGCAAGGCCCGCGAAGAACGGCTTGTCCAGAAGGTCCACGACTCCTTCGACGAAAACCACCGCGTGTACGGTTGCCCGAAGATGCAGGCGGCACTCCATGACAAGTGTGTCGAGGTAAAGGTGTGGAAAGCCCTGCAAACTGCGCCGCATCATGCCGCGAGAACGGGCTCTATCCAGTCACACTCAGGAAATGAAAACCCTACCGCAAGGGCAAATGCGACTCCATGTACAGCGAGAACCTAGTGCAGCGTAAGTTCGATCCCGACAGCCTGAACGCCGTCTGGGCCGGCGACATCACCTACGTCAAGACAACGCTTGGCTGGGTGTACCTTGCCGTGGTGTTGGACCAATGCAACAAGGAGGCGGTGGGCTACGCCGTGAGCAAGAACATCGATACCGAACTTGTCAAGCACGCGTTGTCCAATGCCATCATGCAACGCGGCCATCACGATGGGCTTATCTTCCATTCCGACCGTGGCGTGCAGTACAGTAGCATGGGCTACCGCACGATGCTCTCGGAGAACGGGATAACGCCCTCGATGAGCGCACCGGGGTGTCCCTACGACAATGCCTGCATGGAAAGCTTCTTCGCAAACTTCAAGAAGGAGTTAAAAAGGATATATTTAACTTAACCGGTAATGAATATGGTCGTTCATGAACCCTCTATTAAAAAAACACAAATCCAAAATCGCTTTGCAACGATTCAACCAGTTCCTCGATGGAAATGTGCTCAATTCGGACCAGCTGGAATTTTTGAACCAGATTTTGGATTACGTCTGCGAAAACGGTGATATAACTACCATGACCGTGGTGAACGATTATCCGTTTGACGAAAATCTTCAAGTGTTCAGCGATAAAATGGTTCCGCTGAAGAATTACCTTGAAAATGTGCACAACGTTGTAAATCCCCAAATGCACGGGTAAAATGGCCCTGCATGCTGAATAAATTTTATATCTTTTACTTCGTGTGCACAATAGCGTTGCACTGTGAAGGAGTTTATGGCTAACTTAAAAATGTATATCGACAAGGTAAAGAGTCGAACCTATCTGCAAAAAGAACGCAATTCCATTACCGTGGACGATGTCACGATTGACTTTCCGCTGGTGTTTGACGGCAACGGCGAAATGTATTTCTTTAAGCTCAACCGCTACGTGTACGTCAAGGGCTCGCGCTACACCAAGGCCGATGGCAAGACTCGTGATTTTTTGATGACTTGCCTATTCAAGCGCGGTTTTATGACGGATGGTGCTTCTGCTCCGGCTTTTGCGCGGTTTGTTGTCCCGAGCATCAAGGAGGGCAACGACGTGTACAATTCGGCGCCGTTCATTCACGATGGACTTTATATGTGCAAGGGCGTTATCGATGGGGCGGATCTTACTCGCGAAGAAGCTGACGATATCCTTCGTGGCATTTGGCGCATTGCCGGCATGAGCCGCCTGGTGGCAGGGGCTGCTGACCTTGGCATCCACGTTTTTGCGGGGGCCTCGGACCATTGGGGCAACGACTACAACAACTGTAAGCACTTGTTCAAGGCCAAATTCGAATACCGCTAATCTTTTTTTTGATCTTTTGTTGCCCGCTTCCGCGCGGGCTTTCTTTTTTTTATTTATTTTATGTAAGTAAAAAGGAAGAATTTGGGTATGAGAAAGTATGTTTTGAAATTGAAACTGAGCCTGAAAAGAAAGTGGGGCGCTGTAAGGGAGTTTTTCTCGCGGTCTAGGAACATCCTTCTGCTGATGACCGTTGGCTTGCTTTTGAACGTTATCCCTGCAAGGCTTGCTATTTTCTTCGGAATTCCTTTATTCTTGGACTGCATCGGCACCGTGCTTACAGCCATGCTTGGCGGTTACCTGCCTGCAGTCATCGTCGGCTTTGGCGTGAACGCCATCAACGGAATTTCAGAGCCGGTCGCCATGTATTACGGCGTCTTGAGCATCTTGATTGCGACTCTTGCAACGTTTCTCTTCCGACGCGGTTTCTTTGTCAACATTTGGAAATTGCTCGTTGTCATCTTGCTTTTTGCGCTGATTGGCGGAGGCATAGGGTCCATCTTTACTTACGCTTTGTACGGATTCAATTTTGGCGAGGGAATTTCGGCTCCGTTTGCGATTGCGTTCCACGATGTTTTGCATTGGAACCGCTTTAATGCGCAACTCGTTGCCGATATTGTAATCGATGTTTTTGATAAAAGCGTTGTTGTTCTTTTGTCGGCGCTTGTTTACCGCTATATCCCAAGCCGTATCAAAAATGCACTGAAAGACGCTCCGCTATTTCTGCAAAAAAATGCCGAGAGGGGATTTTCTTCGGATAAAAAAACAATTCGCCATTCCTTGCTGAACAAGGTTGTGATTATGGTGATTGTGGCCGAGGTGCTTTTGGGCGGGCTTGCGAGTACGATTGGTTTTTTCTTGTACCGCGATAACTCTGTAAAGAACTTTGTGAGTATCGCAAGGGGAGTGACCGAAGCGGCTTCAATCGCTATCGATGCCGAAAAGGTGGATGATTACCTGGCTCGGGGTTACGAGGTCGAAGGCTACCAGCGCACGCGCGAAGTTCTTTCAGGCATCCGAGAAAGTTTCTCGCAGACAAAGTATATATATGTGTACAAAATTTTGCCTGATGGCTGCCATGTGGTTTTTGACCTCGATACCGAAGGCGTGCCGGCTAACGCACCGGGCGATGTCGTTGCCTTTGACCCGTCATTTAAAGAGCTTTTGCCGAAGCTTTTGAACGGCGAGGAAGTCGAGCCGATTATTTCGGATGACCAGTTTGGCTGGCTCCTCACGGTGTATAGGCCCATCAAAAATGCCGCCGGAAAGACCGTTGCTTACGTGGCCGCGGACATTTCCATGGAGTCCATCGTGCGTGACGAAGCGATATTCTTTATTAAGCTGTTGTCGCTGTTCTTTGGGCTCTCGCTGATTATTATGATGGTAATTATCGAGGTGATGAAACATGGCTTTGTGGCGCCTGTGGACAAAATGTCTCATGCGGCTATGAAAATTTCTGGAGCGACAATGCGTACTGCGATGGCCTTTGAAATGGGACGGCTGGACCTTTCGTTAATTCAGAATGCCGTTGCGTATGTTAATGATCTTAAAATCGATTCGAGTGATGAAATTGGCCAGCTGTATGACCATTTCAATTCAATGACCGAGGATACACGGCGTTTTATTGAACAGGTGCGTAACCAGGTTCTTAGAATCCAGAAAATGCAGAACGTGATGATTACGGAGTTCGCAGAACTCGTCGAAGCGCGTGACAAGAATACTGGCGACCACATCAAAAAGACCGCTGAATATGTCGAAGCGATTGCGAAGGAATTGCGTGCCGAAGGCAAGTTCAAGGGCGTCTTGAACGATGGCTACATCAGCAAACTCAAACAGGCAGCACCGCTCCACGATATCGGTAAAATCGCGGTCTCGGACTTGATTCTGAACAAGAATGGTAAACTCACCGACGAAGAATTTACCATCATGAAGAGCCACACGACAGAAGGCGGGCGAATCCTCAAGAAGATTGTGCACGATGCTGGCGACACATTCGATGCGGGCTACTTGAACGTGTCTATCGAAATGGCTAGCTATCACCATGAAAAATGGGATGGCTCGGGCTACCCTGAACACCTCAAGGGCGAGGAAATCCCGCTCTCCGCGCGAATCATGGCCGTTGCCGACGTCTTTGACGCGCTTATCGCCGAACGCGTGTACAAGAAAGGATTCCCGTACGAAAAGGCGATGGCGATTATCACCGAAGGGGCGGGCAAGCATTTTGACCCCGTCGTTGTCGAAGCGTTTACGCACATTTCCAAAGATTTATATGACGCTCGCACTAGAGTCTCACCGGAAGTGGGCAAAAGTGCTGAAAATGCAACGGGGAATACAAAGGAAAATGCGCCGGAAAAAGTCGCGCCGGGTGCCGCGCAGTCTACTTGATTTGTCGTCCTGATTGAAATTTCAGAATCTAGAAAGCCTAGCCCCTCGCGGGACTAGGCTTGTGTTTTGAATGTTTGTTTTTGGAAGTGTGTAAAAAATAGATATCAATATGATGTATGTGATAAGTGATTGTATTTTTAATAAGTTATACTATTTTGATTTTGTCTTGAATTTTTATGTTTGATTTGTTTTGAATTTAAAATACTTTGATTGAAAAACTGCATTTGGTTTGTAGATTAGTTTGTATTGATAATTTGTTTTATATCGTTTTGCATATATTTTGTGTATTGTTTTTTTTACTTTTTTTATTTGTGTTCTTTTTGTTGTAATTTTGTTATAGAAATTTTATTCACAAGTTGAATAAAAGAGGCGGCTATGCAAAAAGGCAATTAAAGGATCGGTTGCTGATCTTTTGAAATAGCTGCAAAAATAACAGATCCAGGAAAAAAATGAGTACAACGACAACAAAAAGAACATATCCAAGTAGGCTCACGTTAACTGAAACGTTTGATTTCCGCGGAAACGTGGGTAACGCTAAGGTCTATAAGTACAACTGCAATTTGGGCGATGGCGATATCAAAACCGGTGATGGCGGCAAGGTTATTGTCAGCGCAACGGCTAATATGAGCCAGGTCAATAATAATGTCCTTAGATTGACCGTTAGATATCAAGTTTGGGAATCAAGCTATTTTAAAAAGCCCGGTAAAAATAGTGATTGTCTTTACTTTGTAGCAACGAAAGACATCAATATTGCTCGATTGAATACCAGAAGCGTTACAAGCAAAGGCAATTCTACAATTACAACAGTTGCAACTCCAAAACTGATTGCTTGTCCAGAAGCCTTTTATACGGATTACTACAATACAAAAGATAATAAGCATGGATGGTATCCTATTGATTTGGGTTCAAAGTTGGATCCTGCATGGTATGGTGGTCGTGCTCCGTCGAACAGGCCTCAATCATGGATTCCTTTAAAGACTAATTATGGTGAATTTCTTGTCAAGATTGATGATGGTGGTAATGAACTTACGAAAGCCGGAAATATAGGTGTTAAGGGTGTTTTGAACATTCCTTTGCAAATCGTTACGGAAGAAACCACTGTTACTGTTGTTGATGATCAGGCTTCATCTGTAGGGACTTTGCCCAAAACGTATGGCACGAATAGTGTACTTTCAACAATATCCGATGAAGTGATGGATTGCCTTGGACATGGCTATGACATGTGTGTAGGTGAATATGCTTGTGTTGATGGTTGTAAAGATCCGGTGATGGATATTAAAGCGTTGAATACATACAGAAGAATTAATGAAAGTAGGGTTAATAAAACTACTTCTGTAGTGGAAGAAGGTAAAACCTTTGAAGAATATACTTCTGATGTTTCCAAGAAACTTGAAATTAAGGCTTCTGCAAGTGCGTTTGGAGCGACGTTGAGCCATCAAACATCGATTACCTCCAAAAAGAACACCAGTAAAACAAGAACTTGTGCGTTTAAGACTTCTCGTGATTCTATGCGTCAGAAGATGTATAAAATTGAAGGCTATCCAGATTCTGCTGTTGTTGCGGCGTTCCTTAACCCTAATTTCTTGAAGGATTTGGATCGTATTGGCGCTGCTAAAATTGTTGAAAAATACGGCACCCATGTATTGATGGGTGTATATATGGGTTATCGTGCAGATTATAACTACATGTATGACCGTTCTGTTTCTAAAGAAACGTCAACAACAAGTATTTCTACATCGACCAGCTTTGAATTTAGCACAACGGGATTGCCTTCTCAGAAAAAATCAGCTCCTGCAAAAACACATCTTCAAGTTTTACAAGAAAAACTTGAAAACGCTACAGACGCACAAGTCATCAAGGAATTGGCTGTAGCAATTGAAAAAGAAAAAAATAGTTCTGCAAAAAATACGGCAAAGCCGGCTGGTGATAAAACTGGTGATGCTCCTAGAGGAACCGGTGGCTCATGCTCTGTGTTGACGGAAGAAACTTCTACCAATACATCGGACATTGAAACAGAAAATTCTAAGGTTGAAGTTAACGTTGTTGGTGGTAATACTGGCTACGGAAGTATGTTTGCCAGGGACCCGAGCAATGAAAGTAAGTATGAAAAGTGGGTAGATTCTTGCAAGGATCCTGTTTTCTCGGATTTTGTCCCGGGAACAATTGTTCCGCTTTATGAGATTATTCCGGCAGGCCATGCTGTAACGGCTGCTATGGTAAAGAATGCCATTAGTCAATACTATAGGGATAATGGAGTTGCCTTTGCGGATTGCAAATATGGTACGATGATTTTGCCGTTTGCGGAATACCGTGGAAAAGATGATTGTGTGAATTATAATGAACTGAATGGGGGAAAACAGGATACTGAAATTAACACGAAAAGCGGAAAGACTACAGGATGGCGAGTTTGTGTGGAACCTGTAAATTTCAATGATGGCTCGTTTATCGTCGCTTTGACTCTCACCGTATACGAAGGTGGTCGGGGTGCTGGAAAAACCGAGCTTCAGCTTCGTAAAAAAATTGAAGTTCCTCGTAAATTTATTTTCCAGGCTGCAAATGTGCCTATAATTGACAATACGGCGTATGTTCGTGACGATGTGTACGGGACGATAAGAGGGAAGGAGCATGGTTATATAGATGTGACCGATGCTTTTAGAAGAGCTGGTTGCAAATTCATTGATTGTGATTCTGCCCGCGTGTATGTCAAGATTGATGGCGGTGGTTGCGATCGTGGTAACATCGGGGTTCAGTGCAAACTTAAGATTCCTTACATCTACTATTAATCGAAAAATTCTTCCTTTTTAAAAGTAAAAAGGGGTGGACGTCAAAGTTCACCCTTTTCTTTTTGCGCCTCCGCCCCTAAAAATTAGCCATATCTAAAAAAGTTGTTGTTTTTCAATATTTTTAGCCTTGACTAATTAGCTGTATAAAACTATATTAGCCTTGTCTAACGAATTTTAAGCACGAATGTTTTGTGATTTGGCCTGAATCGGAGGCGTCTAATGGAACATACGAAGCTGAGTCAGAGTCTGGAAGATTACTTGGAGATGGTGCACATGCTGCGCCTTGCGAACGGGATTGCCCGCGTGAGGGATATTGCTGCGGCTCTATCGGTGAAAATGCCGTCTGTTGCGAAGGCGATGGTGGAGCTTAAAAAGCTGGGACTTGTGACTCAGGAGCCTTACAGTGGCGTTGAACTTACGGAAGAAGGCGAGCTGATGGCCGCCAAAATTCTCAACCGGCATATTCTTTTGAAGGGCTTCCTAATCAAGCTTGGTGTGTCAGAAGGCGCTGCGGATAAGGACGCTTGCAGTATGGAGCATATCCTTTCGGCTGAGACTCTCGGAAAGATTGAAGATTTTATGAAGTCAGCGGGTATGGCTCCGCTGGCTAAAAAGGTAAAGCCATCTAATAAAGGAAATGTATGAGTTGTAATTGTGGTTGCGGCGGTAAGTCGCAAACTAAAAAGTGGAATTTGGAACCGAAATTTTCGGATCTCAAGAAGGGCGACAAGGTTGAAATTGTCGGCTACAATGAGGGCGATGCCCGCTACAAGTCCAAGCTTTTGTCGATGGGACTTGTCCGTGGTGTAACGCTTGAAGTCTTGCAGATTGCGCCTCTCGGTGATCCGATTGAGGTGAGTGTTCTTTCTTACCGTTTGTCGCTTCGCAGACAAGAAGCGAACGTTCTTAAATTGAAGAGGGTCTAATGGCTCCGAAGCTTTTTACTATTGCAATTGCCGGTAACCCGAACTGCGGTAAAACGGCTCTTTTTAATGCCCTTACGGGTGCTCGCCAGAGTGTTGGTAACTGGCCGGGCGTGACTGTCGAAAAGAAGGAAGGCTTTTTTGAACTCGGTAACCAGCATATCCGCGTGGTGGACTTGCCGGGTACTTATGCGCTTTTCGCGAATGCCGAAGACGAACGTGCCGCTGTGGACTACTTGCTCACTCGCGAAGCGGACCTCATTGTCAATATCATTGATGCCTCGAACATTGAACGTAACTTGTTCTTGACTTCTCAGCTTGTCGATATGCAGATCCCGATGGTGATTGCGGCGAACATGATCGACATCGCGGAAAAGCGCGGCTTGCATTTGGATTTGGATATCCTCGCTGAACGTTTCGGTGTGCCGGTGATTCCGCTTTCTGCCGTGAACGAAAGAAGCATCACGAACTTCATCAGCGAAATGGCTCATGTTGTCGCTGGCAAAAAGATGACTCCTAAGGCGATCCATTACGGTGAGAATGTCGAAAATGCCGTGAAGTATTTGGAACCGAAGGTTGAGCCGGTTGCAAAGCTTTTGGATGCGGATGCCCGCTGGGTTTCGCTCATGTACTTGGGCAACGAAAAGAGCTATGCGGACAAGTTTGCCGAAGCCAAGGTGCAGATTAACAAGGCCGAAGTCACGCAGATTCTCGGCGAAGAAAGCGAATTTGCGATGGCGGATTCACGTTACAGCTTGGCTCACGAAATTGCAGGTAAGACGATTCTTTCGAACCGTTCTAAGAGAACCTGGTCTGACAAGCTCGATTCTGTGCTTTTGAACCGCTGGGCGTCTCTCCCGATTTTCCTCTTGGTCATGTACCTGGTCTTCTGGGTCGCAGTGACGATCGGTTCTGCTTTCATTGATTTCTTTGACGTGCTGTTTGGCGCCATTTTTGTGGATGGCCTTGGCTACTTGCTTACGGATGTGCTCCATGCACCGGGTTTTGTGTCTGCAATTCTTGCCGACGGTATCGGTGCCGGTATCCAGACGGTGTCGACGTTCATTCCGGTCATCTTCTTCATGTTCCTTTGCCTTTCGTTCTTGGAAGACTCGGGCTACATGGCTCGCGCGGCGTTTGTTGCGGACCGCTTTATGCGATTCCTCGGACTGCCTGGCCGTGCATTCGTGCCGATGATGGTTGGCTTTGGTTGCGGCGTGCCGGGCATTATGGGCTCTCGCGTGCTTGAATCCAAGCGTGAACGTTTCCTCACGATTTTCCTTGTGCCGTTCATGAGCTGCGGCGCTCGCCTCCCGGTGTATGCGTTGTTTGCGGCAGCGTTCTTCGGAACGCAGGCAGGAACGGTCGTGTTTGCCCTCTACCTCGCGGGCGTTCTCTTTGCGATCGTGTACGGCTTGATTCTTCGTCGCTCCTTGTTTGTGGGTGAGGCTAGCAACTTTGTGATGGAGCTGCCGCCTTATCACTTGCCGAAGTTCAAGTCGCTCATGATCCACTCTTGGCTCCGTTTGCGTGACTACGTGATTCGCGCCGGTAAGGTGATTACGATTGCGGTTGCAATACTTGGCTTCCTCAACAGCTTTGGTTTTGTGGACAAACTCTACACCGAAATCAATGGCGAAAAGACCGAAATCGTGAAGAGCGAAGAAGGCTACGCCATGGTGCAGGACGAAAAGGAAGTGCCGATCCCTGAAGGTGTCGTGATTGACGAATCCAAGATTAAGACGGAAACGGAATTCACTGCGGGCAATGGGGATTCCGAAAACAGCTTGCTCTCTGCAATTGGCAAGGCGATTACTCCGATTTTTGAACCGTTCGGTGTGGAATCGAACAACTGGCCTGCATCTGTGTCGCTCTTCACTGGCCTCCTTGCTAAGGAAGCTGTGATTGGTACGATGAACTCGTTGTACTCCATGGCTGGCCCTGGCGATGCTGTTACAGACGAGAGACGAAAGACGAAAGACGAAAGAGTGGTTGAAGGGGAAAGCCTTCCCCTCGCTCCCGCCTCTGACGCGGCGTCCGCTACCCCTTCTAGCGGGGACACCCCGCAACGCCCCATTGCAGACGAAAGACGAGAGACGAAAGACGAGAAAAGTGATGTAGTCGCTGCTGACTCTGCTGTTGCAGACAGTGCAGTAGCTGCTGAAAAGGTCGCTGAAGAAAAGCCCCTCATCGCTGGCGTGGACGAATGCCCTGCCGAAGAAGAGGAAGAAGGTGGTGCTCCGGATATTCTCGGTGCATTCAAGGAAGCTCTCGGCACGATTCCGGAAAACTTGAGTGAAGTCTTCGGCTCTCTCACGGACATTCTCGGAACTTCTGGTGAACTCGAAGCGCAGAATGCCGCAGAACTCAAGAAGGTCACGCTTGATAAGATTCTTGATGCAAAAGCGATTACTTGCGAAGAATACGCTTCTATCGAAACCTTCAGCGAAGATGAAGGTGCCGACAAGGCTCGCGAAGAAGTCTTTGCAAAGCTTGCCGCCGCAGGCCTCACGCTGAGCGAAGATGAAATCGGCGCTCTCGAAGAAGGCGACTTGAGCGAAACGGCTGACATCTATGCCAACCTCCGCTCTTACTTCCACAACCCGGACAAGAACGGAAACCCGGTCGATGGATTTAACTGGCAGGTGTTTGCATTCCTCATCTTCATCTTGCTCTATGTGCCGTGCCTTGCTGCGATGGGTGTCGTGGTTCGCGAAATCGGCCTTGGACTTGGTGTGTTGATGGCTGTGGTACAGACAATCCTCGCTTGGGCTGTCGCGGTGCTCCTCTACCAGGTGCCGGTCGGTGGCAATGTATTCTGGATTGTAAGCTCGATCATCGTGCTTGTGGCAACATTCGTGTTCCTTAAGCTCTTTGGTATGAGCGCAAATAAGAAAGGGCGTTTCGAAGACTAATTGCATTTGAGTCAAGAATCATTATTAAGGGCTGGTAGGCCCGAAACCTGCCAGCCCTTAATTAAACGCTCTTAATTAGACTAAACTAACAAAGATAGGAGAAACTAACAATGGGCGCAGAAAAAAATGATTCTGAATGGAACGAACTGAAAAATAATTGGCACGCTCTTTGCTTTAAGAAGAGTAAAAAGGGCGAAAAGCCTAGAGTTTTGTAACACAAAATGTAAAACGCTTGACGGAGTGTTACAAAAAATCAAAAGAATCCGTCATAGGAGTGAAAAATGAAGACTCGTTTAACATCCAACCTCTTGTTTGGTCTTGCTGCTGCATCTATCCTTGCCGTTCCGGCACTCGCTCAGGAAGCTGAAGCTGCATCTAAGGGCCCGGAAGTCAAGTTCTCTGGTGAAGTAGAATTTGATGCATATACGGGCGACGTAGTTAATGAAGACAAAAAGAGCCATAGCTACGCTTCTACTTTTGATTTGAACGTAGATGTTAAATTTAATGAAAAGTGGTCTGCATCTGCACAGTTGGAAGCTGATGGTGAAACGACGGACCCGGCTGCTATTTACAATGGCGCATTTGTCCAGTATGCTCCGAATGACAAGTTTGCCGTGAAGTTCGGTGACTTGACCTTCTCGGAAGGCGCCTTCCTCAACTTCTACGATTATGACGACCCGGCTGATAACGCCGCTGGTATGGCTGAACACGATATCCGAGGATTTGAAATTGACTTTAACGGACTTGTTTTTGGCCTCGGCTTTGGTCGCGGCGACAACGACAATCAGATTTGTGTTGAAGAAGAAGGTGAAGAAAAATGCGTAGGTGTTGCCTATGACCTCCACCTCGCTTACGAACTCGGCCTTGGCGAACATGTGTTGCGTCCGTTCTTTGATTACAAATCTTATCAGGAAGCAAAGCACAATGAATTGCACACGGGTCTTGATGCTAACCTGAAGTTCGATGCTTTCACATTCCACTTCGTTTACGGTGCACATATTGATGCCCTTGGCGAAAAGACTCCAAAGGCAACTCACGCATTGCTTTTCGAACCGGCTCTTGATCTCGGCACGTTCAATGTCAAGGCTTCTGTGCTCTATGCAATTTTCGACGACAAGCATCCGACCGTCCATGGCGAAGAAATTCCTGAATACTTCTTCGTTTATGGCGAACCGGGTGTGAAGATTAACGACGCCATCGCTCTTGGCCTCCCGTTGGAATTCCATACGAACACTCTTGATAAGGACGATGACCTTTCTACGTTCAACGTAGGTGTCCGTGCTTACTTCACTCCGGTTGAAGGCCTTGAAGTAACTGGCTTTGCTAAGCTCGACATCCCTGTTGGTGACGACGCTGGCGATGACACGGGCCTCGGCTTCGGTCTCGAAACTGTGTTCGCATTCTAAGATTTTGCCATAGGATAAAACTTCCCGCTCCGATGCATGTCGTGGGCGGGATTTTTGTATAGACAAATTTTATTAGATTAATCTAACTTTAAGGATTGTTTTGAGTCTATTTGGAGTTGAGATAGAGAATGAAAAATTCTAAAATACATCTCAGAGACTATTGCCATAGAAGCTCGGCTAGCATATAGATTTCGTTACCTCATATATGCTAGATAGGTTATCCCGCCGTGGCGAAGGCTAACGGCGGGATTTTTGACTTTATACTAAATCTTAGGTTGTTCATGGATAGAAACCTTGATTCCTGCTTGGTTCGACAATGTGCCCCGACACTTGCGGGGCACAAGTTGGGCAATCTCTTTTGTGTTGATGTTGCGGATGGTGTTTTACTTTGCAATATCCTTGCTCGTTGGAATCAGGCGTTGAACCCTAAGGGCGTTATTGCTCGCGTGATTGCTGAACGCTGTGGACGTTATTTTATTTATGTTTATCGGAATAGCGCTTTACAGAATTTGGGATGCTCTTGCGAAGTACGTAATTTTTTGAAAGGTTTTGGCTACAGTTGCTTTGATGCTGAATCGCTATTGAATTTTTTTCAGGTTCGCATGACGCGCTCGGTGTGCTTTCCGCACGAAGTGGGCGTGTTTTTGGGCTACCCACTTGACGATGTGAAAGATTTTATTACGTATGGCGGTAAAAATTACAAGTTGATTGGTTGCTGGAAGGTTTATAACGACGTGCCGAATTCCATGCATATTTTTGAAGTATACAAAAAATGCCAAAAGATTTTACGAGAACGATTTGAACTTGGTGAAACTTTAGAGCAGTTGACAGTTGCAAGTTGATGAAAGGAGATGCCCGCTCGGAGGCGGGCATGACAGAAAAGATTTGAAAACTAACCGATAACAAAAGGAACATAAAATGAACAAAATTGCTGTTATTTTCTGGACAGGTACGGGTAACACCGAAGTTATGGCGAATGAAGTGGTTGCTGGCGCAAAGGAAGCAGGTGCCGATGTGACGCTTTTCAATACGTCTGCTTTTTCTGCCGATAAGGCCCAGGAATTTGACAAGTTTGCTTTGGGTTGCCCGGCGATGGGAGCCGAAGAACTTGAGGATAGTGAATTCCAGCCGCTTTATGATCAGCTGAAAACGCAAATTTCGGGCAAGAAGGTTGTTTTGTTCGGCTCTTACGGCTGGGGTGGTGGCGAATGGATGAATCCGTGGAAAGAAGATGCTGTAAATGCGGGCCTTGTTATTGTTGATGATCCACTCGCTATTGAAGGCGCTCCGGATGATGCTGGCAAGGAAAAGTGCCGTGAACTCGGTAAGGTTCTTGCACTTTCGTAGTTGTTGAGTCTCGATGATCCATGAGATGTTAGACTCTCTAACAAAATTAGAGAGTCTAACATTGTTAGAAGTTTACTAACAATGTTAGCGTCAATCTCGTGAAACTTAACTGAGGAGCGGGGTTGTAAAGGTTTTGTAATTAATTTATTTGTAATTTGCAGACGGAGAGGGGAGTATCTATTTTTTAAATGCGGAGCAAGTGCTCCGCTGATTTTTCTTTAATAAGGAGAATGATATGTCTATGTTCAAAAATGAAAAATTCTGGCTTGTCATTGCTGGTGCTGTGGGTTCCGCAGTTGCAAAGAAAGTGCTCAAGGCCAAGAAAACCCGCGAACTCGCTGTTCAGGGACTTGCTCATGGCATGAAGTTCACTGCTGACGCCAAGGCCGCATTCCAGGACATGAAGGACGAAGCTAGCGACATTTGCAACGACGCCAAGGCAGAAGCAGGTCTCGACAAGTAAGAAGCGAAAGCTTATGAGATTCAGAATCGTTTACGATAAGCCGGGTCGCCTTCGCTTGCGTGCTGGGGCGTACGCTTTTGAACGTGAATATGAAGCGCGCATTCACAAGGCTTGCTTAAGTGAGCCTTGCGTTAAAAGTGTTGTGGTGCGTAGCGTCAATGGCGGCCTCCTTTTTGAATATTCCGCCAAGGCGGGCGATTTCGAGACGAGCCGTAAGCAGATTCTTGATTTTGTAAGTGCACTCAACCCCAAAGAATTGCCTGAATGCGATGGCGAAACGGAATACCAGTTGCAAGCTTTGGACGATGGCTTTAAAGCAAGCCTCACGGGAATGATTGCAAGGCGCTATTTGTCGCGTTGGTTCTTACCGCTTCCGATTCGCACGGCAATTACGGTGGTTCGCGGGTTGCGCTATGTGGCTCGCGGAATTTCGACGCTCATGAGCGGAAAGCTCACCGTCGATGTTTTGGATGGGGCTGCAATTGGTGCTAGCCTGCTCCAGAAAAATTATGAATCCGCAGGTACGGTCATGTTCCTTTTGGGCGTGTCGGGCTTGCTGGAAGATTATACCAAGGCGCGTACGCGCACGGCTTTGACGGGTAGCCTCGCTGTCAAGGTCGATAAGGTCTGGGTCGTAAAAGACGGCGTGGATACATTGGTGGATATGAAGGACGTCCAGGTCGATGACTTGGTCCGCATCCGTTCCGGGAGCATGATTCCTGTGGATGGTCGCGTGATTGAAGGCGAAGCCTTTGTAAACGAATCGACGATGACGGGTGAATCCAAGGCGGTGATGAAGACTGCCGGCAGAATCGTTTTTGCCGGGACCGTTCTTGAAGAAGGTGCAATTCTCGTGAAAGTCCATGCGGTCAACAGCAATACGAAAATCCAGAAAATCGTGGAACTGATCGACCGTAGCGAAGACTTGAAGGCTAGCGTACAGAGCCGTGCGGAACATTTGGCGGATAGCATTGTACCATTTAGCTTCCTTGGCTTTGGGCTTACGCTCTTGTTGACGCAGAATATTTCGCGTGCGGTTTCTATCTTGATGGTGGATTACTCTTGTGCGATAAAGCTTTCAACGCCGATTTCTGTGATTTCTGCGCTACGAGAAGCGGCGGATATGGACATGACGGTGAAGGGCGGCAAGTACTTGGAAGAGCTTGCGCTTGCCGATACGATTGTGTTCGACAAGACGGGGACGCTCACGAAGGCAGAACCGCGTCTCGAAAAGATTATCCCGTTCGGCGAATATTCCGAAAAGCGAATCTTGAAAATTGCGGCGTGCATCGAGGAACATTTCCCGCATAGCATGGCTCGTGCGATTGTCAAGGCGGCAATGGAACGCAATATCAATCACGCCGAAGAACATGCCGATGTGCAGTACATCGTGGCGCATGGTATCGCAACTTCGCTCAAGGGCAAGCGCGTGGTTATCGGAAGCAAGCACTTTGTCATCGAAGACGAAAAGGTCAATGTTTCTGAAGCGAACCAAGCGATTATTGACGAACAGGCGGGTGCCGCATCCGTGATTTACTTGGGCATTGGCGGCGAGTTGGCGGGTGCGATTTGCATTGGCGACCCTCCGCGTGAAGAAGCTGCGGATGCCATTCGCGGGCTGCGTGAAAGTGGCATCAAGAATGTGGTGATGCTGACGGGCGATAGCTTGAATGCGGCAGAACGTGTTGCGGAACATCTGGGAATCGATACGTTCTTTGCGCAGGTCTTGCCAGAAGACAAGCACCATTATGTGGAACGCATGAAGGCCGAAGGCAAGCGCGTGATTATGGTGGGCGACGGCATCAACGATGCTCCTGCTCTTGCTGCAGCGAATGTCTCTGTTGCCATGAGCGATGCCAGTGACATTGCTCGTGAAACCGCCGATGTGACGCTCCGTCGCGAGAATCTCGAAGACCTCGTGGAACTGCGCCTATTGAGCCAAAAGCTGATGGAACGCATCATGAAAAACTACCGCTTTATCATCACGTTCAATACAAGTTTGCTTGTAGGCGGATTCTTCGGCCTGCTTTCTCCGACGACGTCTGCATTCTTGCACAACGTATCGACTATGGGCATCTGTGCAAAAAGCATGACAAAGCTGAAAGTGTCGTAATCGTCACAAATTTTTGTCATGCCCGAAAAAACTGTCATTCCCGCCTCCGAGCGGGAATCTCCTTCTTGATTTAAGTATTCCCTTTGCTTTAGGGAATATTTTTTTTGATTTTATTCGGTTGTAATTATTGAGGAATGTTGATTCTTGCGTTGTTTGTCGCTTTGTATGTACAAAGATGATGTAAAGAATCTATATTACTATTTTTTTTAGTCAAGAAAATGCTTGTTCTGTACGTTGCGTAAAAGGTTAAATGGATGCTTGAAGAATCTTTTGCAAACGGTTGTTTGCAAAATGAACGAAAAACTCTTTGACCTCTTGTTTTTATCTGTTTAGTTTTATACATTGATTTCAGCCGATTAAATGTGGCTGATTTTTATTATATCGTTATTTATATCCTTTCTTATATCCTTTGCTAAATGAAGTCTGAGTTTTTACTCAGGTGTTTGTGTTGATTCTCTTCTTGAGAAAGGAATTATATGAGCGAAGAAAATAATGCGACGAGGCGAATCCACGATCCGTTTTTCCGTTGGCTGTTTTCTGATGTTGGACATCTTAGGAATCTATTGGAACTTGCTGGCAAAGTAAATCTTGATGTTGGCGAATTCATATCGACTATAAATATGGATACTCTTGTCCGTATTCCAGATTCGTATTCAGAGGTTGACGATACGGGTGAAGCGGATTTGGCGTTTCGTGTGAATGTGTCGACAGGTGCTCCGATTTTGGTTGGAATTCTGTTAGAACATAAATCGGGACGGGATCCAAATGTTCTTGATCAGATTGCTCGTTATGTCAATTCTGTGATGAAGATTTATGATAAGAATCGTGCATTTAGCGGAATTCCGACGATGGCAATTATCTTTTATAATGGACGGGAAAATTGGAATCCACTTAAGAGACTTGAAGAGGGTTATCCGGAGTATTTTCGTGGTTCTGTATTGCCCTTCCATTGCGCTTTTGTGAATATGGCGGATATACCCGATAGCGACTGTTTGACATGCGAAGACGTTGCAACTGGAATGGGCGTTGTCGCAATGAAGTATGCGTTCAATAAGGAAAAGCTGTTAGAGGTCTTGCCTCAATTCCATGATTCCTTGCGAAAAATGCACCGTAATGAGGCGTCTTGTCTATTGCAAAAAATAAACATATATTTGAAAGAGTACGTTGATGAAGGTGTTCTCAAGGAGCTGGATATGGCATTTGTAAGTGTTGGACAAAAATACGGCTTTGTTAGTGCCGGTGATGTGTTTCGTCAAAGGCTTGCTGAAGCTCGCAAAGAAGTGGACGAAGAACGGAAAAAAGCTGAAGAAGAAATGCTTAAAACGGCTAGGGGACTTTATGAAGATGGGGTTCCCTTAGAGACTCTCGTTCGTAGATTCAATCTTACGGAAGAACAAATTTGTGGAAAGTGAAGACCGGAGCTTTTCGAATCGAAAGCGAAAAAAAACTCAAAATGTTTACAAAAAGGTAGCCGAAAGGCTACCTTTTTTGCGATTTTTTAGATGGGGATGCCCGCTCAAGGCGGGCATGACATGCTGACGAGCGATGCTCGCGAACGGTTGTGCGTCCTGTTAAGCTTTCTTTCGTTTCTCTTTTCCATACGGCTTGGTGACGTACACAAGCGCAGTGGTAAGCGTGTAGTCGGCGACGAGGGCGGCGGCAAGGCCGATGATGGAGAGTAATCCGACGTTGTGCAATGCGCCCATGGGGCTGAAGATGAACACGAAGAACATTGCGCAGAGAATGAATGTCGTCATGCCCATCGTCTTTCCGATTTCGCGGTAAGAGAGTAACAGCGCTTTTTTGTAATTGCCCGTGCGTTCGTAACCGAATTTGATGTGGTTGTTCATGTGGATGGTATCGTCAACGGCGATGCCCAAAATCATCGGCATTACGATCATTGTTATCATGTCAAGCGGCATTCCCGAATAGCCCATCACTCCACCGATTAAAAGTACGGGGGCCACGTTTGGAATCATGCCGATGAGGCCTGCCTTGATGCTCCCGAATGCGAGAATCATCATGATGGCGATAATCACGAATGAACCGCCGAACGAACGCAATAGTCCGTTCACGAGCTTGCCGTTCATTTCGGCGTAGTTCACGACTTCACCGACGATTGAAGTTTTGGCGTCCGGGAAAATTTGCGCGGCGTACGATTTTGCGGAATCGAGGTCTTCTACGATTTTCTTGGCTTCGTATCCGGAAAGTTCTATGTGGATAAATGTTGTTTTGTAGTCTTCGTCCATGCGTTCAAAGAGTGCGTCGGCATCTGAAATTTCGTAGAGGAACAGCAGCTGCGTGAGCATGTCCTGCGCGTCGGGAATTTTGTAGTATTCTGTGCTGTCGCTGTTCAGCGTGCGGTTCATTTCTTTCACAAGTCGCGTTACGGATTGCACGCGGGGCTTGTCGCCTGAAATTTTTGCGAGCTGGAGCGTGCCGAGTTTTTGTTCGAGGGCTTCGATGCGTTTCATGTTGGCGGGATTTTTAAGCGCGTCGCTTTCGTTGAATTCGACCATCACGTTGAAATCGTAAAGGCTTCCGAGTTTTCCGCTGAGCATGTCCATAAGCCTTGTGACAAACGGAATTTTTTCGCCCATCGTTTTTGTGTAGTCCATGTTTACATCGATGTTCATCACGCCTGGAATTTGCAACAACATTATGGCGGCGGAAATTGCGGCGATGATGCCGCTGTGCCTGCAAACTTTGCGACCGAAAAATTCAAAGAGAATGTCGGCCTTGGTGGCGCCTGCCGTTTTCACTTGCGTTGGGTCGGGCTTTGTATTTTTACCGAAGCTCATGAGAATCGGAATCAAGATGATGACGTATAAATAAACCATGAACACGATGCCTGCTGAAATGCCGCCAATCCAGCGGATCGGGCGGATGCCTGCGAACAGGAACGAAATCAGCGAGGCTACGGTAGTGATAACAGTGAAGAGAATCGGCCAGCCTGTTTCTTCGACGGCGTTTATCACAGATTCACGGCGGTTGCCCGTGCGCCTAAAGTGCATGCGGAATGAATTAATGTAATGGATGGAATAGCCGACCGAAAGCGCCATGCCCAAAAGTACGGGGAGTGCGACCATGCTTTCATCGCCGATGATGCCGAGCCAAGCGTTTACGCCGAGCACTGAGGCGATTCCTCCGACGGTTGCTATGGCGGGGACGATGACTCCGCGCAAAGAGCGTATGAATAAAATAAGGCATGCGAGCATGACGGTAAAGCCGAAGATGATGCGTATGGCGCATTCACGCGAGATAACTTCGTTCTCTTCCATTTCGGTGTAGCTCATGCCGGTTGGGAGCATCTCGAACTTGTCACTTTTGAATTCGTCAGAGAGGATGACGTTGCGGGCGAAAGGTGCGATGCTGTCTTTGCCGAAATCGATGCCGCCTTCGTATGATTTCAACGAGAGAATGACCCATGTTTCTTTGGCGTCGTCAGAGACGATGTTGTTTACCAGCGATTCTCGGCTCATGATGAGCGATTTCTTGGCGGCGAGTTGTGCTGAATCTGTCGGGATGCCGCTTTCGAATGGGTCGATGACTTCGAAGCCCTCATCATTTGCGATGGGGATGGATAAGTTATGCGTGAGTGAAACGACGCGGTCAGCGTAAGGGACTTCATTTTCGAGGCGTTTTGAAAGTCGGTCGATGGCGCTTAAAACTTCGGGCGCAAAAACATCATTAGCACGGACCATCACCATATAGCCGTCATCGCTGCCGAAAATGTCATTGAAGTGCGCTTGGTCGATTTTGACTTTATCCCAATCGTCAAACCATTCTTCTTCGCTGCTGGTCATTTGCAGTTGCGGAAGCCCGAGACATGCAATGAAAGTTACAAGAATTGTTACAAGTAAAATCAGCCAACGGAATTTGATTTGAAAACGCCCCAGACGGGCGAAAACTTTATTAACGCGAGAAACTTGCATGTTTCCTCCCCAAAATTTTGCCCGAAAATAACATAACACGTTATGCTTTTCTACTCCAATCGGACGCGTTAGGAGCAAGGGTTGATATAGTATGTGTGTGAAAAGTTAAGCGGGGCTAAACTGCGTCTAAATGGAGTAGCTTTTTTTGTGAGATTTTTCAAGTTTTGGCGGCTATGAGAACTACTGGTAAAAAATCTTCGAATACATTGGTGCGTGACCTCGTGAACGTGGGCATTTTTGGTGCACTTTACCTTGTTCTTTCTGGACTTGGAGCGAGTATCGGTTTTATTCCTGCGTTTATTGTGGTTTCCACATGCGTAGTGAGCTTGGTGACGAGCGTCCCGCTATTCCTTTTCTTTTCGAAAGTCGAAAGACCTTTACTTTGCTGTGTGCTACTTTGCACGCTTTTCGGAATTGTCATGACAATCTCTGGTCACGGAATTTCTTTTGGTTTGCTTTGCGTGGTGTATGGCGTTTTGGCGGGCCTTTGCTTAAAGCTGTTCCACAAGAATTTTGTGGGATGTCTGCTTGCTAATGTGATGATTAGTTTTGTACCTTCTTCGATGATGATTCCACTTTGGTCTTCGACCGAAGAATATTTGGCGTATTGCAGTTCTATTTGTGATAAGGCTTATATTGCTCATTTGGCGGAGCTTTCTAGCAGCTATTGGCCTTTGATTGGTCTTTTTGGATTTGGTGCCGCAGGTGCTGTGGTGGGTGGCTTTATTGCTCGTCGCATGATGAAAAAGCATTTTGAACGCATCGGACTTGCAAAATGGCGTCATTGCGAGGAACGAAGTGACGAAGCAATCTAGGAATCTTGCGTTTGCATTAGATCCGCGCACAAAACTGTTATTAGCGGTGGTGGCAAACGGCATGGTTTTTACCGCTCCACTATTCTATAGTTTGTTGATGGTTGTTGCGACATCTATTTTGCTATTGCTTGAAAAAAAATGGAAATTTGTTTGCGCTTTCTTTTTTGTTTATTTGACTGCTGGCTTTTTCTTTGATTTTGTGAAAAAATTGGATATTGGTACCTCGGGTACGATAATTCTTGCGTCGTTGTTTTTGATGTACCGTATTATGCCGGCCTGCGCTGTGCTTTATTATGTGATAACAACTACCAAGGTCAATGAATTTTTGGCATGCATGTCGCGAATGCATGTTTCGAACAAGGTGACGATACCCTTGATTGTGATGATTCGATTTTTCCCGACGGTGTATGATGAATCCCGTGCGATTGGCAATGCCATGAGAATGCGCGGAATTCGCTTGTTCAGTTTGCGAACTTTAAAAAGTCCAGTGGCGTTTCTTGAATATCGGCTGGTTCCGCTTTTGGTATCTGTTACGAAAATTGGTGATGAACTTTCGATTGCTGCGGTGACGCGTGGGCTCTCGGCAGAAACAAAACGCACCTGCATTGCAACGATTGGATTCCGCTGGGCGGATTTTGTTGTGTGCGCTTATTGTATTGTAGTTGTTGTAATGTTTTTACTCCGTAATTAGTGCTGTTACGTCATTGCGAGCGTAGCGAAGCAATCCATCTTAATTGTCTTTCCCAACTTATGAACATCTCCCTAAAAAACATTTCCTTCTCTTACTCTGATTCCCTTGACGATGCGATTCTCAAAAACTTGAATCTGGAAATTCGTTCGGGCGAGTGTGTTGTGCTGGCGGGGGAGTCGGGCTGCGGGAAGACGACGATTTCAAAGCTCATTAACGGTTTGATTCCGCATTACCATTCGGGAACGATGGATGGCGATGTGTTGCTCGGTGGCAAGAATACCTCCGATATGACGCTAGCCGAAATTTCAAGAGTCGTGGGTTCTGTTTTCCAAAATCCGCGTTCGCAATTTTTCAACATCGATACGGATTGCGAACTTGCTTTTGGTTGCGAAAATTTGGGAATGGATCCCGAAGAAATCAAACAGCGCGTGGAGAATGTTGTTCAGGAATTTCATTTAGAGCATTTGCTGGGCCGTAGCATTTTTAATCTTTCGGGCGGCGAAAAACAGAAAATTGCGTGCGCATCTGTTTCTGCTACGGGGCCTGAAATTTTTGTGCTGGATGAACCTTCTGCGAATTTGGATCTCAAGACGATTGCGGATTTGAAGGAAATTGTATCGCGATGGAAAAAGGCGGGGAAGACGGTCGTTATCGTGGAGCATCGCCTTTACTATTTGCGTGATGTCGCCGACAGAATTTGCTATGTGAAAGACGGGCAAATTGCAGAAGAGTGGACGCCTGCGGAACTCGAAGCCAAAGGCCTAGAATATGCGGCAAGCCTCGGACTGCGCTGCATGAATCTGAAAATGTTGAATTCAGTCTGTCATCCTGGAGCCGAAGGCGATAGGATCCATTATCTCTCGTGTTCACAATTGCGACGGGATTACCAGCCTTGTGACGTCATTGCGAGCGAAGCGAAGCAATCTATTATTTTTAGCAATCTCACTTTCTCTTACCATCGCAAGCATCCGATTCTCGATATAGACCGTCTTGAACTTCAATGCGGACAAATTACAGCACTGATTGGCCATAACGGTGCTGGCAAATCGACACTTGCCCAAGTATTGTGCGGCTTGCAGGGGAGCTGGCATCAAAAGCGTGCAGCACGCAAACGCGGCGCATACCTAATTATGCAAGACGTGAACCATCAACTTTTTACCGAGAGCGTCTTGGACGAAGTCCTGCTCGGCATGAAACCGCAAGATGAAAAGTTGGCTCTTGAAATTCTTGATGGACTCAATCTTAAGCAATATGCGGAAAATCATCCGATGGCACTTTCGGGCGGGCAAAAGCAGCGTGTCGCTGTAGCGAGCGGAATTTCAAGCGGCTGCGAAATTGTTGTTTTCGATGAACCGACAAGTGGCCTTGATTATAGGCAGATGCTTGCTGTTTCTGCAACGCTTAAAAAACTTGCTGCAAGCGGAAAGACTTTGCTCGTAATTACCCATGACCCTGAATTTATTTTGAATTCTTGCCAGTCGATTGTTCGCTTGGAACACGGAAAAATCGTAGAGCAATATCCGCTTGCCGGAAATGAAAAAAGACTTATCAAGACGATGATTGGCGCTTGATAGAGCCCTTCGTAGTGCAGATGCCTCGACAATGAGAAATGCAAGCATTTCTGTGCTGCACTCGCCTCATTGCTAGTCCTTGAGACAACGAACTGAAAATCCGTAGTCTTTGTAGCGGGAGCCCAGGGTCGCTTGTTTGCTGTTGCGGGCCATGTACATGCGGTACGCGGCGCTGCTATCGCCCTCAGTAGAACACCAGAAGTTCACGTTGCCGCCATCGGAGGTGTATCTGACATCGACGGATGTCCTGAAGCCGGCGGGCAAGGCGCTGAACCCGAAGGCATCCGTACCGTTGCCGTCGCCACCGTTGCCGTCGCTATTCCAGCCGCTCTGCGACTTGAGAACCTTACCAGCGGTCGATTGACCGCCCACCGCCGTGATCAGGACGTTCCATTCCGCCTGACTGGGTAGATGCCAGCCCGTGGGGCAAATGCCCTGCACCCTCGCAGGCAGGGTACAAATCATGCCGTCGCCGCAATTCTGCGGGTTATCCACATCGTTCGCCAATTTCATCGAATCAATTGCCGCCGCCCATCTGTAAAGGCGACCGGCCACGTCGCAGTTTGCCGCCACTTTGTTGAAGCACCAACTCCTGCCCTTAAGGCTTGCTGTCTTCACGCTGTCGGCGTAATTCAGGTTTTCCGCCATCCAGGTTTGGTCGCCAATCTTCACCGTCTTATAAACCTTACCGTCACGTTCATCGGTCATGGAACCATAGTCAATATCAGGATTGAAACGGCATTCCTTCGGCACATCCCAGCTCCAACCCGTTTTGCCTTCCAAGAGTGCCGAACAATTTATCTTGTCTTCACCGTTACTAGAACTTGACTCTGTTTCGCTAGATGTCGGCTGCACCTCTACGGAACTGCTACTAGACTCACTTGATGACGAGAATTCCTCCTTTTCACTGCTGGACGACTGAGGCTTTTCAACAGAAGACGAAGATTCCGACTTTACCGAACTCGACGATGTCTTGATTTCCTTTTCATCTTTCGACGACGAAGACTTCGCTTTTTCACTGCTGGACGAATTTTTTTGGACACTAGAACTCGAAGACCTCGTAGAACTACTGCTGGATCCTATCGCCTCGCTCCAGGATGACGATGAAGGTGTGATGCTTGCCGAAGACTTTGCCGAACTCGACGAATCCGCATTCACACTGCCGCTAGACTTCCCTGTCTTTTCGCTAGAACTGGATTGTTTCGCATCGCCCTGAGCGACAGAAGAGGACGAAGATGTCTTTTTACTCGAAGACGACGAAGATTTAGCTTTGCTACTACTAGATACTTTAGCAGGTTCAGTGTCCTTCTCTGAATCATCCTTCCAATTACCGTTTTCACATACGTAAGCGGTTTTTTCGTCTTTCACATAAGCTGTTGCACCCTCGCGTTTGGAGGAACACACCGGAAGGTCATCGTATGTCGCCACAACAAGGTCTGATTCATACGCGGAATCACTCGGATTGCTGGAACTTCCACTATCATCGCCACACGCCTGCAACATTGCGAGCGAGAAAATAGAAAGATAAACGAACCGAAGAGCAGTTTTTAACATCTTGTCCACCTAGCTAGAAATCTTCCCTAATATAAATTATTCTAGCTACTTTGCAATTCCACGGTGCAATTTTGGGCTGGTTTTAGGGTAAAACCTATTCTCAAGCTATCGGAAATATTTTATTGTACAAAACAGCTGACGGCAAATCACAGATTGAAGTCATCCTGGAGCCGAAGGCGATAGGATCCATTATCTCTCGTGTTCACAATTGCGACGGGATTACCAGCCTTGTGACGTCATTGCGAGCGAAGCGAAGCAATCTATTATTTTTAGCAATCTCACTTTCTCTTACCATCGCAAGCATCCAATTCTCGATATTGACCATCTTGAGCTCCCGTGCGGACAAATTACAGCGTTGATAGGTCATAACGGTGCTGGCAAATCGACGCTTGCCCAAGTGCTGTGCGGCTTGCAGGGAAGCTGGCATCAAAAGCGTGCAGCACGCAAACGTGGTACTTACCTAATTATGCAAGACGTGAACCACCAGCTTTTTACCGAAAGCGTTCTGGATGAAGTCTTGCTGGGCATGAAACCGCAAAATGAAAAACTTGCTCTTGAAATTCTTGATGGACTCAATCTTAAGCAATATGCGAATGAACATCCGATGGCGCTTTCGGGCGGGCAAAAACAGCGTGTCGCTGTAGCGAGCGGAATTTCAAGCGGCTGCGAAATTGTTGTTTTCGATGAACCGACAAGTGGCCTTGATTATAGACAAATGCTTGCTGTTTCTGCAACGCTTAAAAAGCTTGCTGCAAGCGGAAAAACTTTGCTCGTAATTACCCATGACCCTGAATTTATTTTGAATAGTTGTCAATCCGTGATACGCATGGAACGCGGGAAAGTCGTAGAACAGTATCCGCTGTTAGGGAATGAGAAACAGCTTGTCAAGGCGATGGTGAAATGAGAAACGGATGTCGTGTTTTCGACATCCGATTTAGCGTGAATGCGTAATGCTTTTTTTGTTACGCCGCCCAATAATTTTATTTCTTGAAATACACCGTATTCACAATGTGTCCTTGAATCTTTCTACGTACAACATAGTGCCCTTGCGGAAGTTCTCGCATGCTGATGCCCAAATAATGACCGTTCATGTCAAAAATCCCGACGGTGGTTGCAGTCCCGGCCATGCGTGGCATGGTTGCGATACTGGTGGTACTTGTGTCAGGCTTGATTATTGCTATGTACTTGTCCCAACCTGGCATGTCTTCGAGAGTAATGATACGCTCGTCATTCATGTTGCTTTTCCATACACCATCTTTTGTTTGGCCGGGCCAAGTTCCGCTCCAGGTGCTGTACCACGGCATCCACCAACTCCATACGGCTTCGTCGGTATGCATGTTGTTCACATCGGGAATGGGGCCGTTTTCGCTGAGGGCTATAATTTTCGTGCTTTTTGATGCGTTTTTGAATTTGTCAAAGGCGCTTGCGTTACTGGAATGGTCGTTTGCGCTATTGTAGATGTCGATGGAGAGAACATCATAGTATTCGCTACCCGGATCCCAAGAGTTTACGGTACTTCCTTCAGGGTTATAGACCCAAATCATGTTTCTTACACCCTTGACTTTGACCATGCGGTCATAGACGAGGCGATAGAGGGCTGCAAACTGTTCTCCGGAATTAATACTCCACCAGAACCACTTTCCGCCAGCTTCATGCAAGGGGCGGAAGATTCCCGCTACACCTTCTTTCTGCAATTCAAGGAAGTAATCGGCGATGAGGTCAATGTCGGCTACGATTCCTTTGTAAGCAGCACTTTCGGTATTCCATTCAGTGGTGCCTGGCTTGAAACCTGTAGAGAAATCGAAATCGGTGTATTCGCCTCCGTTTGCTGCACTTTGAATATAGAAAGCATCTTTTTTGTCTAGCGGATCTTTCCAGTGCCAAGTGAATGCAGGGATGCCGCCCGCTTTCCAAAGGCCTTTTGCAATGGAAATTGCTTTGTCCGTGTATTCCTTGTTCCAACTTTCATTTGCCTTCGGGCCGCTCGCAAACAAGAAATCAAGCCCAACAAGAGCCGGGTACTTTCCCGTACGAGTGAATGTGTATTTTACATCGTCGTGCGTCTTAAAATCGGCACCCAAAGAGAAACCGTTCATGTCTCCGGTCATCATGCCGCTAATCGTCTTTTTGCCAAAGTTTTCACGCAAAAAGCTGTAGAGCTTGACAGCGCTTTCGGTGGCGTTCGGGGTAACCGGTGTTGCGGATATTTTGAAAGGGGAGGATTGATAAGGTTCGACATCAATATAGTCCACGCTAATCCAGCCCCAGTATTTCTCGATAGAGATTGTGTTTGTCCCGGCTTTAAGTGTAGCGACTGTCGTGACATCCGCCCACGAAGTGGTGGCGTTAAAGTCGATGGTGCCTGCGGTTGCGCCGTTTACTTTTAGGTAATTTGCTTTGAAATCTCCGGCCTTGTAATGGATGGTCACTTGGTACTTGCCCGCACTCTGTGCGGTGACACCATTAAAAGAAATATTACCTTCTTGCAAGTCGGCATAACCCGTTCCCGAAACTCCGGATGCGTTGACATTTTTTGCTCCTCCGGAAAGAGTCGCTGCTTCAGCTTCGTACTTAGTTGCAAATGCCATACTCGAAAGAGCAAGAATCAAAATAAGGAAGTTTTTTCTTTTAATCATTAGGGTTCCTCCATTTCACGAAATTATATTCCCCAAGTATATTTATCAATTATTTTTTTCGAATGGTGTGGACAAAAATGTCTACGAATTGTATATTTTTTTTATGAAACGCCTGTGAAAGAAACGATTTTTAGGTAGAGCATTTTTATATCTGGCGAGACGCTTTATGTTTGCAAAAAACAAAATCAACATCTATGACTATTCAGACTACCGCAAGTTCTTGCAGGAGTTCTATGAACTCGAAAAATCACTGGATCCCTCGTTCAGTTACCGAGTGTTTGCTGCTGCGGTTAGCATGGATGCAAGTCTGCTTTTGAAAATAATGCAGGGGAAACGCCATATTTCTCCGAAATGTATAGATGTTTTCGTTAAATTTTTTCGTTTCAAAGATGCCAAGGCAGAATACTTCCGTGAAATGATTGCTTACAGCAAGGCTAAAAACGACGAGGACGTTCGTCGACATTTCGAGACTCTTCAAAAAATGCGACCTGCAGCCAGCCGAGAACTTGATGAGGCATGCTATCGCTATTTTCAACAATGGTATTATCCGATGATTCGCTCTGCGCTTGACGTGTTCGATTACCGCGGTCCGCAAGATGCAGGCGCTCTCGGAGAATGTTGCATTCCGAAGCTTTCCGCCTCGCAGGTGGAAAATGCTGTCGATGCTTTGTTGCAGCTCGGACTTGCTCGCGCCAACAAGGATGGTCGTGTGGTTCCGACCGACGCTCATCTCAAGACTATGGAACACTGGCTGAGCGCTTGTATTAGCGACTATCAGTGCAGTATCGCGGATCTGGCTGGCAAATCCATCCAAAACACACCCAAAGAAAAGCGCGATATCAGTACGCTTACGATGGCGCTTGATTCGCAACAAATAGAAAAGATACGCGAAATCCTCGCCAAGACACGAAAAGCTATCATAAACGTTGTCAATGCGATGCCTCCGCAAATTTGCGACAGCGTATATCAATTAAATTTTCAGTTATTCCCGATGATGAAAAAGGAAGAACGATGAAAAAAAGTATACAAACATCGGTTTACCTTTCGTTTTGCGGCATGCTTTGCCTGTCGCTGTTTTTAGGGTGTTCCGAAAGCAACACCGCAGGTGCCACAAGTGAAACGACAAATGGAATTGCCTTCAACGTCGTTGACAGTTTAAATAAGCCGTTCGCTTGCGCACAAATGAAGGTGTATTCAAAAGATGCCTTCTCGGTCATTGATAGCGCCCTTTCGGATTCAAGCGGACGAGTTTCTTTTAATGACAAACTCGGCATCTGCACAGACCAAGGCTGTTTTGTAGAAGCCCTTGCGGGCAAAGATTCCGCATTCATGAGTTGGTCGCCGGTCGATTTTGCAGATACCTCGGTTCAGGAAATTGCATTGTTGCCTTCGGCTTCGCTCATTGTACGTACTGGCGTTTCGACCCAAGAAATCGAAGACTTGTTAGAAAATGTTCAACTGGAATCGACCCCCTATTTTGCAAACCGCTTCGGTAGCGAGTATGTGTTTGCGCATGTGCCGGCAGGGTCCTTTACTATTGTTGCTGGAGATTCGACCATCGCAGAAGTGGCGCTTGCGCCAAATGAATCCGCAGATACGCTCGTTCCTGTTCCAGGAAAGTCTGTTGAGTATGTTTTCGAAGACTTTGACGATGGAGATAGTTTGAATAACCTCGCTAAAACTTATCCTAACTACGGATGGTATTTTAATGCTGTTGGCAAAGCGAATTTTGCAATACCTGATAGTGCTGAAAGTTTCTCATCCGTATTAAAAGAAGATAAAGATCATGGGAAGTATCTCGCTGTTAAATTCGCAATAGATACAGGCTTCGTTTTGCTCGGAACTCATCTAGGACTTGATACAGGATTTTTCGACCTGAGCAATCTCACGGCGATTCGCCTTACGGTAAGAGGCGACTGTGAATTGAATATCGCTTTGGAACATTACCGTGAAGTTGGAGAAAATACCTTTAAAAAATCGTTATGGAAGGCCAAAGCGGCTGAAAATTGGAATGAAATCATCTTGCACCCCGGTAGGGAAGTTCTTGAAGAAAGCTCCTATCAAGTGGAGTGGAAAGAGATTTCTCACGAAATCGGTCTGTTTAGCATTTTTATGAGAAGCGGAACTTATCTAGAAGTTGACAAAATCGTGTTTGAAGGAATTGATTTCAAATAAGCGATTAATGCGATTGGTTATGCGATAGCGGCATCGGCATCAAAGCCCCCTCGTTTTTCCGAGGGGGGCCTTTTGACGACATGTCCGTTTATTTCACGAAAACGGCGAGAAGTTTATGCGCTTCTTCACCTTCGGCAAAACGGATTTCACCTACGGTATGGTACTCGAATCCCGAGAACTGCTGCAGGTGCAGTGCCGCAAATTCGCGGTCCTGCGAATAGCAGAGATTCAGGCGGAAGTTACCGTTGTCGCCTGTTTTTGGATGGCCAGTTTTTTGAACGACCGCGTCCAAGGCGCTTGAAGAAGCCTCGACAATTTCCTTGACCTTTTGGCCCTCCGTAGGGCTGTAGTCCAGGCAAGTTCCCACTACGGGTGAATTCGTCTTAGTGTAGGTGACATTGGTTTTGAAACCGAAAAACTTCTTTTCGGTCTTGATATAGGGCTTGTTGAAGAGGGCGTTAGCCATCTCCATCTTGGAAATGTTTTCCATGTTCTTTCTCTTTTTTAAAATGAATGTAATCGCGCACCCCGGCAGGGGCCGCGGCAATTTACCTGTGACTGAGTGTTCGGAGAAAGAACTTGCTAACAGAGCATTCGCTCTAGCGTATAAACGTAATACTCTTTTGATTTCTGATAAACTAGCGGCAAAGGGAAGCCGCATTGGGCGCAAACAGTTGGTCGCGCGATCTTAGTCGCAAACGGTGTACCCTGTTTGGGCGTTGCCGAACTGCGCCCGCCATAGCCTTGAAGGCCGTTGCCGCGCGATGCACGCAAGGACACCTGCTGGCCCGACCTGCGTGTAAACTGCATGGCCTCGGCAGTCGATTCCCGCAACAGGAACAGCGGACTTTCGGCATGCACATTGTCGGCGGAGACCTTGCCATATTCCGAAGCCCGCCCCATTTCGGTTCCGTAATCGTAAACAAAAGAACCCTCGACAACGGCAGCAAGAATCGCGAACAACGCGACTGCAATCATCGAAAGAATATTTTGTTTAACGGGCTTCATCGGTGAGTAAGATAGAATTTTTTAAAGAGAATAGCTATCTTTATTCCATAATTTGAACCGCGCCCTATTGCCACCGGGTAATGGGGGAACACGCATTCTTTATCGTTAGGTCTTTGAAGATAAAGATTCCTGGAGGTAAAGAAATGGAATGGTTTATGCTTGCTGTGGCGGGCGTTCTCGAAGTGGTTTGGGCCTGCGCCATGAAATACTCGGAGGGCTTTTCCAAAACAGTCCCTTCAGTCATCACGGTAATCGGTTTCCTTTTGAGCGCCGTATTCTTGTCGCTCGCCGTAAAGAAACTGCCGCTCGGCACCGCCTATGCGATATGGACAGGACTAGGCACGGTGGGAACGTTCGCCCTGGGCGTTTATCTATTTCAGGAGCATTTCTCTATCCCGAAAGCCATTTGCGTTTTGCTTATTTTATCCGGGATTGTCGGCTTGAAATTATTGCATTAAAGAGATGCACCGCAACGGCGAACAGCACGACGATGGCGATATAGTCCGCGAAAAAGAGGGCGTAGCCGCGTTCCGCATCAAAGAAGAAGAAGGGCTGTTGCAAGAACAAGTATTTCCAAAGCCCGCGAATGGCGAAGGCGTAAATTCCGTAACCCGCCACAAGAATTGTAACCACGCGAGTTGCAATTAGGGCTGTCTTTAACTTGAATGCACCCACAAGTCCCAAACGGTTTGCAATCAGGCTCACATGCAGCCCGATGTGGAGCGACATGAACACGTAATACCAGTGGCTTGCGAGCAGGTGCGCCGTGCGGGCGAAGTTTGCGCCCGATTCAATTCCGAGGAATGCGAACACATGGTTCGAAAGCATGATTCCGCTCACCATCAGGAAAATTGCGCACAAAAGAATCCCGCAATTCACGATCGCCTGCAGAATACGGAATGCGTTGTAGCGGCCCTTGAACAACGAAAGAAAAAAGCGCCGGTTCAGCGTGATGTGCACCGCCCACAAAGCGAGCAGCACCACGCCCAGAATCTCGTGAACGGCCGTCGATTCAAAGAAGTAATTGCCGCCCATCAGCATGAGCGTCGCGACCGTCATCGCGATATCAAGAGGCATACGGATTTTGGCGGAAATAGGCATATTAGGGAATATACATTATTTCGTCTTCACGCTGTTTTTCTCGAGCCACTTGGCCACATCTTTCGAGAGGTTCGAACCGCCGGAATAATGCACCGAAAGGCCTTCGCCGATTTTTGCGTTGGGCGCGAGTTTCGCAATCGCGGTGATGCTCTGGCCAAAGCGCCCGCCACCGTGGGAGCAGAATGGCAGAATCCGCTTGCCCGTAAAGTCGTAACTTTCGAGCAAAGTCGCAATAGGCATCGGGATACTCGCCCACCAGTTGGGGTAACCGATGATAATCGTTTCGTAATCGGCCCACTTCTTTGCGTCGGGCTTTTTCTTTAGGGCAGGGCGCGCCTGTTTGTGCTGGTCGTTCTGCGCCTGCTTCAAGACGGTGTTGTAGTCGTCGGAATAGGGCTTCACGAGTTCAAGTTCCACCATGTCGAAACCGGTCTGCTTCTTGATTTCGCGGGCCACGCCGCGGGTATTCCCGCTCCAGGAATAGAAAACGATTAGCGCGCGGGAAGTGCCTTTCGGGTTCGACGCCGCTTGCGCCTTTTCGCCCTTAAAGCCCGCCGCTTCTTGAGTCACAAATGTTCCCTTGACGCCTGCACCCGCATTCATGGCGAGTCTGAGCCCCACATTGTAACTCTTGCTGGATTGCTGCATGGCTCCGCGATAGGCGCTGCGGAGGTTCTTACCGAAATCGTTCCAGCCGCCACCGCGATGCACGCGCCTTGTGCCCGAAGGCTTGCCCGCCGGATCGACCGCCACGCTTGTCGAGCCCGCAGAAACACCGTAATCACCGTAAAAGTCAAAGCACCATTCGCCCACGTTCCCGTAAATGTCGTAAAGCCCGAAGGGATTGGGCTTGAACTTACCCACGGGGAGCGTGTTCCCGCGGTAAACGCCGGGGCGTGTTTCCAGGACCTCGTCGTTGAAATAGTTCTGCTCGATTTGATACGGGTAATGCCCGTAAAAATTCACGTCGTCGGCACCGGGAGCCTTCTTTGTGTAGAACGGCGTGGTCGTGCCGCCTCGGGCCGCGTATTCCCATTCCGCTTCGGTAGGGAGCCTGTAGCCGTTCGCCTCGCGATTCCAGCTGACCGCATCGCCTTCGATAGCGTAAACGGGAGTGCGCCCATCGCGTTCGCTTAACTTGTTGCAAAAACGAGCCGCTTCGAGCCACGTGATGTTTTCGACAGGCAAGTCGTCACCCCTGAAACTGGAGGGATTTTCGCCCATCACTTCGCGGTAAAGCTTTTGCGTCACCTCGTATTTGCCTAGGTAAAAATCGGAGACCTTCACCTTGTGGAGCGTCTCGTCGTTGACGCGCCAGTCCTCGTTTGTGGGGCTTCCCATGTTGAAAGTCCCGCCCTTGATAAGCACGAAGCCGTCGGGCGCAGGTGCCGCCGCAAGCGGCACCGCCGAGAACCACAAAATTGCACAAGATAAAAGTTTAGCGAACTTCATAAATTTTCTCCATTATACACCATTTCCATTGCGGATAAAAAAGTCGCAGGCTGTATGAATTCTCCTTTGGAGAATGACTCATGTGAAAATTATTTTATTTCAACTTCCCGTAGTCTTCGTCGCTCACGGGCTCAAGCCATTCGTTGCGACCGCCTTCGCCAGGGACTTCAATCGCCAAATGCTGGAACCAGGAATCCGGAGCCGCCCCGTGCCAATGCTTGATGCCAGCCGGGATGTTCACCACGTCGCCGGGCTTCAGTTCCACTGCCGGCTTGCCCCATTCCTGGTAGTAGCCGCGGCCCGCCGTCGCGATGAGAATCTGGCCACCGCCCTTCTTTGCATGATGGATGTGCCAGTTGTTGCGGCACGCCGGTTCAAAAGTCACGTTCCCCACACCCACCTGTTCCTTGCTGATCATGTCGAGATAGCTCTTGCCCACGAAATACTTGGCGTAGGCGTCGTTCGGCTTGCCCACCGGGAACACGCTCCAGTCCTTGCCCGGCATGGATTTTGCGACCGCCGCGCCAACCGCACCCGCCGTCGCTTCGACAGGCTCAGCGACCTTCGTCTCAGCCACCGCTTCTTTGAGCAGTCGCAATGCATTCAGCGTGCGCGGATAACCGCAATACGGCAAGCAGTTGTAAATCGCCTGTTCCACGTATTCGGCCGTACGAATCTTGAGGTTCGCGCCGATGTGCGCCTTGAGCTGCGGCTCCGTTCCCAGGTTCACGAGAATCGCCATCGTCAAGAGTTCGCGGGTATTCAGGTCGAGCCCCTTGCGGGTGTAGTAATCGCCAAAGCAGTTGCTCGCAAGGAAGTAATTGATGGTCGGCATACCGCTCTTGCCGTTCTTCGCCATGTCGCGGAAAGTCTGGCCGAACAGCGTTCCCTGCGCGTCGGCACCCGCCTGCAAGCGGGACTGCGTCGTCACCGTCGCACGGTTTTCGTCCACCTTCACGTTCTTCGCCTTGAACACGCTGCGGGCAATTTCAACCGCATCCACCGTCCGCGGGAACCCGGTGTAGGGGGCGCACTGGTAAATCGCCTCGAGAATCTCTTTGGGAGTAAGCCCCTGCGCAAGCGCCGTCGCCACTTCTTCTTGCAAAAGAGCGCCCGACTGCTGCGTCACAAGCGACACCAGGCGAATCAACTCCACCTCGCGCTTTTCTACAAGCGGAGTCGCCGCCGGAACCTCGTTCTGCGTGAAGTTGTCCATCACGGCACGCAGTTCCTTGTCCTGCGAAAGCGCCTTTGCCTCGCCCTGCGGGCAGCAATCACATGCGGCAAGCACCGCACCCATACCAAGCATCGTCATAATCGTCCTTAGTTTCATGGTTTGTTCCTTATAAATTTTCACATTTAATATAAATAAATGCGCAAATCCCGCAAAATACCTTTTTTTTATGCTCAGTATGCGTAAAACGCATAGTGAAAAACGACAAAATTCCGTTTCTTTTCCATTTTGTCATTTTATGACACACTAGAAATATATTTTTGCTCTAGTACGGTCAAAAGGCTTCATTTTCCTCAAATAAGCCATTTGACCCAAGTTTCACCACTTGCACCAGCACGAGGAAAAATGTATATTGACTACAGTTCAATTCAACAATGGAGGTCATCATGGCACTAGCAATCGCATCGGTACCGATACTGACCGGCGAAGCGTCGGACAGGTTTGACCTCATGATGGAAGAAAGCGAAAAGCGTCGCGGTTCCATTGATTTTTCCAAGCAAATTGAACAGGCTAGAGACATTCTCTCCAAGGCCGACTTTAGAGAATTTAAGTAATGAACTTTCTCCAACAGAATTGCCGCTTTGGGTTCTATACTCAAGGCAAGGCCGCCCTATGCAAATCATTCAAGTGCGGGGACAACGACTTGGATGATTTCTTCACAAAAGATGCCTTTTTGCAGAGCGAAGAACTGCTTTGCAAGAACTATTGTTTTTCCCTTGCTGAAGACCCGACCCAACTAGTGGCGGTTTTTACGCTCTCCAATGACAGCATCAAGAAAATTCCGGGGTCCCGTAAGAAGAAGGTCGAAAAGAACATCCCTCGCGAAAAGATTTACAGCAGCTATCCGGCCGTCATGATTGGCAGGCTCGGCATAAGCCTTGATTTTCAGAGCAAACATCTGGGGAGTGACGTTCTCAGTTTTATAAAGGCTTGGTTCGTTGACCCGCTTAACAAGACCGGT